>JAFGJE010000245.1 GCA_016929245.1 Phycisphaerae bacterium
CTTGCTCCTAAAAAGAGTAACCAACAACTACTGCAAGTCACTGTAAACAAAAGAATAACCGAGCGCCAGAAAAAATTCTCACACACGCATCTAAATTCTTTGTGTTTTCTTATTTTTCGCCTGAAAGGCGTATATATACCAGCCCAGGGCGAAGCCCTGGGTGAGAGATTTTCCATTCTTCCGAGCCCTGTAAGGGCGAGACATATTGTCACGCCCTTGCAGGGCTTGATTCATGTAACGCCCGTTTCCCAGGGCGTTGCCCTGGGCTGGTATATTTCAGCCCGTTGGGCTGCAAGAAAGATTTTGATGCGTAAGCCCTAGCGAGGCGCGGGTTTGTTTCAAAAACCCCGGGCGGAGGCTATTTCTCCGATGAAGTTTCTCGTTTTCGCGCGTCGGCGTGTTCGACCATGTGCATGATCACGTCGGCGACGGTTTTTAACACGAGGAACAGCAAAAGAATCAGCCGGGCGTGCACCCCCGCCATGACCATCCATCCACCGAAGATAATGGTCAGGTGCATGGGCACGATGCGCGCGTACGGGAAGCCCATGATCGTGCCGATGTTCGGCGTTCTCGTTCGGTCGCGCCGCCGGTTTTGCCAAAACGAAAAAAAATGGTTGCCCGCGAAAACGAGCGTGCAAATCCCGATCCCAAAAATGTCGCGTGAGGAACCGCGGCTGAACAGAACCGCGAGAAACAGGGCATACCCGACGTGGAAAAAGCCGTAATGGAAGAGGAAGAAAACCGCCGTCTGAATCTTCACGCCGCGCGTCGGCTCGACGTTTTTACCGTCAATCTGAAAACCCTTCGTGGAGAACTGTTGCAGGTCGAGGATGCGGAAGAAGTTGAACACGCCGATGATGACGCTCTGGCCCCAGTAGATCCACATGATAACCCCGAGAGGCCAGTTCTGCCAAAGGGCAACGACGATCGTCACGAGATTCGACGCGATCAGACTGAGGGTCGTGCGGTCGTAGAAGAATTGTTTGCTGAATGATTTCATATTGTTCTGATATCAAGCAACAGGGAATGGAGAAACCGTATTCATGCTTTTTTATTACAGGGAGTCGAACGGCAAGGCCTGAACGTCTGGTCCCAACGGCAGGGAAACGTCACCGGGGTGGACGACGTATCCTTTCGTCGAACGGCCCGGGAAATCGTTCTGAAAAGCCGTAATTCCCGCAGCCGTCTTCGGTGTGGGCGTGGCGGTCAATTTTACTTCGATCGGAACCAGTCCATCTGCGGTGTCGATCACGATATCGACTTCCCTTCCGTCGCTGGTTCGCCAGAAATACACCTGCGGTTCCGCGCCTTGATGGAGATACGCCTTGACGATTTCCATGAGTACCGCCGTCTCCATGATACTTCCTCCCATCGGACCGGCGGCGGCGTGTTTCGGGTCCTGCAGGCCGGTCAAAAAACAAAGCGTGCCGATGTCGGTGAAATACACCTTGGGAGTTTTGACCAGGCGTTTTCCGGTATTGATGAAATAAGGCCGAAGCACCAGAACCTGATAACTAGCTTCCAGAACACTAAGCCAGTGTTTGACGGTATTCAGGCTGACACCCAGATCCCTCGCCAGTTCCGCCAGGTTCAGAAGTTGGGCGTTCCGAGCCGCCAGGGCACGGAGAAACAATTGAAATTGTGTCAAGTCGGCCACTTGCCGTAGCGTCCGAACGTCCCGTTCGAGGTAGGTTTGAATATACGCGGATTGCCAGAGGGAAGCATCCCGCCGAGGATGGGCGACAATTTCCGGATAGCTCCCCCGCAACAATCGTTTCCAGAGATGTTGTGAAGACGTCGCTTTGGAGTAAACCTTCGTATTTCGTTTTCGTTCCCATGCCAGTGGAGCGTCGGGTTGTCCGAGGATTTCACGTTGGGACAAAGGTAACAGGCGTAACACCGCCGTTCGCCCGGCCAGGGTTTCCGATACCCGCTCCATCATCAACAGGTTCTGCGAACCCGTCAGAAGATACTGTCCCATTCGGTTTCGATGAGCGTCGATGTTCTCCTTGATATACGGAAGAAGGTCGGGTGCGTACTGAATCTCATCGAAGATGACGGGGGGAGCATATTGTGCGAGGAATCCTCGCGGATCGGCCGACGCCGAGGTGCGAACGTCCGGGGGTTCCAGGGACACATACGAATAACGTCGGCTGAAAACGTGCTGCAGGAGCGTCGTCTTCCCGGATTGTCTCGGTCCGGTCAGAATCACCGCCGGGAACTGTCCCGCCGCCTTGCGGAGCGTCGCTTCGAGCGTTCGACGAATGTATCGTGTTGAATTCTGTTTCGACGGCATATTTGTAATTATGCATTCTGAATGCATAATTACAAGAAAAAATCATTCTCGTATTCCACGGGTTTCTTCTTTCTCCGAACCACGCCGAAATTGCGTATAATGCAGTGCATGTCGAAGAGAGCGGCGATATTGGATGACCTGCGGAGCAAGGCCGGTGACCTGCCTGACGAACCGGGTGTGTACCTGTTTAAGGACGCCGCCGGTGTCGTGCTGTACATCGGTAAAGCGAAATCCCTGCGCAGCCGGGTGATGAGTTACCTTCAGCCGGGCGCGAAATTGACGCAGTCGCGCGGCTCGGAAATCGAACGGATGATTTCCCAGCTGGTCGTGGATGTGGACGTTCTGATCTGCGAGAGCGAAGTCGACGCGCTGTTGCGCGAGAGTCGGCTCATCAAGGACATTCAGCCGCGATTTAATGAACGTCAGAAAGACGACAAGAGCTTTCCTTATCTCCAGATCAACTCGCGCGAGGACTTCCCCCGCGTGCAGATCACCCGCCAGCCGCAACGCGGCGCGAAGCTCTATGGGCCTTTCGTGCACGCTTCGGAACTCCGGGCCGCGTTGCCGCTGTTGCAGCGCGTGTTCAAGTTCCGCACGTGCAACCTGGAGATCGAGGAAGCCGACGAAAATCGTCGGCACTTTCGGCCCTGTCTGCTGTTCAGCATCAAACAGTGCACCGGGCCTTGCGGGGATCGTGTCGGCAGGGACGATTACCGCGAGCAGATCGCACGGCTGCGCAGTTTTCTGGAGTCGAAGGGATCCTCGTTTCGCAAGACGCTCGAAGAGCAGATGCAGACGGCGGCGAAGGGACAACGCTACGAACGGGCGGCCGAGTTGCGCGATGAATTAAAGGCGTTGGAAAATTTGCAGCAGCGCGGGTTGGTGGCGGAGCACCCGCAGCCGGAGGTGTTTTTCGTCGATCCCGCCGAAGGTCTGCGGAAACTCGGTGAAGTGCTGAATTTGGCGGCGCCGCCGCGAACGATCGAGGGGATCGACATCGCCCACCTGCAGGGGAAGGAAAGCTGCGGCTCGCTGGTGTGTTTCATCGACGGCAAGCCGTTCAAGAACGGCTACCGGCGGTACAAGATCAAAACCGTCGAAGGCAACGACGACTTCGCGAGTATCCGCGAGGTGGTCTGGCGGCGATACAAAAACGCCGGGATGAACGCGGAGCTGTTCCCGGATGTGATCCTAATCGACGGCGGCAAGGGGCAGCTCTCCGCGGCAGTCAGCGCGTTTGAGGGTTTGGAATTCCATCCGCCGGCGCTGATTTCCCTGGCGAAGAAGGAAGAGCTTCTCTGCACGCTGGAGAATCCCGAACCGATCAAGCTCGCTCGAAATCATCCAGCGCTGCGCCTGCTCCAGAGCGTCCGCGACGAAGCCCACCGCTTCGCCCAGCACTACCACCACATCCTGCGGCGCAAAAGCACGATGGATGGATAAGGAACCGTGGTGGAGTACGTGCTCCGCCACGCACAGGATTTCGCATATAAAAAACGAGCGACGCATCCGGTCGCTCGTTTTTGGTACAGGTGCTCTCAACGCGGAGCAGGATACAACTTACCAGCTCTTGTCGTCCTCCCCACGGTCTTTTCTGGATTGAGGCGGGCGCATCTCCAGCATCTGCCGGAGATAACGGTTTTCCCGCCGGGAGGCTTCCAGATCGAACATCAGGTATTTGATCTGGAGCCGCAGTTGATCGATCACGTCGTCAATTTTCGTACTGGACTCAGGCACGTAGGCCCCATCCGTTGAAGAATCCACTTTCGTGTCGGCATCGCCGTAGACACTGATGGCTTCGGTTAATTCAAGCATTTTTTCGCGAAGAACCGCCTCGTTCATGGCAGCATCCTCCAGGTTATTATGCGGCGTCCTCTGATACTTCATAGTATACCATACTCTGAATATTCGGGGGTGATTTTATCCGTTTTTTTGAAAAAAGTTCACATTTTTCACCTTCCCGAAATCGGCACAAAAGGCCTGTTTTCGGCCTCTTATGGCTAAATTTCGACATTTTTTCTGTCTGGTTTCCAAAATATTCTCTCCGAATCTCCCTGGGCGGTTGGGGACGTTTGCTTTGGGTGGATTCATATCGTATCTTTGAGTTTCCCGTCGCGAGTCGGCGACTTGTTTTTCTCATTCCCAGCCATCCTTGATTTGCTTTACGCCGATTCATATCGTATCCTTGCGTCCCGTCAAACCGCGTCGATTCGAGCCTTTTTTATACTACGCGGCGACGGCGGTTCGGGTTCACACATTCTTTGGATTTCATGGACATGATTGAATATTCGGAAGAAAGCGGCGTGCTGGTCTGCCTCATGCCGGACAATCTGGACACGGCTGCCTGTCAGGAACTGGAACCGGAGCTTCTGGCGCGCGTCAAACAAGCCGCGGGTATGGTGGTGTTCGACATGCGCCGCGTGGAGTTCGTCGCCTCGGCATTCCTGACGTTGTGCATCTCAGCCGCCCGACATTGCGGCGCGGAGAATTTCCGCATTCGCGACGTCAAGCCGTTGGTCCGAAAAGTGCTGGACGTTACGGGACTATCGAGCCGGTTCACGGTGGAATGATGGAATAACATGCGTCTGACGCCTTTGGGAATTCGGGAACTTGTTGTATCGACGATACTGGCCTGCGTCGCGGCGGGGATGTTGTCGTGGGCGGCGGTATGCGTTTCGGCGTGGTGTTGGGCGCCCGTGGGTTTGGTCGGAGTGATCTGGCTGTGGGTGTTGTGGTTTTTTCGGGATCCCGCCCGCATGCCCCCGGAATGGGATGGATTGTTCGTCAGCCCCGCCGACGGCGTGGTCAGCGACATCACACCGTTGGGCGACGAATCCGAACTGGGTTGTGCGGGTGTGCGGATCGGCGTGTTTATGAACGTGTTCAACGTGCACGTCAATCGCCTCCCGTGCGACGGGCGGGTGGTGGAGGTAACCCATCGGTCCGGCGCGTTTCTGGATGTTCGTCGTCCCGAAGCGGCCGAGAAAAACGAATCCGCGAGCATCCGCCTGACGCATCGACGAAACGGAAACGAATATCCCGTGATCGTGCGACAGATCGCGGGTTTAATCGCCCGGCGCATCGTCACGAATCTGACGCCCGGACAGGACGTGAAACGTGGCGAGCGGTTTGGTATGATTAAATGGGGTTCACGGCTGGAAGTGCTCCTGCCGTCGGAACTGCAGGGACAGGTCCGCGTGCGGATCGGGCAGCGAACCCTCGCGGGTGAAACCGTGATTTTCCGCGCGGAGGATGAGGAATAGCATGAACGACAGCAAGGCCGAGTCAACCTACCAACCCACCCGCCCGTCGCGGCGCAAGCGCAAGCCGATTCGGTCGCGCATCCTGCGCAGCACGGCGGTTCTCCCGGCCGGGTGCACGCTGCTGAACGGTCTGAGCGGATTCGCCGCGATTCACTTCGCCGCCAAGGGCGGATTGGGCGTGGCGCTGGACGAGCCCGGGGCGCTGGGAAATCTGAAGCTCTCGGCGGCGTTGATTTTCGTCGCGATGATTTTCGACATGCTCGACGGCCGACTGGCCAGGATGACCCGCACGACCAGCGATTTCGGGGCGCAACTGGACAGCCTGTGCGACATGATCAGCTTCGGGGTCGCCCCGGCGGTGCTCATACTGCGGTCCGCGGTTTCCATACTCCGGGCGCAGTTCGACTACCTGGCGGTCGAGCGAATCGTCTGGTGCCTCGCGGGCGTGTACGTGCTGTGCGCCGCGCTGCGATTGGCGCGGTTCAACGTGGAGACGGATGTGGACGAGTCGGCGCACATGGACTTTCACGGCCTGCCGTCGCCGGCGGCGGCCGCGTGCCTGGCGTCGATGGTGCTGCTGTTCACGCACCTGTCGGAAAAACAACTCGCCTGGCTGCCGTCGGAAATCCTCCTCCGGGGAATGAGTTTCATCCTTCCATTTCTCGCGTTGGGCGCCGGATTGCTGATGGTCACGCGATTCCGCTATCCGCACCTGATCAACCACTACATCCGAGGCCGCCGACCTTTCGGATATCTCGTGCGCCTGGTGCTGATAGGATTGGCGATGTGCCTTGAACCGTTTGTAACCTTAGCGGCGGCGACTTCGTTCTATGCCTTCTGGGGACCGATCCGGTCAACGTGGCTGGCGTACCGCCGCCGTAGAAAAGATAAATCCTCTCCGGTAAATTCGTGAAAGTATTTCTCTCAATTCCAGAACGCTTCTGGTATGTCAATATCGGACGGGGTATGATGATACAAACCCCCAACGGTTCCCGCGAAACGCCGGCGCGTTTCGTATGCCCGTTCCGGGTGTTTCGTGTTCATTATGGAACTGCCCTCCCGTACATCCGGTGATCAGCGGCTTCGCGCGGGCGAATTGAGGGATATCTGCGCGCGTCTGCGGCGCCTGGCGCCCAAACACGACCTTACCGGCGTCATCGCCTGCGCGTTCGATCACCGAACGCGCATGCTCCCGTTTATCGTCGCCGACATGTGGATGGCCCCGGCGGGCGTCCGGGCGATCGGTTCGGCGATGGTCGCATCCGGGTTCGACAAAACCCGCATCGTCCTGCAGCAGTGGAGTCCGAATTTCCGCCCGTCCCGGATGCGCCTGGACGGCCGTGTGCCGGATCTGTTCATGGTTTCGAGTATGCAGATTCACACGGCCGCGTGTCACGACCTTCTTCGGGACGCTTGCACAATCGATCCCGCCGTTCGTCCGTTGATCATCGCCGGCGGGCCTAAGGTGATCTACGAACCGTGGGATGTCTTCTCAAATCATCCCGCCGTTCCCCGCGGCGCGGACGTGGCGGTTACGGGCGAGGAATACGTCCTGCTGCAACTGCTGGAGGTGCTTCTGACGGAGCGAGCCGACGGTGAACCGTTGCGAAAGACGTTCTTCCGCGCCCGCGACGCGGGTTTGCTCGATACCATTCCGGGTTTGGTCTACGCCAACGGACAACCCGACGGGCCCGTCGAGGAACTGGTCGATACGGGGATTCAACGCCTCATCGGCGATCTCGACGAAATCCCGCATCCCGCGCTGGGATATCGACTGCTCGAAATGCCCAGCGCGCGGGAGACCCTCGGCGTCAAACCCATCCCGCCCGGCCGGGTTCGGTATTACAGCCGCATGGGAGGATTGGTCCTGACGCTGGGATGCAAATTCACCTGCCCCTATTGCCCCATCCCCGCGTATAACCAGCGGCTGTACCGCGTCAAGAGCGGGCGTCGCATCGCGGAAGAGATGATTCGCCTGTATCGCGAGTTCGGCCTGCAGTATTTCTTCGGCGCGGATGATAACTTTTTCAACGCCGAAGGCCGAACGCTGGACATCGTCGAAACGCTGTCCGGTACCCAGGTGAACGGAAAACCGTTTCACAAAACCTTCCGCTGGGCGACGGAAGTGACCGTGTACGACACGCTCAAGATGCGGGAACACCTGCGCACGGTTCGCAAAGCCGGCGTGGTCGCCCTCTGGCTGGGCGTGGAAGACATGACCGGAACGCTCGTGAAAAAAGGGCAAACCGTGGACAACACCCGCGAAGCCTTCCGCCTTCTGCGGGAGCGCAGCATCCTGCCCATGCCGATGATGATGCACCACGACGATCAACCGCTGTACACGCGAGGCAGGCCTGAGGGATTGCTGAACCAGGTTCGTCTCCTCCGCCAGGCCGGCGCGATCAGCCTGCAGGTTCTGATGATTACTCCCGCCACCGGCTCGAAGCTGTACGAGGAGGCCTATACGTCGGGGAAGATCTTTCGCTCCGTCGGCGGCAGAACCGTCGAACAGCGCATGCTGGACGGAAATTACGTGGTCGCCTCCCATCACGCCCAGCCGTGGCGGAAACAATTCAATCTCCTGATCGCATACCTGTTTTTCTACAATCCCGCGCGGTTTATCAAAGCGGTCTTCTTCCCCAAAAGCCGGTTGTACCTGCCCGATTCGGGGATGCAACTGATCGGCATGTGGGGACTGGTTCAAACGATCCGGCGCACGATCGGCTGGGCGTTTCGCCTGATGCGCGGGAAAATCCGCCGGCGAACCGCTCCGCCCGTCAGCCCGATTCCCATGCGCGACCCGACCGGCGCCCCGGCGGCCCACGCCCTACCCGGAACCAAACTCCCATCATCATCCAACGGCAACGAAGCCGTGGCACCTTCAAGCGAGTCTTCTCGCTTGTGGGTGCCTGTTAATCCCGCGGCGTCTTGTGATGTTTAATCCAATCCGGAACAGGGATTGCTCCCAACGTCATCGCCCTGTACATTGACCCCATGCGATCCCGCGAATCGGCGATTTGTTTGCGAACCACGGACTACAGCGAAACCTCGCAGGTGGTTCATTTCCTGACGCGCCAGACGGGCGTGGTGCGCCTGCTCGCGAAGGGAACCAAAAGGCCCAAGAGCAAATCCGGCGGGGCGCTGGATTTGTTATCCGAGGGAGACCTGCTGTTTTCCGTGAAAGACGCCGACACGCTGGGGACGCTGATGGAGTTTTCCGAAACGGTTTCGCACACCGCCCTGCGACGCGACGCCCAGCGCCTGAACGCTTCGCTGTACATGCTCGAGTTGGCGCACGAAATGCTCGCGGAGGGCGATCCGCATCCGTCGGTGTTCGACCTGCTTCACCGGGCGCTGGAGCGCCTGGAGCAGGACGACGCGCCGATCCCGGCGGTGCTGGCGTATTTCCAGTGGCGGCTGTTGCGGCACGTGGGCCTGCTGGGCGGGTTGGACGCGTGCGTCGCCTGCGGCGCGAGCGTGCGGGAAATGTCGCACCGGGCGGGAGTGTACTTCACCAGCCGGCAAGGGGGACTCCTTTGTGACGGCTGCCAAGCCGGGGAACAGGAAAAATTTCGCCTGGATCCCGCGACCCTGGGTGCGTTGGCGACGCTGGCAGCCGCGGAGACGGGGCGGCGCGTCTCCTTACCCGAACCGGCGGCACGAAGCGTCAATCGCCTGCTGGGGTATCACGTCAGTCAGCAACTCGGAAAACGCCTGAAGATGACCCGCTACGCGCTGGGAGAATTGTAGGGCGTTGGCAAAAATAACAGCTTTCCTTCCCACAGCCGGGGAATTGATTCTCGCGTCGGGCGGTGATGAGTTTTGTCGCGAGAGTTTCGATGCGTTTTTCCGAGGCCGTGAGAATTTCGTCCGTCAATGAAATCGAACGCACCTGGCCGGTGCGGAGGAAATACAAACTCGCGTCCGTCGGCGACGAACCGGCGAAACGCGACACCGCCAAAGCATACGTGAGTAATTGCAGTTCGTAGTGTTCGAGTTTGTGATCCATATCTTCCGGCGTGCCGGCGCGATCGGACTTGTAATCCACGATCCGCCACATCCCAGCCGCGTCGCGGTAGAGAAGATCGATCTGCCCCCGCAGCGTCATCCTGCCGACGCGAAGCAGGAAATCCAGCTCGCGGTGCATTTCCGTCGCGGCGGCAAGCTCCCCCGCCAACGACTGATCGCGGAACGTCGTGAGCATCCCTTCCAGTTGGGCGGTCAGTTCCTCCGCCTGGACCGGTGGCAGATCGTCGCGCTCAAAAAGCACCCGCTCGATGAGTTCCCCCGCCGGCTGGGGGTGGGAAAAGTCATACAACTCCATACACCGGTGCAGCAGCGTGCCGAGTGTCGCGGGGGACAGGTCCGCAATCCGCAATCCGCAATCAAACTCCGGGCATTGCAATTCGTATCGCCAATGGAAAGCAGCCGGGCAATGCTCGAAATCGCTCAAAGCCGTCACCGCCAATTCCGTATCTCCCAAAGTTTCCGGCAGCGGGCCCAAAAGTGACGGGGAAACCACAGGTTGATTGGAATCGCTTTTGTCGATTTTCGACAACATTACATTTTTCGGTTCTTTGGGCGTTTCCCGTCGCAATACCGCGGAGAATTTCCCGTCGGCGTAGGGCAGGGATGCTTCGCCGTCATCCAGCCGTTCGCGAAGATGCAATACGTCGTCGAGTTGGGCGAGAAAGCTCCGGCTGTCCTTGAATCGACCATCCTTGTCGCGCAGGTCCGCGCCGACGAGAACCAAGTGATCCTCGTGCCGCGTTAAGGCGACGTAGTAGTTTCGGATCATTTCCCGCGCCTGGTCGCGCGACTCGGCTGTCGTCGCCAGGCGATGCGCCAAGGGAACCGGGATGTCGTCTTTCGATTCCTCCCATCCTGGGGTGAGTTTGGTCGTCAATCCCCAGTCCAGTCGCGTCAGGATCAGATCCCCGCCGACCCGCCAACCTCGGTTCAGGTCCGGCACGAACACGACGGGGAACTCCAGGCCTTTGGCTTTGTGGATCGTCATCAGGCGGATGACGTCCTCCGCCTCTCCCGCGACGGCGGCCTGCTCGAAGCGCGACTCGCTGAGAATCTGCTCATCCATCTCCGCGAGGAAATCCGCCAACGACATCTGCCCCGCGGCCGCTTGCGCCTGATCGAGCAGCAACCGGACGTTGCCCGTCATGCGTTTTCCCCGCGGCTGGGCCGACAGCATCGCTTCATACCCCGTCTCATCGAGCACGCGCCGGAGCAATTCGTCCACGCCCATCGCGTCCTTCTGACGGGCGAGGCGATTCAGCAGTTCCTTCGCGAACCGAAGCGAATCGAGCTGCGTTTCGTCGATCTTCCCCGCCAGTAATTCCGGATTCAGATCCGGCAGGTACGGCGGTGTGTGCGTCCGCGCCAGGTGCAGCAGCGCGTCGTCACTCAGGGAAAACATCACGCTACGGAGCACGCCGATCACGGCCAGGTCGTCAAACGGATTTTCAATGGCCTTGAGCGCGTTGAGAACGTCGTGAATTTCCTGCTGATGGAAGAAGCCCGAACCCGCGACGACGTAGTACGGCAGGTTTCGCTTCTGCAGTTCGCGTTCAAACGGCAGGCTTTTGGTCATGCGCGAAAAGAGAATCGCGATATCGCCCGCCCGAACGGGACGATAGGTTTGGGACTCGTCATCCCAAACGAGTTTCTCGCCGCCGGCAATCATCTCGGCGACGCGTTGGGCGGTCAGGGAAGCCTGGGCGGCGGTGGCGAATTCGGCGTCTTCAAACTCGCCGGATTCGGACGCTTCGGCAAGGAGAATTTCCACGCTCGGATGATCGGGCGGGATTGTGCGGTGCGCCCGAATGGGCGTATAGGCGTCGGCCATCATCGGCGCGAACACGTCATTCACGAAACACGTTCCCGCTTCGTGCGTGCGGAAGGAAATATCCAGGTCCACGCGCCGCGTGGGGCCCAGCGTTTCGCAGAGTTCCTCGAACACCTCCACCTGCGCGCCGCGGAAGCGGTAGATGCTCTGCTTGGCGTCGCCGACGAGGAAGAGTTTCCCCTCGTCGGGAAGGGTGTGAGGTTCCTCCCGCAGGAGGGACAGCAACAACTGAACCTGCGTGGCGTCGGTGTCCTGGGCTTCGTCGATGAGCAGTTGGTCCACCCCGGCGGCCAGGCGCTTTCGCGGATTCTCGTCGCGCTGAAGCAGGTTGCGCGTATGGAGAATCAGGTCGTCGAAATCCAGCAGGCTTCGCGAGCGCTTCGCCTGGCGATACAGGTCGTCGGCCCTGCTCGCCAGGCGCGTCAGCGTCGCGATCACCGCGGCGGCGTGTTCGTCGATTTCGGAAAAATCCTCCGCCATCGGCGCGTATTCTTCCCCCGCTGCGGCGAGGGATCTCAGCGTGGCGCGAATTTCGATGGGAGCGACGGACCACGCCTTTTTCGATCCGACGTTCCCGCATTTCGCCGCCGCCGCCAGTTCGGCGAAGGCCCGGGCGCATTGCTCCAGCGGCTGGGTGAGAATCGTCCGAAGAGACGACCTCGCCGAGGTGACGAAAGGCAGAAGCTTATCGTCAGGATCGGTGCAGACGAATTGTTCCAACTCACTCGCCGGACGATGCAATGCGCCGTCATCCTTCAGACGCTGTTGCGCAGCCTGTCGTTCTTTTTGCAGGATTTCCCGCCAACGGGCGAGAGTTTTCGCGGGATCGGCATACGCGTGGAAGTCGTAATGCGTGCGCTGTCGCACGAGAAATCGCACGAGTTTGCAGAGTCGCTGGAAGGAGATTTCATTCAACAGCCGGGCCGTCCGGTCGTCGGATTCTTCCAGCGCCGCTAAAATCGCCTCCTCCGTCGCCTCCGCGAGCATGCGGTCAGTGACGGCCGTCTCGGCGCAGACGGTAAAGGCGGGGTCGATCCCCGCCTGGATCGCGCAGGAGCGCAGCACCCCCGCGCAGAAGCTGTGGATCGTGCTGATCCGCGCCTCGGAGGCGGCGTCCAGCCAGCCCAGCAGCACGTTCCGGTCGGCGGCGCTGCCGGCCTGGTCCGCCAGGTCGCGCAGCATCGAGCGGACGCGCCGGGACATTTCCATGGCTGCCTTGTCGGTGAACGTCAGCGCGACGAATCGTCCCATCGCGTCGGCGAGCGCCCGCGGATCGTTCGCGTCCGGATGCCGCATCAGCAGTTCCGTGAAGCGTCGCGCCAGGACGAACGTCTTTCCGCACCCGGCCCCGGACAATAGCGCGGTATTCTTCCCGGCTGTCGTGATGGCGGCCTGGGTCTGAGCGGGCGTGAGTTTGGGTCGCGTCATTTCGCCGCCTCCCCGGCCGTCATGCGGCGCAGTTCATCCCGCGCGGGCGAGAAATGACACACCCTTCGATAGTCGCAATAGTCGCACGCGTCCTTCGTCGGCAGAAGGTCGAATCGCCCGGCGGCGATCCCTTCGACCGCCCCGCCGACGGCTTCCAGCGCCGCTTCGAGATTCTCGCCGTAGGATTCCTCCTCCTTCACGTTTCCGCGATACACCTTGACCGCGGCGAAGAAACTCGGCCTGTCACCGGCAAGGCTGTGAAACGCGCCGCCCAGCGCGGTTTCGCCCAGAAGGGATTCAACGGCAAGGGTGTACAGCGGCATCTGCGTGTTTCGACCTTCCACGGTTTCCTTCACGCCGGGCAGGCGCCCGGTTTTGTAGTCCACCACGAACAAGCCCTCATCGACGCTGGTGCGCACACGATCCACGCGGTCGATTCGCCCGCAAAAGCGAACCTTCCCCGCGGAGGTTTGGATTTCGACCGGTTCGGGCGTGCTGGCGGGGTCCATTCCTTCTGGGGAATCGTCGGGTCGGCCGAAGCTCAGCTCGAATCGTAGACACTCCGGCGAGAACAACCCATCGGCCTGTTGCGACAGGAGGTATTCGCGGAGTTGCGCTCGCATCTGCTCCCGCTGAATGTCCCACAAGGCGGGGTAGACCGGCTGACGGGCTTCGATCCGTTTCGCTTCGGCGTCGAACGCCTTCTCAAAAGCGTCCAGCAGCGTATCGGGTTCGATTCGCGTGATCGCCAGCGGTCGGCCTTGCGATTCGGCGAGACTCGATAGGGTGGCGAATAAGACGTTGTGGCAGAACAGTCCTCGCCGGACGGCTTCCAGTTCGCGCCGGGGGGATTCGAGGGGTTTGAGGTTCAACAGATATTTCGCGAAATACCGCCAGGGACACTGATTGTACGTGCTGAGTTGCCCTGCCGAGAAGATCGTCCTGGCGGGAATATCCCGGTGTAGTTTTTCCAAAAGCACCGAATCGCTCAGTCGGCCGTCGTACACACCGCAGGGACCGGGCTCCCAACGTCGCTGCAGCGTTCGCGCGCCGAGCAGGACGCGAGGCAGACGGGCGTCGTTCGATTGTATCCCGGCGGAATTCTCCCCGTCGCGTTGGAACGTTTCCGCCACCGTCGCAGCCAGCGCTTCGTTGTCGGTGGCGATGTCCCGCGGCGGCGGAATGAATTGTCCCACGGCTGGCGAGAGTAGCGCGCCAGCGTCCCGCAGGGCGTCGAATCCGCCGAACGCGTCGACGAGCGCCTGGAGGAACGCGCCCGGAGCGCCCGCTCGCCCGGCGGCGTCGCTTTTGCGGTAGCTGATCGTCAGACGTTTCTCCGCCCGGCTGACGGCGAGATAAAACAGCAGCATCTCGCGCGCGGTTAAATCCGCGCGCAGGTCCAGCCGTACTCCGGCGTCGCGCCAGGCGCGGCGGTCGGCTTCGCCCAGCAGGGAACTGTCGGTGAAGCGTTGTGGAAACTGCCCCTCGTCGCAACCGAGCAGGAAAACGTGATCCCATCGCATCGCCCGCGCGTCCAGCACATTCAGCACATCCACGACGCTCTCGGATCGCGGGCCGGGCAGGGAAATCTCCGCCAGCGCCTCGCGCAGGGCGTCGAGATCGTCGGCAGAATCCATCGAGAGCGTTTCCGCGAGATTGACGATACTTCGGCGAAGCGTGTCGATCGCCCGAAGATCGCGCGCGACGCCCTCCGGGGAATCCTGCCGGCGGACGACGCGGGTCAGTTGCAGCGTCTCCAGCATCGCCAGATACCCCGCCGGCGTGCCGGAACGCTCCGACAGGTCGAACAGCGCCTCCAGCAAGGCGCCCGCCTTTCGCAACGCGTCCTCGTCGGCGGGGAGCACAGCCGATTCCTCCTCCGGATCGGTTCGCCGGTTCGCCTGTTGCGCGAGACGTTCGACCGCCCGGGCGCAGGCGTCCCGCCCGGTGAGTACGTTTCCGCGCCGGATGATCATTTCCGCGTGATGCACCGTCGTCGTGTCGAACTCACCGAGCGCTTCGGGCGAAAAATAACTGTTCCGCAGGACGCGCAGGATCTTGGGAAACGCGAAAGGCGGCTGCTTGCCGACGCCGGACGGTTTGGCAAGGTCCACCACCGCGAAACTGAACTGCACTACCGGCGTTTGTGCCAGCGTGGTTTCCGCGGGGAGAACGGGGATGCGCATTTGTCGGAACACTCTCTCGATGACGGGACGATACGGTTCGATATCCCGCGCGAGAACGCCCACACCGCCCGTTTCGCCGGAAAGCAGCAATCGCTTGATCCGCCGGCCGACTTCCTGCACCTCGGTTTCCATACCCCCGGCGGCGATCACATCAAAACCGGCAGGTTGATCCGAAACGACATCGTAACGGAATACGTTTTGAGAAAGAGAATGTAGGGGGGTGGCATGGACTCGTCTTCGTGGGCATGTCTTCTCTTCCGATCCATCCATGCCCACGAAGACGAGTCCATGCCACCCGGATAACGCGATTTCCTGCAACTCCCCACCCAAAGTTTCGCGAAGGCGGGTATGGGTTCGTTTCGTCCACTGCCAAAGACGTTCCCTGCCGTCTTTTTCGTCGGGTAACGGCAAGGTGATAACGAGTCGCGCGAGTTTCGGTTGCAGCAATGCGAGGATTTCCAACTGCGTCGGCGTGAAGTCGGTGAATCCATCGACGATCAGCGTTTGAAGGTTCTCCAGTCCCAAAGCGGAAAGGTTCGTTTCGGATTGATCGCGCAGAATATCCCGCGCCAGCCAGGCCTGTCCTTCGGCGTCGCAGGCGGCTTGGTCGTTGAGGGCCTGCTGATACGCCCGGTACACCCTCAGCATATCGCCGGCCGGGCCTTGGGGGGAACCGACGCGGCGGGTCAGTTCGTCCGGGTCGGCGGTGGCGCGTTTCAGTTCGGAGATGTTCCGTTGCAGCGCGGTGATCAGGCCCGGCGTGTCGACCACGGGCGACAAGGCCTTCAGTTCCCCGGCGGCGTGCAATTCGCGCACGATCCGCCGAAGCAGCAATCGCCGCCGCAGACTGCCGACGCGGCGCACCTTTCCCCCGGCGGCGGAGAGGATGCGCCCGGCGAGGCTGTCGAACGTCATGATATGCGACTGAAGCAACACGCCGCCGGCCGTGGAAGCCAGCAAACGGCGCTGCAACGCCCGGGCGGTCGCGTCGTTGGGCGCGAGCAGCCAGGCGGAGGGAATCTCCCCCGCCGGGGCGCAGCGACGGTACACTTCCAGCGAGACGGACGTTTTCCCGCACCCCGCCGGGCCATGCAGCAGCACCGCCCGCGCGTCGGAGGCGAGGAGGCGTTCGAGAAGTTCATCCTGTCGGCCCGATGGTTCCATCGGCTTCTATTGTGCCCCCGGCCGAACCGATTCGCAAGCACACGGCCGAGGTAAGACGATTGAGGATTGAGAGTTGGAAAGATATCATGGGAATCTTCGCACAGTTCCGCGAGGAATTTACCGATAGGTAAGGATACGGAAGCCCCTTGGACGGCTGAGGATAAGGAGACGGTTTATCAGCACGGAAACGATACAGACCCTCGCGCGGAAATACGACGAGACGCACGTTCATCGGCCGATGCATGTCGGGCGGTACGAGCCCGGCACGGAATTGTCCTATGAAGTCACGGGCGTGTTCCCCGCCCGCACGGCGATGGTGCGGCTGCGGATCGTGAAATTCGTCGGCGGGGGATTCGCCGGGCAGGTGTACAAGGTGGAAATTCTCGGCGTCGATCCCGTCGCCGAAGCGATCCAGGGCCTGCACGTCGGCGGATTGTACGCGATGAAAATTCTCATCCCGCCGAGTAACGGCTCGCGGGTGTTCCGGGACGCGATCTACCGGGTGGGGTTCCAGGCGCCGTTCGGGCTGCAGTGCAATCCCTTCGCCGCCCGGGCGGGGGCGTTGTGGCAGAAATTCATCCGCCGGGCCGCGGCGGTCCGGTTCGGCGACGAGCGATCCGTCGTGGACATTCTCGGCACGTTCGTCGATTCGACGCTGGGCAGTTGCGGTGAGATCAGCGAATGGGTGGACGGGCGCGTGTGGCGATACGAAGTCAACGATCACCTGGACGTGCGAAAACGCTGGAAGCATACGGCCCCCATCGATCCGCAAGCCGGATCGCCGGAATACTGCGCCAAACGAAAGTTCATGGCCGACTTCGTGACTCTGCTGCACGAAATGGGCGCGCCGGAATTCGCGCGGCAGTATGAATGGTGGACCTGCAAGTCGCAGCCGAACGCCTTGAAACGGCTGGACACCAACGACGAACCGCTGACGGGTTTGACGGCGGTCGATTTCCGCGCGGGCTTGGCGCTGCTGCCGTTTTTGCCGATGTCCCCGGGCGACGTGCCGTTGATTTTCAAAGGCCTGTCGCGCGGCAGGCTGGTGCAGTTCGACCGCGGCAGCCTGAAGAAACTCAACGCCTTCGTCGCATCCCACGACGCGGACTTCCACGACATGGCCCCCGCGCTGGAGGAACTCACCCGGGCGGAGAAACACTATCGCGACGGACAGATCGACGTGACGCACAACCACGCGCGACTGCTCTATAGCCCGAAACTCTGGGGTGAAATTCGCCGGGCGAACGTCACCGGCTGGGCGGTACGGAATATTACCGACGAAAAGACGGCGGCGAGCCTGCACAAGCACAGCCTGCTGAGTTGGGTGTTCTGGCTGCTGGGCGGCCTGCCCGCGCTGGGCGTCGCGGCGGCGATCGGATTTCTCGTCGTCGCCGGCGCCACCGGCTGTTGGAATCTCGCGACGATTCTGCCGATGATCGGCGGAATTTTCGTCGTTCCGCCGCTGGCGATTCTTTTACGAAAGGTCTGGGGGCGGGCGGATCGACGAAAGCATTACGCCTCGATCCTCACCAGCGGGAGATATTTCCTCCGCGCGCTGTACGCGCTGCGTATGGAGAAACTCACCGCCTGGCTGCGCGCGGGACGCGTCAGCGACGCGACGGCCTTGCGATTGTCCGACAGTCTGCCGCGCTATTGCGCGCACCTGCCGCTGTCGGTCCTGCCGATCTTCCTGCACCGCCTGCTGACGGATCGTCAATACGCCAGGGAACTGGCCCACACGATTTTTATTCGGCCGGTGAAACTATACTTCAACGCCGAGATGCGCGAGCAGTGGCTGCGCGATATGGTCACGGAAGGGCGGAAGCATCACATGCTCACGGACGAGGACGCCGAGACGATCCTCTCGCGCATCAAGGAACCGTTCATCCAGAAATATCTAAAAAGTCTCGCGGTGCACGTCTGCACGCTTCCGGTCACGCAGATCGTTTCGGTGGGGATGGCGATCTGGTACAAGATCGCCAGCAACCTGACCTGGGGGCAGGCGTGGGACGAGATGCTGCTGATCCTGGCGGCGTTTCAGGTGACGCCCATTTCCCCCGGTTCGATGGTTCGCGGGTTGTACGTGCTGTATCTCGTGATCCGCGAGCGGAACTTCAAGGATTACAACATCGCCGTGTTCATGGGCTTTTTCAAGTACATCGGGTACCTGTCGTTCCCGATCCAGATGGCCTATCGGTATCCGACGCTGGCGAGGTTCATGGCCGCCCACTGGGCGACCGGCGCGGTGCGGATCGTACCGGTCTTCGGGGAGCGCGGGGCGCTGCTGGAACACGGCGTGTTCGACGCGTTCTACAACAAACCGCTGACGATTCGCCGCCGGCTCCACGAAAAGGACAAGGCGCGGGAAACGCTTTCCCCACGCATTTGGCACGTACCGGCGATCATTATCGGTTTGCCGGCGATCTTCACGGCCGTCGACTGGACGTGGATTCAACACTACGGGCACGTCGCCCCCTTGAAGCAGATCTGGTGGCTGGCGATTCTCGCGCCGATGCTCGCCGGCGCCGCGGCGACGATCTTCGCCGGGAAGGCCGGGGGAAAACGACGCATGCTGATGGCCTTCCTCGTGGGGATCATCTCGGCCGTCGCCGTCACGGCGATCCACGGCGGGCTGATGGTTCACGCGGCGCGCCTCCGCGACACGACGATTGTAATTTCCTGGTGGAAGGTGTTCGCGGGCGGGTTGCTGTGGCGTGTGCTGGCGTTTACCTGTTCGGTGATTCTCGGCGCCCTGCTGGCGGAGGTTTGCTCCCCCTACCCAGGAATGAAAACTCCCCGTGAATAAGAAGCATTGGCGCGAATATCCTTGATCTAGCGGCGCCGAGCGGTAAACCGGATTGAATCCCTGTTTATCGCTCGGCGCGGTTATGTTTATCTGCTTTCCCGGTGCAATTGTTGCGCGGCGATGATCGCTTGTCCGACGGCGATATTTTCATCCCCGCAGGAGAGTTGCTGATGGGAATACACGTCCAGTCCGTCGCGGCGCAATTGTTCTTCCACGCCCGTGCGCAAGAGGGAATTGAGAAAACATCCCCCGGACAGTACGACACGGTGTTCCTTCGCCGCTTCGCAGATTCGTGCGACCGTTTCGCGAAGCATCTTCACCAGCGTTTCGTGAAACGCTCGCGCCAAACGATGTTGGGATTCTTTTTGCGCCTTGGAAGTATACCCCAATTCCTTTACCATCGCGCGGATCATCGGGCGATAGTCCATCACAATCGCGCCGTCGTCGGTGGTTTCCAAAGAATAGTCCAGCACTTCCGTCGACGGACAGGTTTCGGCCGCCTGCTGCACGGCGATGGGCGCCTTCGCTTCGGTGTCGTTGCGGGAGCACAATCCCAGGAGAAACGCCGTCGCGTCGAACAGCCGTCCGAGGCTGCTCGTTCGCGGCAGGCGCGCCGACGGCGCGCCCAGGCGGGCGACGGCCATCTTCAACGCCGACGGATCGACCGAATCCAGCAGGTGTTGCGCTTCGACGGGCCAATCCGCGCCGAACGTTTCCACCAGGACGCCCATCGCGGGACGATAGGTTTCCACAGCCGCCGCGTCGCCCCCGAGCAACGAAAACGGTCTGAGCCAGCCGGCACGCCGGAATTCGCCCGTCTCGAAGTCGCACACCAGCACCTCGCAGCCCCAGATCGTCCCGTCCGTTCCATACCCCGTGCCGTCGCAGGCCAGCCCGACGACCTTCCCCCGCAGCGCATGGTCCGCCATTCCCGCGATAATGTGCGCGTGATGATGCTGCACGCCGACGTGCTTCCCGGCCGGTTGCTCCAGCGCCCAGCGCGTGGCGGCGTACTGCGGATGCAGGTCGTGGGCGATGATCGTCGGTTGGGCGTCGTGGCGACGGCAAAGCGCCTCCACTTCGGTGACGAACCGACGATAGGCGTCGGGGTCGTCCAGCCGGCCTATCGAGGGACTGACGAACACCTTCGAGTCCCGCATCAGCGCCACGGAGGACTTCAACTCCGCGCCGACGGCCAGGATGGGCGCGTCGGCTTGGCTGGAAACCTCGAGAACCGTTTCACCTTGTGATGTTGTTGAGGACATGGTTTTGAAAAACGGATATCTCCTTCGACCAATCCATTATACACGGGATGGGAGGCTGACGTGATGTTCCGCCGTCTTTTTCCGCCGGGTGCGCGAGGATCAAGATGGTTGTCGGCGGAGGCGCCGGCGCTTACAATGTCCCTTGAAAATACGGAGCGAGAATGGATCATCCCCAAGGAATCAGCGACACGATCCCGAACCCGTCAGTTCGCCGTTTAAGCGCGTACCTGCGTCACCTGGAGAACCTGGCGGCCTGTGGCGCGACGCGCGTCTCCAGCAAGCAATTGGCGGAGTATATCAAGGGCGGCGACGCCCAGGTGCGGCGGGATTTGGCGCTGTTCGGGCAGTTCGGCCGGCGCGGCGTGGGATACGAAGTTCAGGACCTGATCCAGGTGATCCGCACGATTCTCGGAACGCGGGTGCAATGGAACGTGGTGGTCGTCGGGGCGGGGCAACTCTGCCAGGCGCTGCTGCGGTATCGCGGATTTCAGGATCGCGGATTCACGCTCGTGGGCGCCTTCGACACCGATCCCCGGAAAATCGGCACGCAATGCGGGCCCGTGACCATCCGTCATATCGACGCGATGGCGGAGGTCATCCGCAAAAACGAGGTGCGCCTGGCGATTCTGACGGTTCCCGTCCAGGCCGTCCAGCACACGGCCGAGAAACTCGTGGCCGCGGGGATCGAGGGGATCATGAATTTCGCCAGCGCCAGTTTGGACGTTCCGCCTCACGTGCACGTCAACCAGGTGGACTTAACCGCCCATCTGGAACAGCTCAGCTACCAGGTCAGCAATCCGCAAACCCCGTAAACGCCCTTCGCGCGGGGAGAATCGTTCTTTTCCGTCAGGAGCGGGCCGAACCGGCGGGGAATTTCCATCGGCAATTTTCATGGAAAAAAACAAAAGAGGTTAATTTTCGTTTCTCCCAATCCGAAAATGATATTAACCGTATTGTGTCAGGGGACGTTGATCGTTCCGGGGTTTCGGGGATCAGGTATCCAACCATATATGTAAAACGTAATCCATTTGACGGGGTATACGGAATCCATTCACCAGAACGGCGTTTTCGGGTTTTCCCCGAAGACGAGGGACATGGTGTACAGACGATTGCGGGAACCGTTCCCGGTGTCACCTGTCGGATTGGGCGCGCGCAACCCGTCCGGCGGGATCGAACGGGATTGGTTCAGGAGATACAACACAACGTACAACATTGAGGTGCAACATTATGGAGACACAATCCAACTCGTATGAACCGACCGACATGTCCTCGAAGAAAGGGGATGTCTCGGGGAAATATTTAACGTTTTGTCTCGATGACGAGGAATTCGGGCTGGAAATCCTGAAGGTGCGGGAGATCATCGGCCTGATGCCCATCACGTCCGTTCCGCAAACGCCCTCGTATGTGGAGGGCGTGATCAATCTGCGCGGGAAGGTGATTCCCGTCCTCGACCTGCGGTTGAAGTTCGGGATTCCCGGCGCGGAACGCACCGAGGAAACCTGCATTATCGTCGTGCAGGTCGGGGCGATGGAAATCGGCGCGATCGTGGATCGGGTTTCGGAAGTCCGGGACATTTACGCCGACGACATTGATCCTCCGCCGAATTTCGGCATGAACGTGGATTCCGATTTCATCATCGGGATGGGCAAATCCGACGGCGGAAAGGTCACCATGCTGCTGGACATCGATCGCGTCCTGTCCGGGGACAGCAGCATGCTGATGGGGATGGAATCGGAAGAAACCGACGCCGAACTGGCGGACGCTTCTTTCTAACGAAACGGGAATTCCGCGCGCGGGAAACCGGGCGACGGATCGGTATGGGGTGTTGTTTGGGGTCGTCAATCTTGTCAAATCCCTTTCCATGGGGAACAAGTTGTTTTCTTTGGGGAAGGGGAACGGAAAGGAATTGAATCATGTTTAAGAAGATGAAGTTGGGAACGAAGATCGCTTGTGGTTTCGCGTCGTTGATCGTCATCTCGGTCCTGTTGGGAGGCCTGGCGGTCTACAACATGATGAAGGTCGAGAAACAGTCGAATATTCTGGCCGAAGAGTACGTTCCGGAAGTGGATCTCTGCAACAGTGTGGAGCGCAACAGCTTCAAGGTGATGTATGAAATGCGCGGATTCGGCCTGACGCAGGAAAAACAGTATTACGAAGCGGCGCAGGAATATTTCAAGCGGCTGGACGAGCAACTGGAGAATAGCGCCGAGCTGGCCCGTCAGGCGGAACACCTGGTGAAACTCGGTCCGGCGGTCGAGGAAACCCGGGAAAAAGTCAACGAATACAAAAAACTGGTCGACCAGACGGTGGAACTGGACGAAAAGATGGCGCGGAACCGCCAGGGGCTGGACGAAGCGGCGGCGAAATATGTGCGGAACTGCATCGATTTTCTCGCGTCGCAGAACGAGGCGATGAAAAAGGAAATCACCGAAGGCGCCGCGCCGGAGAAGCTGAACGAGCGATTGGCCAAGATCACGCTGGTCAACGATATCATCAATATCGGAAACGAAACCCGCGTGGCGTGTTTCAAGAGCCAGGCGCTGCGCGATCCGAAAATCATTCGCGACGCGAACGCCAACTTCGACAAGATGAGCACGCTGTTCGCCGATCTGCGGAAAATCACGCGCCAGGACGCGAATCTGAAGCAGATCGAGGAAACCAAAAAAGCCGCCTCGGCCTATCAGCAGAACATGAATGATTTCCTGGCCAACTGGGAAGCCAATCTGAAGGTCGCCCAACAACGATCCGTCGTCGGCGACCAGGTCCTGGGCGTCGCGGAAACCACCGCCAAGGCGGGAATGGACGGAACGAAGGGAATCGCCGCCGAAGCCCAGTCTTCGCTGGGATTGGCGTCCAACGTCATGATCGGCGGTTTGATCGCGGCGCTTCTCATCGGTACGGCGCTGGCGTATTTCATCGCCCGCAGCATCATCAAGCCGCTGATCCGCATCATCGGCGGACTGACCAGCGGTTCGGAGCAGACCTCCAGCGCCGCGGGACAGGTTTCCGCGGCGGGACAATCCCTCGCCGAGGGCGCTTCCGAGCAGGCGGCGTCCATTGAGGAAACCTCCGCCAGCATCGAGGAAATGGCGTCCATGACCAAGCAGAACGCCGGAAACGCGGAAGAGGCGAAAAATCTCTCCGCGGCGGCGCGAGACAACGCCGAGAAGGGCGCCGAAACCATGAAGAAAATGATGGAGGCGATCGGCGATATCAAGAAGTCGTCCGACGAAACGTCGAAAATCATCAAGACCATCGACGACATCGCCTTCCAGACGAACCTGCTGGCGCTCAACGCGGCCGTCGAAGCCGCCCGGGCCGGCGAGGCGGGCAAGGGATTCGCCGTCGTCGCCGAAGAAGTCCGCAACCTCGCCCAGCGGTCCGCCGAAGCGGCGAAGAACACGTCCTCCCTGATCGAAGAGTCGGTGCAGAATTCCGAACGCGGCGTGTCCATCAGCGAAGACGTCGCCCAGGCGCTGAGTGAAATCTCCGACGGCGCGAGGAAGGTGAATGATCTGGTCAACGAGATTACCGCCGCCAGCCAGGAGCAATCTCAGGGAATCGAGCAGATCAATATCGCCGTGAATGAAATGGACGCGGTGACGCAGAAGAACGCGGCCAACGCGGAGGAATCGGCCGCCGCGGCGGAGGAGCTTTCCGGTCAGGCGGAAGAATTGAACAGTATGATCGCCGAACTGGAGACCATGGTTCGCGGTATGGCCGCCCAACAGCGAGAGCGGAGATCGACTGTCGAAAAGAAAGACTCGCCGATGCAGTTCAAGACGCACGTGCATCCGCCCTCGCGGGAAACGCATCACGAAAGACGCCCGAAGAAGAGAACGGCGGCGTTCGAAAAACCCGCGTTGAAGAAGTCCATGGAAGACGCGGAAGAAGCCATTCCCTTCGGGGCGAATGAATTGGATCAGTTCTAATATCTGTTCCCTGTATTGAGAAATGGAGTTTTATGGACCGGAGGCGTTCGGGATGAAATATCCCGACCGCCTCCGTATTTTTTAATAATCGTAATTTTTGGAAAAACAGGAAAATTTACCATAAAACGTGTCAGGGATATTCCGATGTACTAAATGGGGTGTCAGCACGACACAGACAAGTGGAATTACGAGGTTCGGGGATATCCGGGAAGTAACCAATCCTCCAGTACGCACGGAATCTCCGAAAACGGGGTGAATCCATTTTGGGATTCAAAGGCTTTGATGGGGAAAAGTCATGGCGCAGCATGCCAGAAAAATGACGGGGTTGCACCCGCGGACGGGCCATGCGAACACGGGGACGTATCTTCGCGTCCATTCGTTTCGTACCGAGCCGAACCTTCCGGAAGCGCTGCTGACGGATTTCGACGTCGCCCGGGAGTTGCACGACAGTGTGGGGCAACAATTGACCGCCGTTTCGTTGCTTCTGGGACGACTGGAGCGAAAGATCGGCGAACACAACACCTCGGACGCGAAGGACATCCATCGCATCCAGGAGCACCTCCTTTCGGTCAACCGGGAAATCCAGGCGCTCTCCCGCCGCGCGATGCGATCCTCCGTGCGCGCCGAAGGGTTCACGGGCGCGCTGCGCGAACTGGCGGAAAGCGTCCGCCAGGCGGTGGGGCTGCATACGATCCTGAAAGTACAGGACGCGTCCCCGCCGGACGACGCGACCGCCGAACAGATGTACCGCATCGCCCAGGAGGCGATTCACAACGTGGTCAAGCACGCCGACGCGTCTTATTTACACGTGATTTTCAAACGCGTGAATCCATCATGGATTCTCGTGATACGGGATGACGGCCGCGGCATGTCCGCCGACGCGAACGCTTCGCGCGGAATGGGACTGGACGGCATGAAATCTCGGGCCGCGGCGATCGGCGCCGACCTGGAGGTGCGGAGCATACCTGGACGAGGAACCGCGGTACGCTGTGTCGTGCCGCGGCGGGGGAGAGGCTGACCGACCGTAGGGGAGAAGTACAATGACGTCCGGTACGGAAAGACAACCCGTCCGCGTGTTCGTGATCGACGATCACCCGCTGCTCATCGAGGGAATTCGCGGAATCATCACCCAGGAAGACGACATGGAATTCCTCGGGGGAGAAACCTCCGTTCGGAAGGGGCTTCAAGCCGTGCGTGAAACCCATCCGAACGTGTGCATTGTGGATTTGCACCTGCCGGACGGAAACGGCATTGAACTGGTGGAGGAAATTCGGAAACGTTCGCCCGAAATCCGCGTGCTGGTACTCTCGATGTGCAAAGACCGTATTTACGCGGAACGCGCCTTACGCGCCGGCGCGAGCGGATATCTCGAAAAGGTTTTCGCGCCCATGAAACTCATCGAGGCGATTCGGGAATGTCATGCCGGCAGAATTTACCTGAGCCGGGAAATCACCGGCGTTCTGCTGGCCCGGCTGAATCCCGGCAACGACGCGAGAGCCTCGGGCGTGGAAAGTCTCAGCGAGCGGGAGTTTCAGATTTTCGAGTGCCTGGGGCGTGGTTTGACGAATCCTGAAATCGCCGAGGAATGCTGCCTGAGCATCCGAACGGTGGAGACCTACTACAGCCGCATCAAGGAAAAACTCCACCTGGGCAACACCACGCAGTTGCGCCAGTTCGCCATTCGATGGTCCAGGGAAAACTGCGCCGTGTAATCTTTCAATCCGCATTCCGCAATCCGCAATCCACAATTGGATCGCGGGCGTAGCCTTTGCTGTTCCTCTCCGGCAAAATTCTTTACCGCTTCGACCGGGCCATCAGGAAGAAGGTCATGCTCATCGTCTGCAGGACGACGGCGACCACCGCCCAGAGCAGCGCCTGATCGTACTGGTCCTTCCCCAGCGCCTTCCAGAACACCAGCAGCAGCAGCAGGATCACCAGAATCTGCACCACTCCGCCCAAAAGATTGACCAGGCTGAATTCTTCGGTCTCGGCCTGTTTCGACATCTGCCGCACGTGCCGCAGGATTTCCTTGCGAATATTGCTGTCATCCTCGATGGGCGCCTCGGCGGCGGTGAAGACCCGATGCGGGGTGTCGGTGAGCATTTCTTCTTCGTCGCGGGAAGTCTCTTCCGTCGGGGTGGTCTCCGGAGTGTATGGTTCCGGCGGGGGAATTTCCTCCTCGGAATCTTCCTGGATTTCATACGGATCCGCCGGCGCCGGTCCGTCGGGATCTTCGGTGGCGGGTTGGCTGGAACCGGCGCGGAGGATCACCCGCGCGGCGTCCACGAGGTTGCGCACCGTCATGTCCGGCGGGGTGTCGTCGTCGGGGGCGTCGTCGGGATCGTCGTGGGATTGCTCGGATCGGATGCGAATCGTTCGACACCCCGCCGCCAGCCCGGCCGCGACATCCCGCCCGGCGTCGCCGACCATCCAGCAGTCTTTCAATTCCAGGTCCAGTTCCTCTGCCGCCTTGAAAAGCATCCCCGGCGCGGGTTTGCGCAGTTCCGATTCCCGCGTGTATTGCGGCACGGAACCTTCCGGGTGATAGGGACAGTAGTAAATCGCGTCGAGCACGGCGTTCTTGTCCGCCAGCCTGCGGCGCAGTTCCGCGTGGATTTTTTCCAGCGTTTCTTCACTCAGCAGGCCTCGCGCCACGCCGGACTGGTTCGTCACGACGATGATTTTATACCCCGCCTGCCGAAGCGACTTGATCGCCAGGTCCACGCCGGGCAGCAGCTTCACCCCGGCGGGGTCCGCCAGATAGCCCGGATCGTCCATGAGGGTTCCGTCCCGATCCAAAAACACCGCCTTGTTCGCCATGGTTGGTGTCTCCCGTTTACTGTGTTTCCACAATGCGATTGATGATGTCCGTCGTGCTCATCCCCGCGATCAGGTCCAGCCGCCGCACCTTCCCGCCGTATCCTTCCACGAACGGCTGGCCGACGATGAAGTCCGTCGAGCCGCCCTTGACGAGAACGTCAGGCCGAAGCAGCTCCAGCAGCGCTTCGGGTGTGTCTTCGTCGAAAATCGTCACGAAATCGATGCACTCCAGCGACGCGAGCATTTTCGCTCGCTCGTCCTGCCCGATCACCGGACGTTTAGGCCCTTTCAACCGCCGCACGCTGGCGTCGGAGTTGATCGCCACGATCAGGCACGTGCCGCATTCGCGCGCCTGCTGAAGATAATGCACGTGTCCCATGTGCAGCAGATCGAAACAACCGTTCGTGAACACCACGCTTCCGCCGATCCGGCGAATCCGCTCGATTTCCCCCGCCAGGCGCCGGCGGTCCATGATCTTCGAGCGTCGCAGACCGATGCGGCTGCGCAACTCGTCGCGGATTTCGTCCCGCGTGACGGGCACGACACCGAACCGTTCGACTTCCAGCCCGCCGGCGACGTTCGCCAGTTCGACGGCGGCGGGGTAGTCGCACCCGCCGGCCAGCGCCACGCACAGCATCGCCATCACCGCGTCGCCCGCGCCCGTGCCGTCGGCGACGGCCCGCGGGGGCGTGGGGATCATACGTTCATTACCGGCGGCGTCGGCGAGGTAGCTTCCCTGGACGTCGAGGGTGATCACGACCGCCTGGGCGTCGGTGGTTTGGAGAATCTTTTGGGCGGCTGCCATGCAGGAGGCTTCGTCGGTGACCGACATGCCCGTCACCAGGGCGGCTTCGTGGCGGTTGGGCGTCAGGAGCGTCGCGCCGCGGTATCGTTCCGGTTTGGCGGACGGCGCGGGGTCCACAACGATTTTCGCGCCGACCTTGCGAGCGGCGGCGATCATCGCCTGACTCGTCGCGTCGGTCAGCACGCCCTTGTTGTGATCCTGGAACGCGAGGATCGACGATTCGTCCAGCGCCGCCGACACGGCTTCGATGAGTCGGCCGGCGATTTCCGCCGGAAGCGGCGTGGTGAGTTCGTCGTCCACGCGAAGAATCTGGTGCGGATTTTTATGCTGCGCCAGGCCCACGTATCGCGTCTTGATCGTCGTGGGCCGATCCGACAGCGAAACCAGTCCCGCCGTGCCCACGCCGACG
Organism: Phycisphaerae bacterium; assembly: GCA_016929245.1. GTDB lineage: Bacteria > Planctomycetota > Phycisphaerae > SM23-33 > SM23-33 > JAFGEJ01. Next base: position 28,238 of record JAFGJE010000245.1, read on the forward strand.
GCGGCCAGCGGCTCGATCACCTTGCCGGCCTGCGGATCGTTTCCGACCACGCCCACGCACTGGACTTTCCCGCCCAGCGCGGCGATGGCAGCCGCGACGTTCCCGGCCCCGCCGCTGCGGTAGTCGCGCTTCGTGACGCGCAGCACGGGGATGGGGGCTTCCTGGCTGATCCGCTCGACGTCGCCGTGCACGTACTCGTCGAGCATGAAATCACCGACCAGCACCACCCGCGGCGCCGAAGCCGTCCCGATTTCGTCAAACCTGTCCAGAAGTCGTTCCATGAATGCGAAGATGATACGACAGAAACCTCACCGGAGGCAATAGGAAGATCGAATGGGGCGTGAAACTGTGATAAGAGAACGACGCCAAACGGCAAGCCGACGCCGATATCGGCTTGCCGCTCGGCGCCGTAATTCAAAAAGCGGTGCAACCTTCGGGTTGCACCGCTTTTTTGATTTCTTTCGCGAGGGAGGAAATTAACTTTCCTCGCCCTGCTCGTTGTCGCGGATGGTCTGGATGATCTGGTCGCCCAGTTCGCCCAGCATTCCGCCTTCGGAGCTCAATCCGCCGCGGCGAGGTTCACCGGCGGCGGCTTCGGCGGGTTCTTCGCCGTCTTCCGCGGCCCACTGGGCGCGCTTCAGACTCAGGCCGATCTTGCGATCGTCGATGTCCACGCGGAGAATCTTCACTTCGATCTCCTCGCTCATCTTGACCATTTCCTTCGGGTCGACCTTGTGGTCGGACAGTTCCGAAACGTGCAGCAGGCCTTCCAGGTCGTCCTCCAGCTCGACGAACACGCCGAAGTTCGTGATCTTCGTGACCTTGCCGCGAACGATCTGCCCGGGCAGGTAGTGGTCGGGAATCTGCCGCAGCCAGGGGTCTTCCGTCAGCTGCTTCAGACCCAGGGCGACGCGCATCTTGTCCTCGTCCACCGCCAGCACCACGCACTGGAGTTCCTGTCCTTTCTTGAGCACCTCCGACGGATGCCCGATCTTCCGCGTCCAGGACAGGTCCGAGACGTGCAACAGCCCGTCGATGCCTTCCTCGATCTCCACGAACGCGCCGAAGTTCGTCATGTTCCGGACGATGCCCGTGATCACCGTGCCCGGAGGATACTTTTCCTTCACGACGGTCCAGGGGTTCTGCTCGGCCTGCTTCATGCCGAGGGAAATTTCCTGCTTGTCCTTGTCGATCTCGAGAACGACGACTTCGATTTCCTCGCCGGCGGCGACCATCTCCGAGGGATGATTGATCCGCCGCGTCCAGCTCATTTCGCTGATATGCACCAGGCCCTCGAGGCCTTCCTCGATCTTCACGAACGCGCCGTAGCTGGTGACGTTGACCACGCTGCCCTTGAGCTTCGTGCCCACGGGGTACTTCTCCGCGACGCCTTCCCACGGGCTGGGCGATTTCTGCTTCAGACCCAGGGCGATCTTTTCCTTGTCGCGGTCGATCGACAGGACCATCACTTCGACGTCCTGGTCGATCTTGAGTATCTCGGACGGGTGATTGATGCGGCCCCAGCTCATGTCGGTGATGTGCAGCAGGCCGTCGATCCCGCCGAGGTCCACGAACGCGCCGAATTCGGCGATGTTCTTGACCACGCCCTTGCGGATCTGCTTTTCCTCGATTTCGGACATCAGGGAGTTCTTGGCTTCCTCGCGGCGCTCCTCGATGAGTTTCCGACGCGAAACGACGATGTTCCGCCGTTCCTCGTCGATCTTGAGGATGACGGCTTCCACGTCCCTGCCGATGTATTCGCCGATATCGCTCGGGCGGCGGATGTCCACCTGGCTGGCCGGCAGGAACGCCGGCACGCCGATGTCCATCAGCAGGCCGCCCTTGATCTTGCGGGTGATCGGACCCTTGACGGTGTCGCCTTCCTTGTTGTTTTCCAGGATGCGCTCCCAGCCGCGAATGCGGTCGGCTTTCCGCTTGGACAGTTCCACCAGTCCGCTGTCGCTTTCCACCTCTTCGAGAAAGACTTCGATCTCCTGGCCGGGTTCGATGCTCGAGGGATCCTCGAATTCCGCGATGTCAATCGTGCCTTCGGACTTCAACCCGACTTCCACGACCACGTCGTTCCCGATCACGTCCACGACGCGCCCGGTCAGAATCGTGCCCGGCTGGTGCTCCGTGGTGTCTTTCATCGTGCCTTGCAGGGAATCCTGTGAAACTTCTTCCCCCAAAGCCGCCTTGAGTTGCTGATCCACATCTTCGTCCGAGATGTTCAACGATGCGATAAGATTGTAATCAACCATAATATACGTGTATTTTCCTGTGTTGGTGTTACCGGTTCGACGAGGCAAATCCGCGATCCCATTAATCGCGGCCTGATCGTCCGTCATGTCCGCCCGACGGACAGGCCGGCTGGACCACCCAGCCGATTCTCGACAACCAAACGCCGAGAACCGCGCATTTTACTCTCATTTCGGAAGAATACAAACGAATTTGACGGGAATTTTCTCGGCTGTCATCCTGAGCGAAGTCGAAGGACCTTACACCTTCGAATCCGTGGAATCCTTCGGCTTGACTCCGCCCGTCCCATAGGGCCTGTGACGGCCGGGAAATCGTAGCCGATAGAATCCCTGCATGTGCCCCAACGGACGGGGTGTGAAAATTTCGGGGGTTTTTACCGCTCATTTTTCGTAAACCTTTCTTTGGCCGCATCCTGGAGAATTCGTGCCGGTACCAGGCTGTACCGTTCTGCCCGGTTCTGCCAAAAACGGCCGAATTCTGCCATTTTTTGCCGAGTTCTGACGCGTCCTGTCC
>JAFGJE010000246.1 GCA_016929245.1 Phycisphaerae bacterium
AAAGAGATCCGACAAGAAAAATTCGCCCCAGCCCCGAAATCCCCCGCCACAAAACGGTCAAAATCCCTCAAACCGCCAAACTCCAGCCCACGGGCTTGCGCCCGTGGCTACTCTCAAAGATAGAATTTTGTGCATGTCAACTTGCCAATAAAGATTCTTATCCATGTTGCCCATGATTGTGATGAATTGAAAAACTGCTTAAGGTGTTTTGTTTTCTTTTTCGGGAATGGGGCCGACGGGCATGGTTTTGTCGGCGGGAACCGCCAGTAGTTCCGCCAGTTTTTCCAGGAACGCCCGACCGGGCGGTTGGTACTCCTGGATCGACGTCCAGGCTTCGAGTTTGTCCTTGATCTTCGGCATGGTACGAACCGCGAAGAGTTTTTCCAACTCGGAAAGCGTCAGTCGCTTCCCGCCGGACAGCGCCGGACTGTTCGGCAGGTACGTAACGGCAGCGCCGTTGTAGGTCACAAGGGGATCGACGACGCGGCTGAGAAGGTCCATCCCGCGTTCCTTGCGCCAACCGTCCAATGAAAGGCTCCTGCCGCCGTCGCCGAATTGCATCGCCGACCAGGGCGTCGCGCCGGTTTGCCCGGCGGGAAGCTCTCGCCAGTAGATATTGTTGTCCGACACGTTATCCTTCGCCGCCGGGCCGTCCGGAATGATGCTCATGGCCGGAAGATCCGCCTTGCAGATGATGATGTTGTTGTACGCGCGGTTGTAGCAGTTCATTCTGCCACCCTGGCCTTCGGCGTTGCCCATCGCGCCGATGACGATTCCACGGTTCGGCGTGATCACAAAATTGTTCGCGATAAGACATCGGCTCGAACCGTTGGTGATGATCCCCGCGCAGTGCGGTGCGGCCTCGACGACGTTGTTGATGAACGCGCCGGTTTCGCCGATTTCGTAGTACAGGCCGTACTTCTCGGTTTCGCGGAGGTAGCAGCGGTTCACGATGCAATCCCGCTGGTGGATATCGAACCAGACGCCCGGGGAGATGCGGTTCCGGGCGATGGTGCAATTCTCGATCAGCACGCGCGTTCCGAGGTGCTTGCCTCCGGCGTCCCAGCGGGAACTCCAGTGGAACAGGTTGTTGTCCGTCAACTCGCAGCCGCGAACGATCAGCCAGGAGTCGGTGTCGGGCAGGCCGCAACCGTGAAAATTGCCCATGCTCTGTCCGTTGTGGTGAATGCGACAGTTCTCCACGAGCGTGGTGACGCGCTGGCCCCCGCGAAAGACCGCGCCGGCGAACGCGCCCAGCGAAATATCGAGATTCCGCGCGATATTTCCGTCGCCGTCCTGGCCGCCCTTATCCCCTGGACCTGTCATCACGAACACCACGCCTCCGGTGACCGGACGCTCCAGTTCGGCGTACTGGAAGAACAAATCCTCCACGCGGATGTATTTGCCCTTGGAATACCACGCCCCGCGCACGGCGGCCTCCATGCGGTGCTTATTGGGATCTCCGTCGCCCTTGAGCCAGACCAGCACCTTGTTTCGCGCCTCGTCGTAGTAGCACGTGCCCGGCTTCATGGCCTTTTGCCCCCGTCCGTGGCCCACGAAATATTGGCAGTACGTTTTTGGGGGTTTCATGGCCTCGATCGCCGGCGTCGTGAACATCGGCAGCAGGGGATCGTCGTCGCAGGCGATCATGCTGGGGTACTTGCCCGTTGACGCGTTGCACAGTTTTTCGTAGGGCGCTTTGGGGTCGGGCGACCAGCCGGCCATCGCGGCTTGGCTGCGCGGCGGCCAGCTTACTTCCCAGATCGGACGATCCGGTTCACTTTTCGTTCTCGACCAGCCGGTCAGGAGCTCCGAACCTTTGATAATCGCCTTCTCGCCGGGATAGCCCCGGACGTTGAGCATCTTGTCGAAACTCTCGCCGGATTTTTTCAGCTTCACGAATTCGCGATATTCGCCTTCGCGAATCCACAGTGTATCGCCGGGCTGGAGCATATCCGCACCGCGCTGGACGGTCTTGAAGGGTCTGGAGGAGGAACCGTCATTGGCGTCGTCGGCAGCCGGATCGTTGGCGGAGACGAAATAATAATTCCCATCCCCCTTAGGAGGCAGCTTCGCCAACACAGCCGCGTCGTCGCTCCATAGACCGGAAGGTAAAATCATCCCGCAGACAAGAAGGATGGAATACAGCAAGCGTGATTGAAGATTCATAGATTTCATTCGTGAATACCTTGTTCAAAGCTCGGTGTGGCGCAAGAAAAGAAGCAGCCGTTCACCTTACTACTCCGTCACATCTAAAACTATGAACTGTCATCCTGAGCGGAGCGCAGCTCCTTGGGGGCAAGCTACGTCGAAGGACCTCACGCTTCACTACCCGTAAGGTCCTTCGGCTTCGCTCGAAGACTCGCTCCGCTCAGGATGACAGATAACCATTTACGATGTGACAGAATACTACAGCAATTCCTTGTTATACAGGTTGACAAGCGCTTCAATGCGCGGCAGCCAGTGGATATAGACGCTCCCCGTCTTCTCTTCCGCCCCCTCCGGCGCCAGCCATTCCAGGTGCCCGTCGATAAAGGTGAAATTTCCCCCTTCGCCCTGATGGACCGTCTCCGCGGGGGCGGGGAAGACATTCCCGGCGATTGTAACGCCCAGGGTGTACATGTTCGCGTCCACAAACGACAGCCAGTTGTATCGACGAACATTGTGCGTCGCCCGGAATTCACCCAAGAAGAAGAAATTTCCCGGATCGGGATACTCCTCCCGCTTGGTCGGCAGATGATACATCGCGCTGAAGGTCTGCGCCCCGTAGACGCTGGTAGCCCGGCTGTAGCTTCGCTTTCGGCCAAACGCGCGGGAAATCTGATCGCCCGGACAGCCGAACGGATCCACGCGCGTATCGGCCGGCAGGGAGGAGATGTTCCCAATGGGAACCCATTCCATCGGCGTGTCGGTATAAAGTTCCAGCGCGGCGTCCCAGGTTTTCATTTCGGCGAACGCGCCGAAATTTTCGTTGGTATTGACATGATCCCCCTCGTTGGCGACGACGGATTGGAAAAAATCATTCCATTCCGCGCAATATTGTTCCTGGGCCAACATCAAATTGTGCAGATTCGCGGCGCAGCCGGCGCGATAGGCCAGTTCCTTGGCCTTGGTGAGGCTCGGTAGGAGGATGCTGACTAAAAGCGATATAATCGCAATCACCACAAGCAGTTCGATCAATGTAAACGCGGAGCGTTTCGGCATATTGTTCCCTGTTTCCACACTCAATTGTCGGCGGAAAACTTCCGTCTTGACAAAAAGCCGTTAGTAATTTATAACGTTGTAAGTATCTTTTGTCAAGAGCAAAATCCCGTGTTGTCATCTCCTCATGAGCCCCAAGGACCTGAGCGAAATCGTGGTACCTTCAAGCTCGTTTTCGAGCTTGTGGGTGCAAAGTGAAGATGACGGCAGAAAGCAGATGGTAGGGTGCGTAATACCTTTGGCATCTACGCGGCGCTTCGACTTGTTACGCACCAAATTGGATACAGATAAGAGGCGCGTAACGAGTTACTACCAGGAACCGGTTACGGACTCCCGGATACTTTCACGATGGGTAAATCGGACCATTGGGTTGTGTATTGGGGGCTTCGATGTTCGCGGCGCATGGCCCAGGGGTGGTCGAATCCGACGGCGGCGTAGCGGAGGGTCTGGGACCCGAAGCGGCGGTTTACGGCGTCTAAGGTTTCGTCGAGGGGGGAGCTTTGCGGGGCCTGCAACTCGGCGAACAGCATCGGCTGGGCCGCCGCGACGGGGGATAAATCCATCAGCATCACGCCGGCTTTCTTGAACGCGTACCCCGGGCGATAGATGCGGCGCAGGCCTTTTAAGGCGGCCGCCAGGATCGTGTCCGTCGCGTCGGAGGGAATCGCGAGTTTCAGCGTCGCGGAGTTGCCGTACTGCGGACCTTGCTTATGCCGGTTGGTCATCACGAACACGCTGACCAGGCCCGCCGCCGACTTCTGCGCTCTAAGTTTCTCCGCCGCCCGGCCGGCGTGCATGGCGACAGCCTGCTCCAGTTCTTCCAGCCGCGTCACCGGACGCCCGAACGATCGCGAGCGGACGATCTGCCGGTTCGGTTCGGGCGTCATGTCGGCTTGGAAGCAACGCTGACCTCGCAGTTCCAGCACGGTCCGCACGCCGGTGACGGTCAGCGTCTTGCGGATCCATTGCAAATCCGCGTCGCGCAGCAGCAGGGCGGTGGTGATCCCCGCGCGGCGGAGCTTGCGGGCGTTGCGCGGACCCACGCCCCAGACGTCCTCCACGTCCAGCACCGCCAGCGTTTGGGCTTGCTCGGAGGGCGTATTGACGACCGCTACACCTTCGTGGATGGTTTTGGGGGTGGGGGATTCTTCCTTTTTTCGAACAGCGTCGAGCGGCAAGCCGGTCTCCGTGTCGGCTTGCCGCTCGGCGCTGTTCTTCAAAAACGCATTATTTACAAACGAGTTGGATGTTTCAGTCGCGTGTCGTCGCTTCGCGAGCTTATTCGCCGCCTTGGCGAGCGTTTTGGTCGGCCCCACGCCCAGCGAGACGGGAATTCCCGTGTGCCGCGACACCGTCGCGCGAATGCGGGCGGCGTAGTCATACGGGTCGGCGCGGATCCCGTCGAGGTACACGAACGCTTCGTCGATACTGTAGATTTCCACATCGGGGCTAAAGGCCTCCAGCGTCCGCATGACGCGGTGCGACATGTCGCCGTAGAGCGTGTAGTTCGAGGATCGCACGGCGATGTTGTGCTTTTGGATCAACTCGCGGACCTTGAACAGCGGCGTGCCCATGGCGATGCCCAGGGCCTTGACTTCGGCGGACCGCGCGACGATGCAGCCGTCGTTGTTGCTCAGCACGACGACGGGGCGATTCTCCAGCGCCGGCTGAAACACCCGCTCGCAGGAGCAGTAGAAATTGTTGCAGTCCACCAGTGCGATCATCGTCTCTCCATGGCGTGAATGGCGTGCGTCACGACGCCCCAGACGGCGAAGTCCGCCTCCGCGGGCACGTCGATGGCGGGGTAGGCGGAGTTGTCGGGTTCCAGCAGCAGCCTGCCGGTGCGGCGGCGGATGCGCTTGACGGTCAATTCGCCGTACAGCACGGCGATGACGATCGCGCCGTCGCGCGGCGACAGCGCCCGGTCGACGATCATCAAATCGCCGTCGAAAATTCCGGCGTCGCGCATGGAATCCCCGCCGGCGCGGACGAAGAAGGTGGCGGCCGGGTGGCGGATGAGATGCTCGTTCAGATCGAGATGGGTTTCGATGTAGTCGTCGGCGGGGGAGGGAAACCCCGCCTCGACCGTCGAAGCGTACAACGGAAATTCGCCGGGCGCGCCCGGGCGATACGGCTGGATGTCGGAGATATTCACACGCATAGGACCTCACCTTCCTATATACTAACATATACCAAACACAAAAACAAGGGCGCGTGGAATTCTCGCGGAAGAAAAACAGCGCCGAGCGGCAAGCCGATCCGCGTGTCCGCTTGCTGCTCGGCGCTGTTGGATGAAGCACAAACCGTATGGAGTTTCCCTGGCGAGTCTTTACTTGCGGGTTTGAGGTTTGGTGGGTATTTTGTTGCGTGACATGGATTGGTTACGAAACGGATTTCGGAAACTCGCCGGGGCGTGGCGCGAGGCGTGCGGGAATGTGTTTTTCCTGTACCTGCGCGTGCATTTCCGGGCGGAGTTTCGCCAGGCCCATTCGCTGGCGGACCGCCTGGAGGACGACATTTTCGGCGAACTGCTCGACACCGGTCGCAGCCAGCTTCTCCTGACGATTTCCGATTCCGACGACGCGCTGGTGCTGGCGGCCGGCGAGGGGAAAATCGACCGCTCGTTACCCGGCACAGATCGCCTGGCCGCGGGACTGGCGAAGATCGGCCCGCGGAATCTCCTGCTCGACACGCGCCTCACCAGCGAGCAAATCCTCAAAGCCTTCCTGCTCGTGCTGTACGCGGGGGAAGGATTCGCGGCGAATAACGACGCCGGTTCCCCCCAGCCTCGCCGACGCGCACGCCGCCTGGCGGGGGCTATCGCGAGCGACACCGGCCTGCGACGTTTCGCCACGCTGATCCACGCGATTCCCGACATGGGGCTGCTCGAAATCGAATACGCCTACACCGAGAAGCTCAGCGCCCGGATGATCGACGTCTGGCTGCGACTCGGACGGACGAAGGATCACCGCACCCTGTCGGCCGCCGCGCCGAAACTCGGTTTGTTCACGGCCCTGCTGGTGATGATCGATCTGCTGCTCTGGACGTATCACCCGGTGTCGGGATTGTGGTTCGGCGTCGCCGCGGCGGTGTTCCTCGGCGGGATGGTCACGTACCTGATCTTCATGCTCTCGTCCGTTCAGTACGACCGCGAGCACCGCGACGCGCTGCTGAAGGACAGCCTGCGCGAGATCACGGACCTGTCGCATTTCCCGCTGCGGAACCCCAACCCGAACCTGAAACTCGGCGCCGCCGGCGAACTGCTCTACGCCAACCCCGCGGCCGAGACGCTGCTGAAAAAACTCGACCTTTCCCGGGAGCAGGCGCGGGAGATTCTGCCCGAGGATGTTCTGGAGCGCCTGGCCGGGGCGCTTCAGGAGGAGGGGCAGTCCGAAGAGGTCGAGGTGCAGACTCGCGGCAGGACGCTGCGCTGGCGCTTCAGCCGGTTCCCCAAGCAGCGCGCGGTGCTGGCGACCGGCGTGGACGTTTCGCCGCTCAAGGCCCTCGAACTGGAACTGCGCGACTGGAACGAAACGCTGGAGGAGCGCGTCCAGGCGCGCAGCCTGGAGATTCTGCTGACGCAGGACGTCACGATCATGTCGCTCTCGACGCTCGCCGAATGTCGCGACCCGGATACCGGGGCGCACCTCGAACGGACGCGCAATTACGTCCGCGCGCTGGCCGAGGCGCTGAAGGATCACCCGCGATTTTCCGAGTTGTTGCAGCAGCCCGGGGTGATCGATCAGTTGTATCGTTCCGCGCCGCTGCACGACATCGGCAAGGTCGGAACGCGCGACGCGATTCTGCTGAAGAACGGAAGGCTGGACGAGGACGAATTTGAAATTATGAAGCAGCACGCCGTTCTGGGCGGGGACACGCTCCGCTGGGCCGAGGCGAGGCTGGGCACGAATTCGTTCCTGCAATTCGCGCGGGAAATCGCCTATTATCACCATGAAAAGTGGGACGGAAGCGGATATCCCCACGGGTTGAAGGGCGAGGAGATTCCCATTTCGGCGCGTCTGATGGCCGTCGCGGACGTGTACGACGCGCTGCGGAGCGAGCGGTGTTACAAAAAGTCGTTGTCGCACGAAGAGGCGCGGGATATGATCGCCGGGGGGACGGGATCGCACTTCGATCCCGCCGTCGTCGAGGCGTTTTTGAACGTCGAGGAAAAATTCATCGAGATCGCGGAACAATACGCGGAAACGAATCAGGAATGAAAAAAGAATGAGTCCACGAATTTCTGATAACAGGAATATGTCCTATATTGTCATCCTGAGCGGAGCGAGTCTTCGAGCGAAGTCGAAGGACCTCACGCCCCGCACCCGTAAGGTCCTTCGATGTAGTTTACCCCCAAGGGGCTGCGCTCCGCTCAGGATGACAATTTGATAATTTTGGGTGTGACAGAATTAGCAGCACAGGATAACAAACATGCAATATCGAACATTAGGCAAAACGGAGATTCGAGTCTCCACGATCTGCCAGGGATGCTGGTCGATCGTGGGTAAGGATTGGACCTGGGGGCATACCGACGCGGACGACGCGGTGTCGGCATTGCGGGCGAGCTTCGAGGCGGGCGTGAATTTCTTCGACACCGCCCCGGTCTACGGAAACGGCGACAGCGAGGAACTGCTCGGGCGGGCGCTGAAGGACGTGCGAAAAGATATCATCCTCGCGACCAAGGTCGGCCCGAAGGATTTCGCGCCGGCCGATCTGCGTGCGGCGTGCGAGGCGTCCCTGAAGCGACTCGGTACGGATTATATTGATTTATATCAACTCCATTGGCCTACTCCGGAGTTTCCCGTCGCGGAGACGTGGGGCGTGATGCAGGAATTGCGCGAGGCGGGTAAGATTCGCGCCGCGGGGGTGTCGAACTTCGGCGTGAGTTACCTCGCCGACCTGCCCGACGGCGCGGCGAGTAACCAGTTGGCCTACAGCCTTCTGTGGCGGCCTGTCGAACAGGAAATTCAACCGATTTGCGTCGAACGGGGGATGAGCATTTTGTGCTACAGCCCGCTGTCGCAAAGTCTGCTGACGGGCAAGTTCACTTCGCCCGCGGACGTTCCGGACGGGCGGGCGCGGACGCGGCTGTTTGGTTCGACACGTGAAAATTCGCGTCACGGCGAACCCGGCTGCGAGGAGGAGGTGTTCGCGGCCCTGGAGAAAATCCGCGCCGTCGCCGACGGTGTATCCCTGGAGATGACGCACGTGTCCCTGGCGTGGTTGCTCGCCCAGCCGGGCGTCACGAGCGTGGTCGTCGGCGGGCGCAACCCCGACCAGGCCCGCGACAACGCCCGCGCGGCGGAGGTGACGCTCGACGCGGCCACCGCGGCGGCGCTGTCGGAGGCGACGGACACCGTCAAGCAATACCTCGGCAAGAACGCCGACATGTGGGAACACGCCAGCCGGTTGGAGAGAAGCTGACTCATACCGTAAGGGTGCCGTGGTTCGCGGAGCGCAGCGGAGCAACCACGCTCCACATGTAACGTGGTTGCTCCGCGAACCACGGCACCCTTTTTTTATTATTCTGTGGTAAAAAAAACAACGCCGACTCGCGCCCACCGCGGGCCGCAAGCCGGCGTTTCGTGTGTCCGCCGCAGACACTTGTTTGATTTCTCGCTGTTGTTCCTACGACAGCGAATGGATTACGGTTCGGTCTTTGGAGCGTTTTTCTCCTCGGGAATCAGGCGAAGGGCAGCGGAGTTGATGCAGTGTCGTTGTCCTGTCGGTTCCGGGCCGTCGTCGAAGACGTGTCCCAGGTGCGCCCCGCAGCGGGCGCATCGCAATTCATCCCGCACCATACCGTGCGACGTGTCTCTACGGATTTCAATGTTTCCGTCTTCAATAGCTTTCCAGAAACTTGGCCAGCCCGAACCGGAATCGTATTTCGCGTCGGAGGAATACAGCGGCGTCCCGCAGGCGACGCAGACGTAGGTTCCCTTCTCCCTGGTGTTCCAGTATTTCCCGGAAAAGGGCGGTTCGGTTCCGCACCGGCGGGTGACCTGAAATTCTTCCGGCGTCAGGAGGCGTTTCCATTCCTCGTCCGTTTTGACGATTTTTTCGGGTTTCATGTTGGTCGGATTCATGGCGGTCTCGTTCCGGGATTCCGAAGGCGACGGATCGCAGCCCGTCACACAAAGAAGCAAACTTACGGATACAGCCGTCGAAATGGATACTACGATTTTCATTTCTCTTGCTCCGTGACATTGTAGGCGGGGAAGTTTGAGACTTGCTTTCTCCGGCGAATTTTGCGAAGAAATATTTATGACGATTCGCGTACGACTGCTTCGCGTGATGTTGATTATCGCCCTGGCGCCGATGCTGTTGGTGGCGCTGGATCACCATCTTTCGACGCTGCGCCTGCAAGGACGGGTGGAAACGATCGTGTTTGAGCGTCTCGAAACCGACGCGAAGAATTACCTCGAAGGTCTCGTGGGGGATTACGCGCGCATCGTCGAACGGGATCGGGAACTGGTCGCCATGACGCTCATCGCGCAGGCGCGGGAGGTGGAAACCCGCCTCTGCGCCCCGCCGCCGAAGAATCCTCGAATTTTCCTGAACACGAATTACGACGCGAAAGATCCTGTACCGGACGACATGCAGTTGCTGGATAAATATTTCCGACTGGACCAGGACAAGCGGCGCCGGCAGATTCCCGTGTCGTTCCAGGAGCAGGTCTATGTCATCCCCGCCGGGGTGAATCCCGAAACGGTTCGGGAGGACATGGCCCGCCTGAGCACCATGCCCGAAGCGTACGCTCCGTTGTATAAACGCGATCCGAGCATGAAGACCTGGATGTACACCGCCCTGGAGTCGGGATTTCACTCTTCCTATCCCGGCCATGGGGGATATCCCATCGATTACGACCCCCGCACGCGGGAATGGTATCGCGAGGCGAAGAATCAAACGTCCCTGGATCCGGTATGGTCCATTTTTCCGGACGTCTCGACGCGCACGGTGACGATGACCTGTTCGATGAGCGTGTTTCGACCCGACGGCGATTTCGCCGGCGTCACCGCGATCGACGTGCCGCTTCAAAGCGTGCTGGACGAACTGCATCTGCCGAAGGAATGGGCCGAATCGTCCCGAATCCTGCACGCGTTCGTCGAACCGACCGGGCACGGCGACGCGATTCGCCTGACCGTCTTCAACCAGAAACGCTACGAAGACCAGGGACTCCAATGGCGTCGCAAACCGAAATTTGAAAAACTGTATTCGGACGATCCGGAGGAAATGGAGGCGATGCTGCGGGACATCACCGAGGGGAAAACCAATGTCCGTCGGATGGGATACCGGGGGCGGGATATGCTCTGGGCGTACGGCGTGTACGGCGAAGGGGCGTTGGTGTCCGTGGTTCTCGTGCCCTACCAGCAGGTGATCGCCGGGGCCAGGCAGGTGGACGCGGTCATCGACGAGGTGACGCGGGAGGCGCTGGGGATCACCGGATTTATCCTGTTGTGGGTGCTTGTGCTGGTGGTGTTGCTGGCGTTTCGGCGCAGCCGCATGCTCACCCGCCCGATTCGCCGCCTGGCCGACGGGGCGCAGCAACTGACCGGCGGGGATTTCGACGCCCGCGTCGATATTCACACCGGCGACGAGCTGGAGGATCTCGGAAACGTGTTCAACGGAATGGGCCCGGCGCTGCGGGAACGCGAGAAATTGAAGGAATCCCTCGCCCTGGCGATGGAAATCCAGCAGCATCTGCTCCCCGATGCGCCGCCGAAACTGGAAGGATTCGACATCGCCGGCGACAGTCGCTACAGCGACGAAACCGGGGGCGACTACTACGACTTCATCGACCTTGCCGAACTGGGCGAAGGCAAGGTGGCCGTCACCGTCGGCGACATCACCGGGCACGGGATCGGCGCGGCGCTGCTGATGGCTTCAGCCAGGGCGGTGCTGCGAAGTCACGTCGCGACCCACGGCGATGATCTGGGCAGGATGTTCGAGGACATCAACGCGCACCTCGTGCGCGACACCGGCGAGACGCGATTCCTCACGCTGTTCTACGGCGTGCTGGACGTCAACGAGCGAACGCTCCGCTGGGTGTCGGGCGGGCACGACCCAGCCGTCTGGCTGCACGGAAACACCGGCGAACTGGAGGAACTCGAAGCGACGGGCATGGTGCTGGGGGTGATCGAGGACGTCGAATACGAAGGTTCCGGGCCGATCACGCTTCAGAAGGGCGATATCATCGCCGTGGGGACGGACGGGATCTGGGAGGCGAAAAACGCCGACGGGGAAATGTTCACCCGCGAGCGGATGTTCGACCTGATCCGCGAAAACGCCGGCAAGTCCGCCGAGGAAATCTACACGATCATCGTCGATGCCGTCGTCGCCTACCGCGGCGACGCGGGCCCGCAGGAAGACGACATCACCCTCATGGTCATCAAGGCGATGTAAGTCATTTCCAAGTCGACAATTGCTTGGTGGAGCACCTGCTCCATCAAGTCTTGCTTTCATACGGAGAAACCTGGCGGAGCGGGTTCCGAAGGAATGCCATAGGTAGGCTCCGCCAGGCAATATCGGGATATTCAACATCCTTGTGTGTGTGAGAATTTTTTCTGGCGCTCGGTTATTCTTTTGTTTACAGTGACTTGCAGTAGTTGTTGGTTACTCTTTTTAGGAGCAAG
>JAFGJE010000247.1 GCA_016929245.1 Phycisphaerae bacterium
ATCCCGGAACCGTCCAGCGAGGCGGATTATGTGGAGGCGGTCGCGTGAAGGCGGCGGTGGACAATCCCATCCGCGCCGCGCGGGCGAAGGCGGGTTTGACGCAGCAGCAGGCGGCGCACTCGGCGGGATGGACGCAGGCCGCCTGGGCGCAGCTTGAGAAAATGGATATCGACAGGCACAGCCTCGGACGAATCAGGAAAATCGCCGCCGCACTGGGCTGCCGACTGACGGACCTGACGGGGAAGTGAGGGCGTGCAATTCTGATTGCACGCGGAAAGAGAACCCATCAAGCGGATTGCGCGTGCAGCGGACTGCACGCCCTACCCGCTTGAATGATTTGATCGATTGGTTGTATAAATCTTCTGATCGATTCTTCTGTTTCAAAAGAATCCACTCCGACCATCGTTGATCTTGTTATGAGTAAAGCGAACAACTTGCCTCCTGAAAATCCAAGCATGGAATAGTCCTTTGGTTTCATTTTCCTGGACATTTCCAATAGGATTTGAGCGGATTCTTCTGAATCCATTTCGGCCACAAACAATGTAAATTGCTGCTTCCATGGCTCAGGATATTTGTCCTCTTCAAGCCTGCAAGTCACCGTCGCCGCACCTCGAATCTTATGGAGTGTTTGTTGCAGGTTTTCATTTTCCGGCGCTTCGAGCCAGCATGACGGGAGGTCTGTTGCCAGTTCTATGCTTTCCACAAAATAGGAGTCTTTTTCGACGGCAGAGGCAATCTTCATCGCTATGCCGAGGAGATCCAGTTCAGGATTATATTTTTGAAAGCCCGAAGATACAAAACCTGCGCCATATTCCGTATTCACTTCAAAATATCCACAAGATTCTTGTGAATTCCGGCCGACGGTTTTTTTTCTTGCACAACCAGAAATCCATTTTGCGGTAGCCGGTTCAGCAATTTTCGCAAAATTCAAAAACGTCGATGACGAATCTACACCCATTCGTTCAGCAGAATAACGAAGGAACTCCAATGCGGATAATAAATCTCTATAGTCAACACCTTCGGCTTCAATCATGGCAATGCTGATGAAAGCACTATTCAGCACGTCGTAATCCCTATCCCTCAGGGCAAATACGCATGACCGACGAGCGAACTCCATTAAAGTGTAAAACTCATTATAGGAAATCGCAGAGCGTATCTTCGCTTGTGCATATTTGGGGGTTTGAGCGTAGGCTGCACATAGTTCCCGGAGACTTGTGTCAAGTTCAGACGGTTCTATCGTCAGGAGCCCCCACTGGCCTTTTTGAAGCTTATACCGCATCGGCGAAGGAATAACAGGTTTGCTGAGCGGCCGATCCTGTTCCTTTGTCCTTGTATCGGCATACTGCCATCCGAGTACGATAAGCCCTTTTTTACGTTGCTGTTTCAAGAAAAAGAGGATTGCTAATGAAATTATGGCAAAAAAAAGCAGAATGTCTATTATCTCTACTTCCACTGATCTGCCTCGCTCCTGACATATAGAAGGAAAATAGGGATGGATATGCTCTTTATAGAACATACCATACGGTAAGAGAATCGCAAGGTTATGTGTAAGGATACGAGCGCGGATGATTGTCAGGCATCCGCTGCACGTGTCGGCGTAATTGAATATGACATCCTGGGGGGATGAATTTCGATGAATTTTTTTTTATTTCCTGCTAACCTGTTGCCGGGAATGAATTACAGTCCTTGTACAACCGTGAGTGTTTCATGAAGCGAATCCTCGTCAGTATCGTGTTGGCGGCAGTGCTGCTGGGCGCCGCAGGATTGGGTTTGGTCGCCATGGCGAAACACAAACCCCAGCCGCGACGCGCCCCCGCGCGCAATCGGGCGGTTCGCGTCCAGGCGCCGCCCGTGCAAGTCATTATAAACAAACGAGTTGAAATCGTAGGATACGGCGCCGCACAACCCCGCACCCGCCTGGAGATCGCCCCGCGCGTCACCGGGCAGATCGTCTATACCTCCGACGCGTTTCGTTCCGGGCGTATGGTTCGCGGGCCTTCTAAAGACGATCCCAAAGGCGAAGTGCTGTTTCGTATCGATCCCGAACCGTTCCAACTGGCGGTGGAAAACGCCCGCGAGGGGATTTCCCTCCTGGAAGCGCAACTGGCGAGTCTCGAACAGGAACACAAGAATCTGCAATCCACCTACAAACTCCTGGAGGAAATGACCCAACTGGAAAAACAGCAGCTCGAGCGCGTTCAGTCGCTGCACAAGCGCGGCGTGGGCACCATCAACGAGGTGGACGTCGCGCGGGCGAAATATTTAACCACCCGAAATCAGCTCCAAGCCACCCAGAACGAACGGCAAATGATCCCCCGGCGCAAAAGCGTGCTGGAGGCGCAGTTGCAGGCCGCCCGTGTGAAACACCGCCAGGCAAAGCTGGATCTGGAATACGCCACCTACCGATGCCCCGTCACCGGCAGAATTATCCGCGCCGACGCGGAACTGGGGGAGCAGGTGCAGGCGGGGCAGACCTGCGGAGAATTGTACGGTACGGAACGTATGGAAATTCCCGTGTCCATCCCCGCCGGGGAGATTCGCTGGCTGGACCCAGCCGCCCTGAAAGCCTGCTCCGAACAAAACCCGAATCCGGAAGGCGGGAACACTATCGACGCGCTGGTGTCCTGGTCCATCCCCGGCGGGCGGACGCTGGAGTGGACCGGAACGGTCGAGCGCATCGAAGCCGGCGTGCAGGCCCAGACGCGAACCGCCGGCCTGATCGTCTGCGTGGACAATACCCAGCAGGACGACCGACGGCAGGACGATTTCTTCCAGTTGGATATGAATATGTATTGTAAGGTCACGATCCTCGGGCGCGTCATCCCGAAAGCATATATCATACCCCGCGGCGCCGTTCAGCCCGACGGTACGGTCTGGATCGCCCAGCCGAAAAAAGACGATACGTCCAAATATAGACTGGAGAAACGAAAAATCGAAATCGCCCGATTCACCGACAACCAGGCGATGATTCTCCCCGACGGGGGGCTGAAGCAAGACGACCGCGTGCTCCCGCAGGCACCGCCCAAGGCCGTCATCGGAATGGAGCTGGACGTGCAAGGAACAACCCCGACCACAACCCCCGCGACCGCGCCTACGGTAAATGGAAATAAGGAATAGAGAATAAGTACATCCATCACAAAGGCCACAAAGGCCACGAAGACCACAAAGAAGAAATAAAAAAAACTTAATGATCTTCGTGAACTTCGTGAGCTTCGTGGTTTCCGGATCGAGAATCCCATGCGTCTGATACGTCTATTCGTGAACAATCCGGTTGCTGCCAACATGCTCATGATCGTGATCCTGGGCGGCGGGTTGGCGGCCTGCTTCGTCATTCCGCGGGAAATGTTCCCGGAATTCGACCGCGACCGGATTACGATTTCCGTTCCGTATCCCGGGGCGTCCCCGGAGGATATCGAACGCGGAATCTGCCTGAAGATCGAGGACCAAATCGGCGAGTTGGAAGGGGTGGAGGAAGTCCGCGGCACCAGCGTCGAGGGATTGGGAACGGTTCGACTCGACCTGACAAACTCCGCCAATCCGCGCAAGGTGCTGGACGACGTCAAAAGCGAGGTGGACAAGATCGATTTTCCCGAAAACGCCGAGGATCCGGTCGTTCAACTGGAAACCCGTAAAATTCATACGTGTATGGTCGCGGTGTACGGCCAGACGTCGCGGCGGACGCTCAAGGAGATCGCGGAGGACGTGAAGGACGACCTGACGGCATTGCCGGAAATTTCGCAGGTGACGGTCACGGGCGTGCCGGACTACGAAATCTCCGTCGAGATCGACGAGGAAGGTCTGCGACGGTACGGCCTGACCATGGAAGCGCTGGCCCAGCGCATTCGCGAAAGCAGCTTCGACTTGCCGGCCGGGCGCGTCAAAACCCGCGGCGGCGAATACGCGCTGCGGATCGTCGGGCAGAAATACACCGCCAGGGAATACGGAAACATCCCGATTCTGTACCAGCCCGACGGCACGGTGATCCACCTGCGGGACATCGCCACGGTGCGTGAATCGTTTGAGGACGTGGATATGGGCGGTCAGTTCAACGGTCTGCCCGCCGTCACCATACAGGTGTCCAAAACCGGCGACGAGGACGTGCTGGATATCTCCAATGCCGTCCGCGAATACGTCAGGGAAAAACAGGCCCAACTGCCCGAGGGAATTCACCTGAGCGTATGGTCGGATCTGGCGAAACTCGTCAACGATCGCCTCGACATGCTGATTCGCAACGGGATTCAGGGTCTGATTCTGGTCGTGCTGGTGCTTTGGATCTTCCTGGGATTTCGCCTGAGCTTCTGGGTCGCTCTGGGCATTCCCGTTTCGATCCTGGGAACCATCGCCGTGATGTACTTATCGGGGACGACGCTGAACATGATGAGCATGTTCGCGCTGATCATGACACTGGGATTGATCGTCGACGACGCGATCGTCGTGGGCGAGAACGTGTATTCCTCCTTTCAGAAGGGCGAAGGTCCGCACCTGGCGGCCACCGACGGTTCGGCGCAGGTGATGTATCCGGTCCTGGGGGCCGTGACCACGACCTGGCTGGCGTTTATCCCGCTGTTGTTCATCCCGGGCACGATCGGGAAGTTCATTAAAGTGCTGCCCGGCATCGTGATTATGGCGCTGGCGTTTTCCCTCCTGGAGTGCATCACGATTCTTCCGAGTCATCTGGCCCACAGCCTGGCGCGGCAGCAGGCATGGAACGAACGTGGTTTTCAGGGGATCTTCGGCGGAATTCGTCACGCCGCGCGAACGTTCCGGGAACGACTCGACGCCGGAATCCAGTGGCTGATCTATCACGCGTTTCTGGGGTTGTATCGCAAGGCCACGAAATATCGTTACGTCACGCTGACGCTTTTCGCGGGAATCATGCTGATCATGATCGCCGCCTTCCGTCTGGGATACATCCGCACGACCGTCTTTCCCAAGAGCGAAGGCGATACGTTGACGGCCAATCTCACCATGCCGACGGGCACAAACCCGGAACGTACCGAAGACGTCGCCCGGAAGATCGGCCGGTCCGCCTTCGTCCTGAACGAAAAGATTCGCACTCCCACGGGGGAACCGCTCGTGCGGAATGTGTACACTCTTCTGGGCGCGCAGATGGGGCGCCGCGGCGGCGGGGATTTGTCCGGGGGATACGTCGCTTCGGTGATGGTCGAACTGCTGCCCTCCGAGAAACGCGGGAAAAAGAACACCACCGAAGATTTCATCCGGATCTGGCGCGAAGAAACGGGCCCCGTCCCCGACGCCCTGCAATTGACGTTCGGGCAATTTCGCGGCGGGCCCGGTGGCGGGGCGCTGGAGTTTCGCGTCTATGCCCCGACGATCGAACAGGCCAAGACGATCGCCGCGAAACTGAAAAAAGTGCTCCGCAAGTACCAGGGAGTGTTCGATATCGAGGACGACGCCCTGCCCGGAAAAATGGAACTGAAAATCCAGCCGCGACGCGAAGCGTATGCTTCGGGCATCAACCAGCAAATGCTCGCCCGGCAGCTTCGCGACGCCTTTTACGGAAACGAAAGCGTGGAAATTCAGCGAGGCCGCGATGAAGTCAAAGTCATGGTCCGCTACCCCGAAGACCGCCGTCGCAGCCTGGGCGACATCGAAGCCAAACGCATCCGCACCGCCGACGGAAAGGAAGTGCCCTTCGCGGAAGTCGCGGACGTGACCATGGAACGCGGTTACACCACGCTGACGCGCATCGGCGGAAAAAGCGTCGTGACGGTTTCCGCGGATCTCGACGAAAACGTCACCAACGCCGAACAGATTATCCGGGAACTGACCGCCGGCGGGGAAATGGATACCCTCGCCGCCGCCGTCGATCAGGCCCAAATCGAACCGCGAGGTCAACGACAACAACTCATCGAATCGCTCGAATCGCTCTACGTCTGGTTTCCCATGGCGCTGCTGGGAATCTTCACGATTCTGGCGGTTATTTTTCGCAGCTACATTCAGCCGATCATCGTGATGATCGCCATTCCCTTCGGGCTGATCGGCGCGGTGCTGGGCCATTGGCTGCTCGGATTCGACCTGACGCTGCTGAGCCTGTTCGGGATGGTCGCCCTGGCGGGCATCGTCGTGAACGACTCGCTCGTGCTGATCGACCGCGTCAACAGCGAAATCAAAAACGGCGCGGGCATTCACGAAGCCGCCCAGCGCGGCGCGTGCGGGCGATTCCGCGCGATCTTCCTGACGACCATCACCACCGTCGCGGGGATGACCCCCCTGCTGATGGAAACCTCCTTCCAGGCCCAGATGTTACAACCGATGGCCGTCTCGATTTCCTTCGGCCTTTCCTTCGCCACCATGCTGACGCTGCTGGTCGTGCCATGCCTGCTGCTGGCCGGCAACGACCTGCGCCGCGTATTTCACTGGTTATTCACAGGTCATTGGCCCAGTCCCGAACAAGTCGTCAAGCACATCAAAACCGTCCAGGAAGAACGGTCGGAGTAGGGACGCCCCTTGACGGGACGCCCCCTCCACGGATCCGGACGAGCGGGATTACCGCATCCGGCTCTTGTCTCAGG
>JAFGJE010000248.1 GCA_016929245.1 Phycisphaerae bacterium
CTGGAGTTTCGCCGGTCGCTGGGCGGGGCGATCGTGCATGATTTCTTCAACGTCCTGTCCGTGCTGCTGATCTTCCCGCTGGAGATGGCCTTCGGGGTGATTTCCAAACCGGCGGGATGGATTTCCGAATCTCTGGGGAACGTGCGATATTTTTCCGCCGATCCGACGAAGAGGATCGGATTCATCAAGCACGCCTTCGAGGCCGTCGGCGATCTGTTCAAATGGCTGATGATCAAGGTGTTTCACGTGCCGCCGCAATGGGCGGGATCGATCATCGCCGGTCTGGCGCTGGTGTTTTTGTTCGTCGCCTTGTGGCTGCTGGTGAAAATGCTGCGGGGACTGATGCAGGAGCGTCTCAGCGGCGCGTTCAACAAAACGCTGTTCCGCAAACCCTCCATCGCGTTCGCGGTGGGGATTCTTCTGACCGCCGCCGTGCAAAGCTCCTCGGTGACCACCTCCCTGGTCGTGCCCCTCGTGGGCGCGGGGATTCTCAAGCTGCGGCAGATTTATCCCTACACCCTGGGCGCGAATATCGGAACCACGATCACCGCCATTCTGGCGGCGTTGGGACTGGGCAAAGCCCCGGCGATGGCCTGCGCCGCGGCGCACCTGTTGTTCAATATGTACGGGACGGCGATATTTTGGCCGTTGCAGTTCATTCCCATTTCCCTGGCGAAGGGATTCGCCAAACTCGCTTCGCAACGACGCCTGGTGGCGGTGGGATACATTCTGGTGGTATTTTTCGTGATTCCCATTCTGGCCATAGTCTTGATCGAATGGTTCAAACGCGGGTAAACTGGAAACCCATGGAAAAATTAAAATGAACCATTCCGCCTCGGCGGGATGAAGAGCAGGAGCACAATCGAATGTGGAAGGAAATTATTAGCGCCTTTCGGCATACGGACGTGGTGGAAACGCTGGAAGGCATGATCGGCGAAATGCTCGACGCGGGCCGGTGGATGTTTCAGCAGGTCTCCGACCTGCTGGAGCGGAAGATTCAGGCCGACGATCTTCGCGCCCCCCTGTACGAGAAGGATCGGCGGATCAATCAATTGGAGCAGCAGATCCGCGAGAAGATCGTCACGCACCTGAGCGTCGGAAATCCGCAGGACCTGGGCCCGTGCCTGGTGTTGATGAGCGTCGTGAAGGACGCCGAGCGCATCGGCGACTACTGCAAGAATATCTTCGAGGTGGGCAAGTTTTACCAGGGGGAATTCAACCGCCCGGAATTTCAAAACCAGCTCGAGGAAATCTCCTCCACGATCCGCGGCATGTTCGACCTGGTGAAGCAGGCGATGCTGGAGAACGACACCTCGCTGGCGAAGGAAGTCATCGCGAAGAAGGAAGGCGTCAGTAAAAGCTGCAACATGCTCGTGCAGCAGTTGCTCAGTCTCACCGGTACGGACATTCCGGCCGGGGAGGCGGTCGCCTACGCCTTGCTGGCGCGATACTACAAGCGCGCCGAGTCGCACCTGTCCAACCTCGCCTCCAGCGTCGTTTCGCCCGTCCCGCTGCTGGACTTCCACGGGAAGATCGAATAGCAGAAAAAAGAAAAATCAAAATCCGACACTGAGTTTCTGAGAGACGGAGAAGATTTTTTATATAAATCTCTTCTCCGTCTCTCAGAAACTCAGTGTCGGATGTTTTTTTCGGTTATTCTTTCATATCGATGATCCGGGCCATCGCTTCTTTCAGGACGTCGTCTGGGTACGTCAGCGAGACGCGGAAGAACCCTTCGCCGGCCGGTCCGTATCCCCTGCCGGGGGTGACCATCACGCCGGTTTTCTCCAGCAGGTCCGCGACGAACGCGCCCGAGGGACTTTCCGCGGAGTTGTACTTTTCCGGCACGGGCGCCCAGATGTAGATGGTGGCCTTGGGTTTTTCCAGGTTCCAACCGGCCGCGTTGAGCGCTTCGACCACCAGGTCGCGCCGACGGCGGTAGATTTCATTTACCGGTGGAATGACTTCCTCCGCGAGGTCCAGCGCCTTGGCGGCGGCGAACTGCACCGCCCGCAGCGTTCCATTGTCGATGTTTTCCTTCACGGTCAGCAGCGCCTTGACGGCCGACGGATTTCCGCACATGCACCCCGCGCGCCAGCCGGTCATGCTGAAGGCTTTGGAAAGACTGTAAAATTCCACCGCCACGTCCTCCGCGCCGTCCACCTGCAGGATACTCGGCGACTGATAGCCGTCGTACACGTTCTCGCTGTAGGCCATGTCGTGCGCGATGAGAATATTGTTCGCCCGGCCGAACTCGACCGCCCGGGCGAAGAATTCCTTCGTCGCCGTGGCGGTGGTGGGATTGTTCGGGTAGTTGATCCACAGCAGCTTGGCGGCCCGGCGGACGTCGGCGGGGATTTCGTCGAAGTCCATCAGGAAACCGTTTTCCTTGCGCAGCGGGACGTAATGCGTGCTCCCGCCGGCGAACACGTGCCCGATGTTGTACGTCGGATATCCCGGCTGGGGCGCGATGCCGATGTCGCCCGGATTCATGATCGCCATGGGCAGCTTGGCGATGGCGTCCTTCGAACCCATCGTCGTGACGATATTTTCGTTTTGCAACGTCACACCCCAGCGGCGTTTGTAAAATTTCTTAATCGCTTCGGGATACTCCGCCGCCGGCACGTCGCAACCGTAGCGATGTCGCGCGGGGTCGTTCCGGTCGTCGATCGCGCGGATCAGTTCTCGCACGATCGGATTCGGCGCGGGGGTGTCCGGGTCGCCGATGTCGATGCGAATGACCTTCACGCCTTTCTCGCGCGCCGCCGCCATCTTGCGGCGCAGGTCGGCGAAGAGATACGGCGGCAATTTCTGCAAACGATCGGATAACGTCACGTCCATTTCGATACATCCTTTCCAATATCTGTCATCTCCTAAGGAACCCCTAGGGCCTGAGCGGAGCGCAGCGAAGCCGAAGGATCTTACACCCGCGAACCCGTGAGTTCCTTCGACTCCGCTGCGCTCCGCTCAGGATGACAGACTGGCATTTTAACAATTCTTTTTCTTGTGGCAACCGTCCAAGTGTGGTATAACCCCGCCCTTCATGCGGAAATCCCTGGGACATCCCGGATGGACGCTGGTTGTGATGGTCGGGGCGCTTCTCGCGGGGTTGGGATGCGAAGAGCAGACCGTAACCCCCGGCCTGGCTTCCGCGCCGAATCAGCCTTCCCTCGAAGGCGGCCCCATGCCCGCGCGCGAAGCGAAGCAGATGGCGGAACGCTGCATCGCCAATCTTCCCGCCGCCGACGCGGACAACCGAAAACTCCGCCGGACGTTCGAGGAGCGCATCGTCGTGATGCTCGCTTGTTCCGATCCGATCCAACGCGTCGAAGCCGCCGGCGACCTGGGGGAACTGCGCCGCGGCGAAGCCATCGACGCCCTTCTGCTGGCGGCAGGAGACGGCGAACCCGAACGCGCCGTCCGGGTGGCAGCCATCACCTCCCTGGGATGGATCGGCGACGAATCCTGCGCCCTGTCGGTGGCCCAGCGCCTCAACGATCCCGCCGTCGACGTTCGCATCACCGCCGCGAAAACCCTCGCCCGGCTGAGCAATCCCGCGACGCTGGACGCCCTCACCCGGGCGTTGCACGACCCCGAAGCCCGCGTGCGGTCTGCCGCCGTCTCGGCGCTGGGATGGCTGCGCGATCCCAAAGCCGCCCCCGCCCTGATGTCGGCGATGAAAGACCCCGACGTCAACGTCCGCGCCGCCGCCGCCGGTGCGCTGGGACTTTTGGGCGACCCGAAGGTTTCCCCCGCCCTCATCGAGGCCTTGCAGGATTCCGCGCCGCTGGTGCGCTATCTCTCCGCCAGCGCCCTGGGCAAACTCGGGGCCGCGAACGCGACGACGGCGTTGGAACCGCTTCGTAAAGATCCCGACCCGGCCGTCCGGAAAGCCGCCCAGCTCGCCCTGAAAAAGCTGCACCCCGACGAATAATCATCCCTCAAGATATCCTCACCGACAAGCGCCTTCGGAAAGGGCAACGGCTGGACTTTTCCCAAAAACATGGTATAGTTCCCTACCCCGTCGCGGGAAGACGACTACTACATCCACGGAGTTAAAAGACGCCTATGAGCATCGTCGTAATGAAATTCGGCGGAACGAGCGTAGCCGACGCGGAAAAGATACGGGCCGCGGCGCGGCGGGCGATTCGCGCCCAAAAGCAAGGCCGGCAGGTCGTCATGGTGGTTTCGGCGATGGGCAAGGAAACCGACCGCCTGGTGGACCTGGCGAAGCAGATCAGCCCCGCCCCGTCCCACCGGGAGATGGACCAACTGCTCTCCACGGGCGAGCAGGTGACGATTTCCCTGATGGCCATGGCGCTGGAAGAGATGGGCGCCCCGGCGATCAGCTTCACGGCCGGGCAGATCGGCATGGTCACGGACGACGCCCACACGAAGGCCCGGCTGAAGTCGATCGCCGCGGAGAAAATCCACAAAGAACTCGACGCGGGCAAGATCGTGATCGTCGC
The DNA here is from genome assembly GCA_016929245.1 of Phycisphaerae bacterium. Taxonomy (GTDB): domain Bacteria; phylum Planctomycetota; class Phycisphaerae; order SM23-33; family SM23-33; genus JAFGEJ01. Next base: position 4,470 of record JAFGJE010000248.1, read on the forward strand.
GGGATTCCAGGGCGTCACCGAAAGCGGCGCGATCACCACGCTCGGGCGCGGCGGAAGCAACGTCACGCTGGTAGCCGTCGCGGCGGCGCTCAAGGCGGACCTGTGCGAAAACTTCACGGACGTGGACGGCATCTTCACCACGGACCCGCGGATCGTCCCGACGGCCCGCAAACTCGACACGATCAGCTACGACGAAATGCTGGAGCTGGCGAGTCTCGGCGCGAACGTGCTGCACAACCGCGCCGTCGAGTTCGCCAAGAAGTACAACGTGCCCCTGCACGTCCGCAACAGCAATAACAACAAGAAAGGAACTCTCATCGTGCACGAAACCGAATCCATGGAGCGTATCGTGGTGCGCGGGGCGGCGCTGAAAGAAGGTTTGGCGCGCGTCACCCTCAACAATGTGCCCGATCATCCGGGCGTGGTCGCCCGCATCTTCCACCAGGTCGCCGGGAAGAACGTCGTCGTGGACGACATCATCCAGACGATCGCCCAGAACGGCGAAGCGACGGTCTCCTTCACCGTGGAAATCGCCGAACTGCCCGAATGCCGGCAGATCGTCGAGAACCTGTGCGGGGAAATGAAGTGTTCCGCCCGGTACGAGGAGCACCTGGCGAAGGTCTCCGTCGTGGGCGTGGGGATGCGAACGCACACGGGCGTCGCGGAAAAAATGTTCGCGTCCCTGGCGGCCGAGAAGATCAACATCCAGAACATCACCACCAGCGAGATCAAAATCTCCTGCCTGATCGACCGCACGCAGGGCAAAAAAGCCCTCCGCGTGGTGCACGACGCGTTTAATCTCGGCGGGAAAAAAACGGTGAAGAAAAAAACCGCTAAAAAGAAGGCGAAGAAAAAGGCCAATCAATAATTCTGAATCTCCACATGCTTTTTTTATCCTCCCCGAGGAAGAACAGGAAGAATTATCTTACGAGAAGTGCATATTCCGAGTTCCCTGGACTCTCAGGATCAGCCGGCGTTTTTTTACGCCCCGCGAAGCGCCGTCGGCGCGAAAGCCAAACCCGCGCCGCTGCTGGTGGCGCTGCATCAGTGGAGTTGCGGGTATGACATACCCTCCATTAAAACGGATTATCTTCCCCAAGCGCGCCGGCGCGGCTGGGTGTTCATCCATCCGCATTTTCGGGGCCGAAACGACAACCCCGCCGCCTGCGCGTCGGACCTGGCGGTGCGGGACGTGCTGGACGCCGTCGCCTTCGCCCGCGAGAACGCCAATGTCGATCCGAAACGCATTTACCTCGCCGGCGCCTCCGGCGGGGGACACATGACCCTGCGGATGGCGGCTGAGGCGCCGAACCTCTGGGCGGCTGCCAGCGCGTGGGTGCCGATTTTCGACCTCGCCAAATGGTACGCGCAAACCAAACGCGCCGGCAGGGGATATTGGAAGCTGCTCGAGGCGATCTGCGGCGGGGCGCCCGGAAAATCCAAATCCGTCGACGCGCAATACAAACAACGCAGCCCGAAAACGTTTCTCCGCAAGGCGGCCGACCTTCCGGTGGACATCAACGCCGGGATTCACGACGGGCACACCGGCTCCGTGCCGATTTCGCATTCGCTGGAGGCGTTCAACACCCTCGCCCGCGCGAACGGCCGAGGGGAAAAGCAAATCTCCACTGCCGACATCCGATTCATGGTCGAGCAGGAAATCGTCCCAACGAAACTCGCGTATCGCGGAAAGGAAGAGGATCGCAAGCACGCGATTCTGTTCCGTCGCCAGGCAGGATCGGCGAGAGTGACGATCTTCGAGGGAGGACATAACTTCGATCCCATTGCCGCGTTCCACTGGCTGGCGACCAAACGAAAACGATAAAACCTGGCGAGACGGAGCCCCGCCAGGCGAAGATATGTCGTATGAAACGGAAAACGTCCCATCGCAAACTCTCCGCGTCCCAATGGCGGTGGCGGAAATTTCGTCGCCGGGGCGTCGTGTTCGCGATGTTTCTCGCCGGGGCGCTTCTGCTGGGTCTGGCCGACCGCGCGGGGCTGTTCGGCCAACGCCAAGACCCGGACCTGCCGCGATACAATGAAAAACTCTTCACCGTCGTGCACGTCGTCGACGGCGACACGCTCGATATCAATCTGCCCGACGGGGACAAACCGGCCACGCGAATCCGCCTGTGGGGTGTGGACACGCCCGAGACGGTTCGCCCGGAGCATCCCGTCGAACACTTCGGCCCGCAAGCGAGCGCCTACACCAAGCGGGAGGCGCTCCACAAGGCCGTCCGCCTGGAACTGCTGCCCCATCGAACGCGGGACAAGTACAACCGTCTGCTGGCGTACGTGTTCCTGCCGGACGGGACCATGCTCAACCGAAACCTGATCGTCACGGGTCACGGCTACGCCGACCCGCGATTCGACCACCCCAGGAAAAGTGAATTCCTCCGCCTGCAAACCCAGGCCCGTCGCCAAAAACAAGGCCTATGGGCCGATCCGCATCCCAACGATTGGCCTGATTATATCTCGCGGGAAAAATAATCGTTGTCATCCTGAGCGGAGCGAGTCTTCGAGCGAAGTCGAAGGACCTCACGGGTAGCTCTGCGTGAGGTCCTTCGACTTCGCTCAGGATGACAGTATTAGATTATTTGTCACAATCATCCCACAATGTATTGAATTTTGATGGACGGGGGCGTTTGGCGCAATAGATAAGCGGGTCGGCATGGCTGGCGGGGCAA
>JAFGJE010000249.1 GCA_016929245.1 Phycisphaerae bacterium
CTTCGTACCCAGCAATTGCTTCGGGAAGATCTTCGCGATCTGACTCAGGTGCAACAGATTGACCAGATCAGCTTACTGGCGAGGATGCTCGCGAGTCGCTCGGGGTCACAAATCACCTTTAGCAATCTCGCCAAAGATGTACAGGTGTCGGTGGATACCCTTCGGCGTTGGGTGGAGATACTGAACAGCCTGCACCATGGATTTCTGATCAAGCCATGGTTCAAAAACGTGACACGCTCCCTGCGCAAGGAACCCAAATGGTTCCTGCGTGATTGGGCAGAAATCGAAGATCAAGGCAGCAGGGCGGAGACGTTCGTGGGCTGTCACTTGCTTAAAGCGGTTGATGGATGGAATGATTTGGGCTTGGGCAAGTTCCAGTTGGCGTATCTACGCGATAAGGAGAAACGTGAGGTCGATTTTGCCGTGATCCGCGATGGCAAGCCTTGGTTCCTGGTGGAAGTCAAACATGGCGAAACATCGCCCAGCCCGGCCTTACGTGTATTCCAGGATCAAGTCAAAGCCCCCTTCGCCTTCCAGGTGGTTCTCGAGATGGATTACGTCGATGCCGACTGCTTCGCCAAGCCGCAGGGACCAATCGTCGTGCCGGCGCGAACGTTCCTCTCGCAGTTATTCTAAACGCTCATTCCTTGTACGAAAGCTTGCACGTGAATTTAGGCGCTGGTACGAATCCTCGCACGGATTACAGGCCGGGGGAGGAAATCGCTGACATGGATTGGCAGAAGAACCCATGGAATACGTTCCATGGGCTTTGCCGTAAGCTTTGCCCAGTGCGCAAGAAAGACGCCTCGTGTCGCTTATGGGCGACGCGAGGCGTTGGTTTATCCTGCGTAGCGTTCGCGGAGCAGGAAGCGGGCGAAGGGAGTCGAACCCTCAACATTCAGCTTGGAAGGCTGACGCTCTAGCCATTGAGCTACGCCCGCAATCTTTTTCATTGTAATTCGTTACGAGAATATTACATCTCGCGGTTTCTTTGGAATCCTCAAGACAACCGTCTGTATCCCTCATCGGGGAACGGCATTGCTCTTTCGGTCAATTCCCGCCAAAGGATACTCATTTCCTCCTCGTGTTTCAAGATTCTTTCTCGCAAATCGCGTGAATACGAGGAAAAGATATCCCCGTTCCCGGATAGGTCAAGGGAATGTTGGTTTTTCCTTTCCGTTCCGTTCATTTCCCGTTAAGAAACGGACAAGTTTTTCACCCGCCTGTTCTCCCGCGGGAAGTTTCCTCTATAATGAAACGTAATATGAAGGAGTCACCGGACGTCACGTATCGGTTCTTCGGCGCCGAAAGCGTCATTCGACGGCTTCGCGCGCTGACGCGGCTGATTGAAGGAGTCTGCGAAGGCGGGGACATGGAATACGTCCACAAAATGCGCGTCGCGGGCCGACGGCTGCGCACGGGTATGGGCGTGCTGAAGGAATGTCTCCCTCCCGACCGCCGCAAGGAATGGCGAGGGGTGGTCGAAAAAGTCGCGCGCAGCCTTGGTCCGGTGAGAGACCTGGACGTGCAGATCGAATTCGTGTCCGACTTCGCCCGGACGAATCCCGACGAAATCCTACAGCCCGGCTTGGCGTATTTCCTCCGGCAACTCCAGACCCGGCGCGTCGGTTTGCAGGACGACGTCCGCCAGGCCGTCAAACGTCTTCGCAAGGATCCGATGTTGCGGGAATTACGCAAGCATCTTGGCAAACTCCGCCGCGCCGGCCGGGCGGAATTCGAGCAGCGTTTCGCCGGTGGATATTCCGACGAAGCCCGCCATATCGCGCGGGAAAAAATCCTGCGACGACTTCAAAAATTCCTCGCGTACGAAGCCTGGGTATCGGACGCCTCCGCCGGCGAGGAACTGCACAGGATGCGCATCGCCGCCAAGCGGCTTCGTTACGCGATGGAAATCTTCGATCCGTTCTGGCGGGGCCGGTTGGAGGGTTTCACGCGACGGATCAAGGAATTTCAACAATCCCTCGGGGAATTCCACGACTGCGACGTGTGGATCGAAACTCTCCCGTCGATTCTCGAAGAACGGCGGGAGGTGGTTCCGGGCGAAACCTACGAGCGCCTCGCGCCCGGCCTGCAGGCGCTGCTGGAGGATCGCCGAACCCGACGCGAGGAGGTGTACAACACCTTCCTTCGGGAGTACCGCGCCCGGCAGGCGGAGGGATTCTGGGAGTCGCTGCACGAAACGCTGAACCAGCCGCCCGCGGTAGAACCCGACGAACCGGGAGGCGCGGCATGATCGTCTGCCTGCTTGCGGACATCCACGCCAACGAACAGGCCTTGCGGGCCGTTCTCGCCGACGCGCAACGGCGGTCCTGCGAGGCGATCTGGAATCTGGGCGACTCTCTGGGATACGGCCCTCGGCCTGAGGAAGTCGTGCACTGGCAGCGAACGAACCCGGACGTGGTGAGTATCCTCGGAAACTACGACCGCAAGGTTCTGTCCTTCGCGCGGAAACCGTCGGAATGGCCCAAGCCGAAATCCCCGGCGAAGTTTTTCGCCTTCCGGTGGGCGTATGAACAGCTTTCGGAGATTCATCGGGTGTACCTGGAGCGTTTGCCCGCCCAGGCGCGCCTGGAAGCGGGGGGGCACAAGATCCTTTTGGTGCACGCCAGCCCGGAGGACGAATCCGAGGCGATCACGGAACACACCCCCCCGGAGCGGCTGGAGCATTTGGCAAACATTGCCGGGGCGGATCTCGTGCTGTTCGGGCATTCGCACCAGCCGTTCGATCGCTCCGTCCACGGTGTGCGGTTTATCAACCCCGGCAGCGTCGGGCGAAGCGACGACGGCGACCCACGGGCGGCGTATGCGACGTTGCATATTGAAAGGGATCGGGTGGACGTCGAGTTTCATCGCGTGCCGTATGATTACCAAGCCGTCGCCGCCGACGCCCGCCGGCGCGGTCTGCCCGAAGCCTTCGCGCAGATGTTTCTCCGCGGGTGCAGCCTGGAAGCTACCATCGCCGAAGGATTCCCCGTGACGGAAACCAATCCGAATTCCTCCGCTCGAAACGAACTGCTGGAACGGGCGGGGCAACTGGCGGAGGCGTGTCATTTTGAGGAGCGTCACGCCCGGCAGGTAACCCGCCTGGCGTTGCGGCTGTTCGACGAACTCCAGACACTGCACTGCCTGGGCGCCGAATCGCGGTTGTTACTGGAGACGGCGGGGGTGCTGCACGACATCGGCTGGATCGAGGGGCAGAAAAAACACCACAAGGTTTCGTACGAGCTGATTCTGACGGCTGGGCAATTGCCCTTACACCGCCGCGAGCGTATGATCGTAGCCGGCGTGGCGCGATATCACCGCAAAGCCCTGCCGCAGCCGGACCACGAATCCTACGCCTCGCTTCAGGCGGGGGACCGGAACACGGTCGATTTGCTGGCGGGGATGCTGCGTGTCGCGGACGGGTTGGACCGTTCGCACACCGACGCGATTCGCGACGTGACGTGCGAATGCACCCCGCGGGAGATCATCATCCACGCCCGCGCCGACGGCGGCGCGGAGGAAGAGCTTCAGGCGGCGGCGAAAAAATCCGATCTGATGGAACAGGCCTTCCGGCGAAAGGTGAAGATCGAAATATTGGAACGTCCATGACGAAGCGGAAAGAACCAGATCGTCCCCTGGAAACCGTCGGTGTGATCGACATCGGAACGAATTCCGTCCGCGCGGTCGTGGCGGAGGTGTTTCCGGGCGGGCGCGTGAATATCCTGGAGAGGGCGTCGCTTCCGGTGCGCCTGGGGCAGGACACGTTCGTGCAGCACCAGTTGTCGCGGCGGGCGATGAACGAAGCCATCGTCGTGCTTCGCCGTTACCGCGAACTGCTCGATTCGTATCGCGTGGATCATATCCGCGCCGTGGCGACCAGCGCCGTGCGGGAGGCCGCCAACGCCGACGCCTTCGTGGACCGCATTTTCGTCTCGGCGGGCCTGGACGTCGAGATCATCGAACCCGGCGAGGAAATTCGCCTGACGGTCTCGGCGGTTCGGGATCGACTGGGCGCGAAGGGATTGGGCAAAGGTCACGCGCTGGTGGCGGACGTGGGCGGAGGCAGCGCGCTATTGGCGCTGCTGCACGGCGGGGAAACGATTTCGGCGGGCAGCTACGCCTTGGGTTCGATTCGCCTGCAGGAATCCCTCGACACCGCCGGGGAAACGCCCCAACGCGCCGCGGCGATGCTGCGCCACCAGATCGGAAGCGTCGTTTCGACCGTGGGGAAACTGCTGCCGTTGAAGAAGGTTCGCACGCTGATCGCCCTGGGCGGCGACGCGCGGTTCGCCGCGCGGCACGTCGGGCGTTCCGGTCGCCAGGAAGGCGTGCAGGAAATCAAGGCGCCCGATTTCGAGGCGTTCGTGGCGGAGTGCGAACCGTTCAATCCCGAAGAACTGGCGCGGAAATACAAGCTGGACTTCAGCACCGCCGAAACCGTCGTTCCGGCGCTGCTGGTGTACCAGGCGGTGCTGCACGCGACGGCGGCGGGGAAGCTCGCCGTGCCCGACGTCACGATGCGGGACGGACTGATTCTCGACCTGGCCCGCGGCGCGACCGGACAAACCGACACCGAGGAAGCCTCCAGCACCGTGCGGGCGGCGCTGATGACGGCGGAAAAATTCCACGGCGATCTGCAACACGCCAAACACGTGGCGAAACTGAGTCTCCGCCTGTTCGACGAACTCCAGAACGTGCACCGCCTCGCGCCGCGGTATCGCCTGCTGCTGCACATCGCGGGCTTGCTGCACGAAGTCGGCGGTTTTGTCGACGGCAGATCGCATCACAAGCACAGTTATTACCTGATCGCCAACACGGAGCTGTTCGGCTTGCGCGCCGACGAACGCGAGATCGTCGCCAACGTCGCGCGATATCACCGTCGCAGCATGCCCAAAGCGTCGCACCTGCCGTACATGTCCCTGCCGCGCGAGCAGCGCGTGATCGTCAGCAAACTCGCGGCGCTGCTGCGGATCGCCGACGCCCTCGAACGGGGGCACGGCCAGCAGGTCTCCGACGTCCGGATCGAACACGGCGAGGATGAGGTCGTGCTGCACGTGAAGGGCGTGACGGACCTGGCGCTGGAGCGACACGCCCTGGAAAACAAGGCCGACCTGTTCGAGGACGTTTTCGGCCTGCGCGTGCGGCTGGAAGAAATGTAACAACCTAAATATGTCATCCTGAGTCCCTAAGGGGTGAAGGACCTTACGCTCACGAACCCGTGATATCCTTCACCCCTTAGGGGCTCAGGATGACAACATGAAGATTGAAGAGAATATCGTGAACAAAAAGAAGAAACTGACGTCGTCGAAACTGCTTTTCAATCGCGAGTTGAGCTGGCTGGAGTTCAACGATCGCGTGCTCCGGGAGGCGATGTGTCCGGACGTTCCGCTGCTGGAACGGCTGAAATTTCTGTCGATTGTCAGCTCGAACCTGGACGAGTTTTACATGATCCGTGTGGCGGGACTCAAGCAGGCCCGGACCGCCGGGGTCCGGAAAAAGGGTCCCGCCGGGTTCACTCCCGCGGCCCAGTTGGTGCGGATTACCGCGCGCGTGGGTCAAATGGTCGCCGACCAGACCCGCGCTTTGTCGGAACTGGTCGGCGAGTTGGAGAAACACGGGATTCATGTACTCCATCCCGATCAATACACCGACGCGCAGGAGCGATTCCTGGAGGAATACTTCACACGCAACGTTCAACCCGCGCTGTCGCCGATGGCGATGGACATTCTGGATCCCAAACCCCTCCTGCCGCACCTGCGCCTGCATCTGGCGGTTCTGTTGGAGCCGACGGATCAGCCCGAATCCGAGCCGCGGTTCGCCGTCGTTCCGATTCCGCCGTCCCTTCCGCGCTTCGTGACCCTCCCCGCCGGCGAGGGGCTGCACCTCGTTCGCGTGGAAGATATCGTTTCCCGGCACGCGGCAAGGTTGTTTCCCGGGCATGGCGTTTCGGCGACGGCGGTGTTTCGCATCACGCGCGATTCGGACGTGGCCGTCGACGACGACGAATCGGGCGACCTGCTGGAATCCCTCGCCCAGGCGGTTCGGGAGCGATCCCGGCGCAACGTGGTGCGGTTGGAACTGTCCGCCGGGGCGAATCGCTCCCCGCGAAAATTTCTGATGAATCTGTTTTCCGTCAAAACGGCGGATGTATTCGAGATCGACGGCATGATGGACCTGCGCGACCTGATGCCCTTAACGAGCCGGCCGGGACTGGAGTCGTTGCGGTACGAAGATTGGCCCGCCCAGCCCGCGAGGGACCTGTACGAATCGGAGGATATGTTCGCCTCCCTGCGCGACCACGACGTGCTGCTGTTCCACCCGTATGAATCGTTCGATCCGGTGATCGAACTGGTCCGCGCCGCCGCGAGCGATCCGGGCGTGCTGGCGATCAAGCAGACCCTGTACCGCACGACGGGCGACTCCCCGATCGTCGCGGCGCTGGTGCAGGCCGCCCGAAACGGCAAGCAGGTGACCGTGCTGGTGGAGCTCAAGGCCCGGTTCGACGAAGCCCGCAATATCACCTGGGCCCGCGCGCTGGAAGACGCCGGATGCGACGTGATCTACGGAATCGCCGGCCTCAAGACCCACGCCAAGATGCTCCTGGTGGTTCGTCGCGAGGAATACGGCGTGCGGAGGTATCTGCATCTTTCGACCGGAAATTACAACGACAAGACCGCCAGGTTGTATTCCGACATCGGTTTGATGACCACCGACCGCGAACTGACCGCCGACGCCGCGGCGTTCTTCAATCTGCTGACGGGATATTCCCAGCCGGTGGGCTGGTCCAAACTCACCATCGCCCCGACCGGGCTTCGGCAGCGAATCCTCGATCTGATCGAACGGGAAATCCAGTCCTCCACCAAGACCCAGCCGGGCTTGATTATCGCGAAAGTCAACAGTCTGGAGGATCCCGAACTCTGCCGCGCTTTATACCTTGCCAGCCGGGCGGGCGTGAAGATTCAGCTCAACGTCCGCGGCATCTGTCGGCTGCGCCCGGTGGTGGAAGGCGTTTCGGAGAATATCGAGGTGATTTCGATCATTGACCGCTACCTTGAACACGCAAGGATTTTCTATTTCCGCAACGGCGGGCACGAGGAAGTGTATCTCTCCAGCGCCGACTGGATGACGCGAAACCTGGACAAACGCCTGGAGACGCTGTTTCCCGTCACGGCGCCGGCCTTGCGGAAACGACTGGTGGGAATCCTGCGAACGTTTTTCCAGGACAACGTCAAAGCCCGCCGGTTGACCTCCGACGGCGTCTGGGAAAGCGTGACGCGAAAAGGAAAAGGTCTCCGGGCCCAGGAGGTGTTCTACCGCGAAGCCGTCGAAACCGCCCAGGCGGCCCAACACAACCGCCTGACCTTCCAGCCTCTCAAAAAAGCCCGGAAGAAAAAGAGTGAAAAATAATCCCGCCGGCAAAGCCCGTTTCAGAATTCTGTATCGTGCTTCCGCGGGGAAGGTGGGGTTAGGGTGAAGTTACCGATTGTGTTCCTGTTCGTTCCGGGGGAATTTGGCCGATAAACATACCAAACAACCCAGGAAAGGAACCGATCATGGATACCCAACGAACCGTCCTGTTGCTTTTTGCCGTCATTCTCCTTGCGGGCGTGGCGGTGTATTTTGTGTCTTCTTCCCCCGCCCGGGCGCAGACGGCGGAGATGGTGGAATCCTACGCGTGGGAATACGCCGAGTTGTACGTGATGGAATCTCCCTCGCAAAAGAAAACCCAGATTCTGTTTCTCCCGCCGGACAAAAAACCGCGCAATTCCGCCATTTTCGAGCGTGGAACTCTCGATCACAACCAGACCTACTTTGCCGCGCTGGATGTCGTGGGCAACCTCGGCTGGGAGATGATCCAGGTTCGTTCCGACGCCTCGCGAAGTGAACCCTATAACACCATCTATTATTTCAAACGCCGGAAATAAGAACGCGGAAGCCGAAACAGGCTCCGGATTCGTTAAGCACATTCAAGATTGAAAATATCGGAGTGATAAACTCCCTCCGCATCTTCGATAAAAAGCAGGATGGGGGACTCGCGGAAGATGCATGGCATTTGTCAACGTCCCAAGGGAACTCACTTTTCCCCGCGCAGCGTGTGGCTGCAACCCAATGTGGTTCTCCATGTCTTGAAGCCCGTAGGGCTGGGCAGCGTTTAGCCGGTGGTGAGCGAAGC
>JAFGJE010000250.1 GCA_016929245.1 Phycisphaerae bacterium
GCTTCGCTCACCACCGGCTAAACGCTGCCCAGCCCTACGGGCTTCAAGACATGGAGAACCACATTGGGTTGCAGCCACACGCTGCGCCGTGCCCTTAGTGGCTTCTTACTCTTCACCAAAACAGGGGACGCTCCCCAGTTTTTGATTGACTTTGATTCGTAAATCGGGGAGCGTCCCCAATTAAAATGGAAAAATCACTCGTCGGTCTATTTCCTACCCCACTTCCACCATTTTCGTTTCTTTTTCTCCTCTTCCCGCCTGGCCGCGTCGGGGTGGACGGATTCGCTTTCCCTGGTGATTTTCATCCAGTCCCACCAGGGACGTTTCTTGTAGCGAACCACCTGTTCGGGGAGGGTTTCCTTTCCGACCTGATCCGGGCTCTTGGCCCATCGTTCCGGGCTGTACCCGTGGTCCTGTCCCGTCATATACACCAAGGATTTATGGGCCGCGTCGCGCAGGGTGAAGTCGTCGTCGTCCAGGGCGCGGAGGAGGGTTTTATACACCTCGTCGGTGCGATAGTGGCGCAGCGCCTTGGCGGCCGCGGCGCGAACGTCGATGGGTTCCTCCACGTCGATCACCAGCGACCGCAGGCGGCTGATGACGTCGTCGGAGGGCATTTCATCGAGCACCGTCGCGGCGTCGCAGCGGACCACCGGCGAGGGGTCGTCCAGCGCCCGGTTGATTTCCTCCTGGTATTTCGTGGCGTGCGCCCGTCCCAGGGTGCGAACCGACACCGCCCGAACCGTCACGTCCGGTTCGAGACGCGGATCGGTCAGGCGAGAGAAATATTTCAGGTACGGCTCGCGAAGGGCCCAGGATTTCTGGGAAAGTCCCTCGATGCCCGAACGACGGATGTCGGGATCCTTTTCGTTAAACGCCGCGGCGGCCAACTGCTTGGGGCTTTTTTTCGGATCGCCGCCGAAGAGTCGTTTGATCTGGTAATCCGCGGTGAACACCTCGCTGTCCTTCCCGCAACCGGCGCAGAACGCACCCGCCAGCAGAAGCGTCGCCCACAACATGCGAATCGTCATCCTGTCAGGACGTTTCATCGTTCGCGTCGTCCTTCGTCGAGAGGGTTTCCAGTTCGTCGGTTCCCACATAGTGTACCGCATCGGCCCGTCGCCCGCCAAACCGTTCTGTCAGTTCCGCGAAGCGTTCGGGATTGTCGGTGGTGTAGCATTCCAGGCGTCCGCCGGCCGAACGCGAATTTCGCTGATCGGTTTCGTCCAGCCGTCGGCGGACTTCCGCCGCCGCCGCGGCGGCGCTGCTGATCAGCCGCGTCCGCGGCCCCATGAGCTTGCCGATCGCCCCGCCCAGCAAGGGATAATGCGTACAGCCCAGAATCAGCGCCCCGGGGCGCATCCGCTGTAAATCATGCAGATAATCGCACAGCACGTGGTTGACGATCGGGTCCTCTTCGGACCGCCCTTCCTCGACAATCGGCACGAGCAGCGGGCAAGCCACCGACAGCACCTCCCGATCCGGATCGACTGCCTGAATCGCTCGCTGGTACGCCCGGCTGCGAACGGTCGCTTCGGTGGCGACCACGCCGATGCCCCCGTCGGTGCTCCCCAGCGCCGCCGCGACGCCCGGAGCGATCACGTCCACCACCGGAACCTTCGACACGCTCCGGATCGCCTCGCCCGCCGCGGCGGTGGCGGTGTTGCAGGCCACCACGAGCATCTTCGGGTTGAACCGGCTTAAAAAGGCGGCGTCTTCCATCGCGAAACGGCGCACCGTTTCGAGAGATTTAATCCCATAGGGCACACGGGCGCTGTCGCCCAGGTAGACGATGTCTTCCCCGGGCATCTGCTCCAGAAGACTCCGCACGACGGTCAGGCCGCCCAGGCCCGAATCAAACACCGCCACGGCACGATGGTTTCCTTCGGAGGTCACGTGAGGGAGCATCATAGCATACTCGGGCGGAAAAGCCGAACGAAACCCCTTTGCAAGTATGAACAAAAAAAGGCACAATGGACGGCGGCGTGGAACGGCGGAATCGTGAAAACACGAACGAAACCCCACCACGCCGTTGGTTCTGTCCAGACGGAAACGAGGTCTATGCACATGCGTCATAAACTCACAATCAGTCTGCTGGTGCTCGGTTTGGTGGTCGTGGTGTTGGCGGAAACCGACAAGGACGGCGGCGCGATTCAGGAACTGGTGGAGAGGATTCTGAAGGAATTCAATAAAGCCCGCGCCCAAGCCGACGCGGACTATGAGAAGAAAATCTCGCCCACCATCAAGCGACACAACTTAAAACGCGTCTCGCAGATTCACACCGCCGGGACGAAAGCCCTGCGGGATCTTCGGGACATCGCCGCGGACGCCCGAAAAAACAACTCCCCCGTCGGGGAGGCCCTCGCCAAAGACGGCATGACGTACGTCGACAAGATCATGGGGGAATCCGAAAAACCCATCCCCGTGCGGGAAATGTGGCGCGTGAGTTTCAACAAGCATCATTACCTGGCCGTTCTGGCGCCCGTGACCTGGGAACAAGCCGGCGCCGTCTGCAAAAAAATGGGCGGCCACCTGGTGTATATTGAAGACGACGAGGAAATGCAGTTCGTCCAGAAACTTACCGGCGGCACGCTGGTCTACGTCGGGGCGACGGACAAGCAGAAAGAAGGCGATTGGCGCTGGTTAAACGGCCGAAAGGTCAGCCGTTCCTTCTGGGCGCCGCAACGACCCTTGAAAAACAACAGGGTTCTTTCGGTCGCCGTCCTTTTTCAAAACGGTTTACTCGACTCCACCCCCACCAGTTCCGGCGCTCGCGGATTCATCTGCGAGTGGGACAAGTAACGCGCCATAGAGTTCCATGGAAGGAGACAGGAAAGATGACACCACCAGCGGTCAATGCGACATTACGGGAAAAACTCGAAACCTTCGGCGATCCGCGCAAATTAAGGCCATGGCACACCGGCGAAGTGGATTATCTCGCCCGGCTGGGCGTGACGGAGGAAGATATTCCGGAGTTACTGGAGATCACGCGGAAATGGATCGAACCGTTTGATTGGCCTGAGGATGAAAACGACTTCTCCGGTTTCGCCTCGATCCACGCCTGGCGCTGCCTGGCGCAATTGGGCGCGACGGAACTGCTCCCGCTGCTCCTGGAGATGATGGACCCCCTGAATGAGCTTGACGACGACTGGTATCTCTCGGAATTCCCCCTCGCCTTCGAACGACTGGGTCCGACATGCCTGAAGGATTTGGAGGAATACCTCGCGGACGAAACGCACCTGCCGTTCCCGCGATCCGTCGCCGCCAACGGAATGGCGCATATCGCCTTACAATCTCCTGAAACACGAAAGGACGTGATCCCGGCGATCTGCCGCGCCCTCGAACGCTTCGAGGAAAACGACGTTTTCTTCAACGCGTTTCTCATTTCCTCCCTTCTGGATCTGAACGCGACCGAATCCGCCGAACTGATCGAACGCGCCCACGCCGCCGACCGCGTGGACACCGACGTCAACGGAAACTGGAATGACGTTCGTCAACTCCTCGGCGTAAAGGGCTTGGGGATCATTTCGGAAGAATTGGCCGACCAGAAAACCTTATTCCAGAAAATGGGGGAATTGTTTCACAAGCAAATGGAAACCATATCTTTTTTGAATACTCTTGATAACCACTCTTCCTACGACGAATATTCCGACGCTTTCGATCCGACACCGTTTAACGACGGCATGTATGAATCGACCAGCGAGGATGCAACCCCCTATACCCCGACAGCGCCGATTCGTTCGGAAGGGAAAATCGGGCGTAACGAACCCTGTCCCTGCGGCAGCGGTAAGAAGTACAAAAAATGTCACGGCCGTTGACGGAGAGTTAACCGGATATGCGAACGAATTCCCCCAAACATCTCCGTCGCGGCAAGGACGGCAAGTGGGAACCCGGCGACGTGCTGCTGGAGGACGTGTCGACGGATTCCGCGTGGTCCCGGCAGGACATCTTCGGCCCGTCGGAACAAGCCAGGCCGATGGAAATCGAAGTGGGCGTCGGCAAGGGCACGTTCCTGCTCGCCCGCGCGAAGCAGCGGCCTGACGTGGATTTCCTCGGTATCGAATACGCCAAAGCCTACGCCTGCTACACCGCCGACCGCGTCCGACGCGCGGGACTGACCAACACGAAGGTTCTCCACGCCGACGCCGATGCGGTGTTCCGCGTCGCCATTCCCGACGAATCAGTGTTCCGCGTGCACGTGTACTTCCCCGACCCCTGGCCGAAACGAAAACACCACCGTCGTCGCCTGCTGCAACCCGCGTTTGTGCGGGACGTGCGGCGCGTGCTCCAACCCGGCGGGCAACTCCTGATCGTCACCGATCACCGGGACTATTTCGAGCATATCCGGCGGACGCTGGCGAACGTCGAAGGATTCGCGCAAACCCCCTTCCCGAAACTCCTCGACACCGACGAACACGTCGTCGGAACGAACTTCGAGAAGAAATATATCGAGGAAGGAAGAGCATTTTATCGGGCGGCGCTGCTGAAACGAATCTGAACCCGGAGTTACGTCCACGAATGACACGAATTGCTCGAAAAAGAAATTGAAGAAGCCACGAAGGTCACGGCGCGGGTGAACCCCGCGCCGTGACCTTTGTGGCAAATAAAGAATTCGTGAAATTCGAGTAATTCGTGGACTCTTTGATCTACTCGATCACCCGCGCTCCGTCGGCGGCGTGGGTGGCGAAGATCGGGCAGCGTCGGCTGAACCGTTTTTCAAAACCCGCCGAGATCGCGTCGCGGACGGCGCCGGCGTGGTTCGCTTCCGTCAGCACAATCGCACATCCGCCGAATCCGCCGCCCGTCATCCGCGCCCCGAACACGCCTTCGCAGCCTTCGGCCAGTTCCACAATCGCGTCGAGTTCCTCGCAACTGACTTCATAATCATCCCGCAGCGACGCGTGCGAGGCGTACATCAAATCGCCGAAACGATTCAGATCGTCGGCCCGCAACGCCTCGACGGCTTGTAAGGTTCGCTGGATTTCCCCGATCACGTGCCGGCATCGCATGAGATGCTGTTCGTTGAGTTTGCCGGCTTGGAAGGCCGCCTGCACTTTTTCCATCGTCGTATCGCGCAGGGCGGTTACGCCCAGCAGCTTTGCGGCTTCCTCGCATTGCTTCCTTCGCAAGGGATACCCGCCGTCGCCGATGTCGTGCTTGACCCGCGTGTCAGCCACCAGCAGCACCGCGCGGGGATCATTGAAGGGAACCTGCTTCGTTTCCAGGCGGCGACAATCCAGCAGCAGCGCATGGCCCGCGGTTCCCATGATCGAGATCGACTGATCCATAATCCCGCACGGCGCGCCGGCGAAATCGTTCTCCGCCCGTTGGCAGAGTTTGGCGAGTTTCTCCGGCGGCAACGTCGCGCCGGCAGCCGTCAGCAGCGCCATCGCGGCGGCGACTTCCAGCGACGCGGAACTCGACAAACCGGCGTTCAAGGGCACGGTGCTGTCGAACATCACGTCACAGCCGGCCAGTTCGATTCCTTCCCGCATCAATTCGACAGCCACCCCTTTGGGATAGTTCGCCCAGGCGGGAGCGGAGGGAATAATCGGTTCGCATAAATCGATCTCCACGCCCTTGCCGGGCTGTTGCACCGAAGCGAAGGCGATTCTGCCGTCGTCGCGCGGCGACCATGCGCCGAGGGTTTGTTTCTCGATGGCGATCGGCAGGACGAATCCGTCGTTGTAGTCCGTGTGCTCGCCGATCAAGTTCACCCGTCCCGGCCCGGACACCACGCCCCGGGCGGCCCGGCCGAATGTCGCCCGAAACGCGTCTTTTACAGCCTGTGTATTCATGCGGCGAAAGGTATCGACTCGTGGAGGGAGTGTCAAGCAGAAGACGGAATAAGGAAAATACCCAAGGTTTAAATCCCAAGGTCCATTGAAATCCCAAAATCCAATGTCCAATGGAACAAGACCAATTCAACGAAAAATAGGCCGATGTAGTCATTTGAATTTCTTTGAAAGTAGCCACGGGCGCAAGCCCGTGGACTTTCCGTCGTACAGAGATATTCGAGCCCCGTAGGGGCGATTGAAACGCTCAATCGCCCCTACGGGGCTCTGTGAAATCAAGGATCATTGTTTCCACGGGCTTGCGCCCGTGGCTACTTTCAAAAGCAAATATTCCTATGTTATGGATCAATCCGTTTACACGAAACATCCTGCATTCATTTTGTTGAATTGGAACAACATAAACAGAGAGAACGTGGATATGATTTAAGGAATTGGTTCTTGGTGCTTCAATGGGCCTTGGGTATTTGGGTACTTGGGATTTCCCATCCATTATTTCAGCTTCACGCCCATCCCCTCGGATTCCCATTTCTTCGCCAGGCGGCGGAAATCCTTCACCATGACCTCCATCTGTTCGCTGATGTGCACGAGGTTGGTGTAGAGTTTCGGATCGTTGAGCAGCTTGCCGGCTGTCCCTTTTCCCTTGTTCATCTTGTCGACGGTTTGTTGCAGCGAGAGCAATACCTTGGAAACGTCTTCGGCGTCGAGGATGAGTTGGCGAATCAGTTCGTCCGCGCCGTTGAGGGTTTTTTCCCCCTTGGCGAAAAAGGCGTTCATGGCGTCGAGCGTGCGGTTCAATCGCGCGATGGCGCCTTTCAAGCCGGGCGGAAACGCCGGCTGGGACGTCGGCGGCGTGTCCGATGACGGGGCGGTTTCTGGTTCGGGAGCGATCAGCTCGTTTAAGTTCTTCGCCAGCGAACCGAAATCCTCAAACGACTGGATCAATTCCGGCGGCAGCAGGCCGGAGTCCAGCTCGTGTCGCCCTTGCAGCGTGATCGTCTCGTCCGGGGAATAATATTCCTCCGCGGCGCCGTCGGGACCGGACGGCTGGGGCAGCAGCGCCAGTTGCTTCTTGCCCATGAGCCCTTTGGTGTACACGCGGGCCTGGATGTTCCGCGGCAGGCGGATGTCCGAGTCGATCCGGGCGGTGATCGTCACGCCCTTGCGCAGGTCGCCGTCGGTGAAGTCCACGTCCGTCACCACGCCGACCTCCTTGCCGCGCAGGTAGACCGAATCGCCCGGTTCGATGTTGTACGTCTGGTCGATGAGGATGTGAATCCGGTTGCCGGTCTGGAAGGCTTCGGGCAGTCCCGCGAAGGCGATGATGAGCACCGCCAGCAGCACCAGCCCGATCAGCACCGTCAAGCCCACGGCCAGGTTTCGCGTCCGTTCGGTCATTGGCACATTTCTCCCGCGTTCACGTGGTTCGCCAGGCGGTCGGTCTCCAGCTCCGCCAGTTCCCCAGGACCGGCCCGGCCTTGTATAAACCGCTCCACCACTTCATCGTGTACATGGTCCAGTTCTTCGGGCGTCGTGTCGAGGATAAACTTTCCCTCGTGCAGCATGAGAATGCGATGGCCCACCTTTCGCGCCGAGGCGAGGTCGTGCGTGACCACGACGGCGGTGTTATCCAGCGCCGTGCGCAGGCGAAGGATCAGTTCGTTGATCAGGTCGGCGCGGATCGGGTCCAGGCCCGTCGTCGGTTCGTCGTA
>JAFGJE010000025.1 GCA_016929245.1 Phycisphaerae bacterium
AGAAGATCGAGTAAAATTGGCTTAAAATTGCAACCTCCCAAAAACAAAGATGTTCTGACGGCAGTGCCATTCGTACCTGACCCCTTTATCCCCGCTTAAAATTGCAACCTCCCAAAAACAAAGATGTTCTGACGGCAGTGCCATTCGTACCTGACCCCTTTTCCTGCCCTCTATGTTGCGGTCCTGTATACGTGGGGGTGCACTTCATAAACGTGCGCGTGATCAGTCATTCTCCAGCGGGTCAAAGAGATGATTCCCCGGAAGAAAGAATAGCACCTATCTTGGTCCCGAAGGGACCGAAAGCGTTTAGCCGGGGCGTGAGCGTAGCGAACCCCCGGAAAACGTTGTATTTTTATGTAAGTCCCAACGGGACGGCAGCGATGTTGGGATTTCACCGAATGGAATGAGACCCCCGATTCGCTGTCGTCCCGTTGGGACTCCGATTCGGAAATCCTGTACCGGGGGTTCGCTGCGCTCACACCCCGGCTAAACGCTGTCAACCCTTCGGGTTTACTGTCGAATCATTTGATATCAGAAATTCATCCCGCAGCGACATCGTATACCTCCGCTTGACGAAGCGCCACTGATCCAGTACAGCGTTCCGGCGCATCCCGCCGATAATATTTGCATTGGAGAAACTATGCGCGAAGGTCCGATAACACTACAAATACGCCGGAAACCCGGCTGTGACGACGTCCCCCTGCCGCGGTACATGTCCCAGCACGCGTCGGGCATGGATCTCCACGCCGCGTGCGAGAAGGACGTGGTCCTCGAACCGGGCGATATCAAGCTGATTCCGTGCGGATTTTACATGGCTGTGCCTGTTGGGTACGAAGCCCAGGTTCGCCCTCGCAGCGGCTTGGCGATCAAGCACGGGATCACGCTGCCGAACACGCCCGGAACGATCGACGCGGACTACCGCGGCGAGGTGTGCGTGATATTGGGCAACATCGGCAGAGAACCGTTCACGGTGACGCGCGGCATGCGCATCGCCCAGATGATACTCGCCCCGGTCACGCGAGCGAACGTGACGGAAGTGGACGCCCTCGACGAAACCCAACGAGGCGAAGGCGGGTTCGGGCATACGGGCGTGTGAAGAATTGCGGACTCGTGCTCTTTGCTCTGCGAAGCCGCTACGCAAAGCAGAGTCGCAGCGAAGCGCCGCTTCGCAGAGTAGCATTGTGGAATGCGGATTGCGGATTGAAACAATACAGATAATTGGCAGTTGTCTCTTCTCCTGACTACCGACTCCTGACTACAAATAAACAAAGGAACGCCACGGATGGCACGAAAAACTCAAAAGACGACACGGACGAAAACCTCCCCGACCCCCAAAATCCCGCCGGCCAAAACCCCGCCGCGGTTCGCGCGGTATTGTCTGACGCTGCTGATCTTCGGGGCGATGGTCCTGGCGTGGCTGAGCATGACGAGTTTCAGCCCCACCGACCCGCCGAATTCGCTGGTGTATCCCCCCAAAGACCCCGTCGAGAATCGCGTGGGGCTGGTCGGGTCGTACCTCGCCTACGCGCTGCGCTACTGGATGGGCGGCGGCGCGTTTGTGGGCATGTTCCTCGTGACGATCTGGTCGGCGATGGGCGTCCTCGGGCGACGCATCGGCGATCTGCCCTGGCGGCTGTCGGGCATGATGCTGCTGATCGCCGCGTGGAGCGGCGCGGCGTGGCTGTTGCATCCCTCGTTTCTCGGCGAATGGATCGAAAGCCCGCACGGCGTGCTCGGTCTGGCGCTGGGGCGGTTCCTCCTGGAGCGGTTCGGGCCGACGGGCAGTTGGGTGATCCTGCTGATCGGCGGATGCATCGGGCTGCTGCTGACGGCGGACAATCTGCTCAAGGCGCTGGGGCGTCACATCTGGCGAAGGCGCAACGACGTGGCGGAGAAATTTTCGCGGCTTCGCGCCCGCAAGCTCGCGGTCGTCGCGGCCGGCGCATCGGCAGCCCCCCCCGCCGCGCCGGCGCCCCCGGCGGCGCCGCGCGTCACCGCGCCGGGATTAAAACCCGCCGTCCCCGCCAAATCCGTCGACGAGACGCCCGCGGAGACTCCCGAACCCAAACCCGCCAAAAAGCCCATGCGCCTCCTGCCGGGATTCTCTCGCCCGGACCGGCCTCAGTCGCCGAACGCCAAGGAACCCGCCCGGGAAAAACCCGAAAAGAAATCCCGGAAGAAATCCGCCCCCGTCGTGAAGGAAGCGCCGCCCAAGCCCCCGCGGATGGCCGACCTTCCGAGTATCGATCTCCTGCGGGATCCCGAAGGCGGGTACAGCGAGGCCGCCGAAATCCAGGCCGCCCAACGAAAACTCGTCCTCCAGCAGACGCTCGATGATTTCAACATCGAAGCGAAGGTCGTGGGATACATGACCGGGCCGGTGATCACGCTCTTCGAGGTGGCGCTGTCGCCGGGCGTGAAGGTCGCCCAGATCGGCGGTCTCGCCACGGACATCGCCCGCGCGCTGGCGGTCCCGGGCGTGCGCGTCGTCCCGCCGCGCTTCGGGAAAGACACCGTCGGCATCGAAGTGCCGAACCTGGAGAAGGAAACCGTCCGCCTGAAGGAACTGATGACCCGCCGATCCGACGCGGAGAAGAAAATGACCCTCCCGCTGTACCTGGGCAAGGACGCCGGCGGCGACGCGATCGTCGTGGACCTGGCGAAAATGCCCCACATGCTCATCGCCGGAACGACCGGGTCCGGAAAGAGCGTGTGCATCAACACGATCGTCATGTCGCTGCTGATGACGCGCAAGACCGAAGACGTCCGCTTCATCCTCGTCGATCCGAAGATGGTCGAGATGGCCGCCTTCGAGAAACTGCCCCACCTGCTGTGCCCGACGATCAACGACATGAAGAAGGCCGAGGACATCCTCGAATGGGCCGTCACGAAAATGGACGAGCGCTACGAGCTGCTGCGGGAAGCCGGCGTGAAAAACCTCGCCCAGTTCAACCGCCTGAGCAAGAAGGAAATTTTCGAGCGATTCCACGTGGAGACCGACGAAGAGAAGGCCCGCATCCCCACGCACCTGCCCTGCTACGTGATTATCATCGACGAACTGGCGGACCTGATGATGACCTCCAGCAAGGAAGTGGAGGCCTACATCATCCGCATCGCGCAGAAAGCCCGCGCGGTGGGCATCCACCTGGTGCTGGCGACGCAGCGTCCCAGCGCGAACGTCGTGACGGGTCTGATCAAGTCCAACATGCCCTGCCGCGTGAGTTTCCGGGTCGCCAGCGGCCAGGAGAGCCGCATCGTGCTGGATTCCAAGGGCGCGGAAATCCTGCTCGGTCAGGGCGACATGCTCCTGCTCGAGCCGGGCGACAGTTCGCTCGTGCGGGCCCAGGGCACGTTCGTGGACGACGGGGAAATCCACGCCGTCGTGAAGGAACTCGAAAAAACCGGCGATCAGAGCTTCGACGCGGAACTGATGAAAATCCAGAGCGGCGCGGCCGGCGAGTTGAGCAACGAGCGGGACGAACTGTTCGACCAGGCCGTCGAGATCGTCCTGGCGACCGAGCGGGGAAGCGTTTCGCTGCTCCAGCGGCGGATGCAGATCGGCTACGGCCGCGCCAGCCGCATCATCGACCAGATGGGCGAAGCCGGCATCTTAGGCGCCCACAAAGGCTCCCAGGCCCGCGAGTGCATGATCACCCTGGACGACTGGGAGCAAATGAAAGCCGGCATCGCCGCCGACCAGTCCGGCGCCAACAGCGCAAACGGCGAACCGACGAGCGTGTAAAATCATAACCTGTCATCCTGACCAATATTGTCATCCTGAGCGCAGCGAGTCTTCGAGCGAAGTCGAAGGACCCCACGGGTAGCTATACGTAAGGTCCTTCGACTCCGCTTCGCTCCGCTCAGGATGACAGAATTAGGAACTTGTCGAAGTTACTCGCATATCTGCGCGGCGGTTTTGACAAAAATCCTTTCCCGCCGCGTTTCTTTTAAACCAACACCGCCGAACGGCAAGCCGAGTCAATATCCGGCTGGCCGTTCGGCGTCGTTTCTTCTCCCCCACTCCTACCCCCTGATTTTCGATTTCCGAAAAAGAATTTGTAAGTCCACCACGATTTCGCATCCTCCTCTTCCGACAAAAACGAGGGATGCTCATTTTTTTGCTCTGTGAAAACAAAATAAATGGTTCCTGCTGTATGGAATATGTTTGGCATTAAGGCCGGTAAGAATATATCGAAATTCTTCCTCGATTCACCCTAATGCCAAGGCCCTCAAAAACGATAATCTAATAGGAAAGGTCTGAATCCTCGGAAAACAGACCTTCCCTGGCTGAGGTGGTATGGAATATCGTGAGTAACGGACGGCGAAACGATATGCCTATAACCAATAACGCCTTACATCATAACAGTACGCCGGAATTCCCACCGGAACGGCAACGAAACCGGGAATTTCAGCGAAAAAACCGTAATCCAGTATTACGGAACGGGTGCGAGTCCAGGGCCCGTATGGGAACCATTGTGAGGGTTCCGACTCACAGGCCGCTTTGAAACCAAGGCCGTGGGAGTAATTTGGAGTTGATCGAACACGCATGACGCCGGGAGTATGAGAAATGGCACAGGGAAGGAATGCTCGAATCCTGATCGTGGACGACGAACCGGAGTTGCGGGAACTTCTGTTCGACGCGTTCAACGACGGCGAAATGATCGTCAGCGTCGCGGCCAGCGGATCGGAGGCGATCCAACTGGCCAAGGCCCAGAGACCCGACATCGTCATCACGGACCTTTGCCTGGGCGATTGCAGCGGTCTGGACGTGATTGACAACCTCCGCGACAACGTCGGCGACGTCCCTGCCGTCGTGATCACCGGGCACAGCGACGCGGAAAGTCTCACCGAGGCCTCCCGTCATCGTCCCATCGAGTTGATGACCAAACCCCTGAACCTGGACCGTCTTCGGACGACCATCGCCCAGGAACTCCACCGTCTCGCCCAGGGAAACGAAGCCAAAACCCGCGTGTCGGAAGACCTGCGAGGCACGTGCCTCGATATGACCCGTTCCTACCGCACCTTGAGCGACCAGGTGCTGCACCATCGTTTGATGATCCAGTTCCAGCAGGGACTGCTGGCGTCCAAGACCGACGACGACGTGTTCCGGGCGTTTTTCCGGACGTTCGTCCGCCGCGCCGGCGCGGTCTCCGGGGCCGCGTTGGTCTGCGACTCCAGCGCCGAGCTGCGCGTCATCGGACGCTTCGGCGTGCCCCAGCCGGACAGCCTGGAATTCTGCAAGCGTCTGGCGGACCCGATGATCGACATTCTGCTGGCCGACCCGCACGTGCAGCTCGTGGACGGCGGCGAGGAAGTCGAACTGTTCGACGAGTCCATTCGCCGGTTCGTGCCGGGCATGAATCTGCTGGTGATTCCGCTGATCCCCGCTCCGGGCGAGATGATCGGCGTGGTGATCCTGTACCGAAAAGGCGAACAACCCTTCAACACCGAGGAAATCGACCTGGCGAAGATGATGTCCTATCCGACCGCCATCGCCGTGCGACGAAACGATTGACTGTAGCGACCTACACTTTCCATTCTCTCCTTTCTTCCGAAACGACGTCCCTTAGGTAAGGGGCGTCGTTTTGTTTCTCCCATGTTTTCGAATATTCGAATGAAAACCCGCGCAATCGGAAATCGTTCAAGTCGCGTTTTTGCCATGTGGGTCAAAGTCCAACAGCGCCGAGCGGCAAGCCGGTCCGCGAATCGGCTTGCCGCTCGGCGCTGTTGGGAAATATGGATATCTCAGGCGTCCTGAATGATTTCAGATCCGCTTGTTGGTTGTCGTCGTTTTCGCGGGGTCAGCAGGATCAGCACGATCAGGAGCAGTTGCGCCGCGGCGGTGGCGAGGAACGGAATCCGCAATCCCATTTT
Organism: Phycisphaerae bacterium; assembly: GCA_016929245.1. Lineage (GTDB taxonomy): Bacteria > Planctomycetota > Phycisphaerae > SM23-33 > SM23-33 > JAFGEJ01. Next base: position 5,875 of record JAFGJE010000025.1, read on the forward strand.
CATCGCCAGCGTTCCGCCGATCGTCGGACCGACGGCGTTTCCGATGAAGACCGTCGCCTGCATCATCCCCAGGGCGAATCCGCTTCGTTTTCTCGGCATGACGCCGGCGACCAGGGCGATGCTGCGGCCAGCGTGCCGCTGAACACGCCCTGCAACACCCGAAGACAGATCATCTGGGACACGCTTTGGGCGAAGGACATCAGGAACACCGCGATGGACGCGCCGACCATCGCCCGGCAGACCATGGGCTTGCGCCCGTAGCGGTCGGCGAAAATGCCCCAGATCGGGGCGAACAGGGCGTACGACACCGCCCCCGACGCCAGCACGATTCCCGCCCAGAAGGCCTGCTGCCCTTTTTCCGTGATCCCCACTTCCTTCACGAAAAACGGAAGAAACGGCGTGCAGAAGGAGATCCCCACGATGCTCAGAAACTGCGCGGCGAACGAGAAGACAAAGGTTCGTTTCCAATGTGGCTCGTTCACGCGGGCGTCTCCGGCTAGAAAAAAGGGATCCCAAAAGGGGGCATAATAAAAACAACGGAACCAATATACACTTCCCTGGAACGAAATTCGAGAGCCAACTCCCGCGAAATCAGAGAGGGGCGTGGCTGGAAAATCAATGCCGGAAATCAACAATATAAGAACTACTAAAAGAACCCAAATATTGGCCCGTCTCCAACGACAATTCGTTGAGAGGAAAAGGTTCTTTTAGATTCTCTAAATATCAGTTCCGTTGACCTTCCTATAAAGAAAGGCTTAAGGCCCGAAGGGCCGACATCGTTTAGCCGGGGGTGAACGCGGCGAACCCCCGGTACAAAATTTCTGAATCGGAGTCCCAACGGGACGACAGCGAATCGCAAATATCCTTCCATTGGGTAAAATCCAACCACGCTGCCGTCCCGTTGGGACTTGTTGGAATAGAACGTTTTCCGGGGGTTCGCCGCGCTCACCCCCGGCTAAACGCTACCAGCCCTTTCGGGCTTCAAGACCGTGTGATTTGTGTTTTTCAGGTATTATTGATTATTCTCGGCCGTGCGATTCGGCAGCAGCCATCTTGGACGCTTGATGAACTCGCCGTTTTCGTAGGTCTGCTCGATCCGGCCTTGCTTTTCGAGATAGTGGAAACAACTCCGCATACAGCCGCGCGAACCGCCGATACCGTAACTGGTGTCGCCGCCCCATTCACAAATTTTGGCGTGCCCTTCAATGATGTATCCGGAGTTGTCCTCCTCCGTCCTTCGCCACGAGCCCTTGGAGAACGGCCAGCACATTTTGTAGGCCATGTCCTCGGTGATATTCTGCCTGCTCGCGTCGAATTCATATCCGGGGAACGACTTGTGAATAAAAGGCGATACAGCCGGATCGCCGCCGTGATAACTTAGAGTACACCGTCCCATCCGCACGTCGCCCCATTCGTAGATTTTATCCTCGATCTGAACCTTGACGGTCCTGCCTTCCTTGACGTGCGGAATCGCGCTGGAGGGACATCCCTTCACGCAGGCCATGCAGCGATTGCACAGGCTGCCCGGTTCCACCAGCGGGTCGGGCTGAAGTTCCGCGTCGGTGATGATCGCGTGCAGGCGCACGCGCGGGCCGAATTTCTTCGTCATGAACACCTTCGACCAGCCCATTTCGCCCAACCCGGCCGCCATCCCCGCGATGCGAATCGCCAGGTGCACGTCGGGCGCGACGGCGCCGGGACGGATCGGTTCGTCGGGCGGCATGACTTCCGGGGCGCCGGGATAATACGGAACCGCCTCCCAGCCGAAATCCTCGATGAAGCAGGCCGTCTCGTACAGCGGCATGGGAATGAAAAAGGAGTTCAGTAATCCGTGATATCCGAAATACGTATAATTCGGCCAATAGGTGCCTTCCTCGATTCCCCGCCAGTTTCCGCGCAGAATTCTGCGGATGACGACGATCACGGACTTCGCGTGCGGCATAATCGACGCGGGATGCATTCGCTCCGGCGCGCCGTCAAAACGCTCGATATTGGCGACTCCCACCAGGTCCAGGCCCTGACGGAGCGCGAATTCCTTGACCATGGCTGACGTGAGCGTTCTCATGGCCTGCCCTCCGAAACGAGATTCGCCCTTCCACTCGGTCCGATTTCCCAGGCGGCACGCTGCCGGAACGAGTTTTGGAACGTCCGGTTCAACAGGTTCTTCTCCTGCAGATGACACAGACATTCCCTCATGCAGGCCGCCGCCAGTTTATCCGTGGAGCAGGCGGCGTGATACGGATTGGGCGTCGCGCCGTTTTTACAGGTTCGGCAGATATTTTCATCGATTCGCGCCACTTTCATTCGCAAGCCGCAGATTTCGACTTCGTTGGTTTCTTCCAGCGAGATCGCCTCTAAGGGGCAGGCCCGGGCGCAGCGGCCGCACTGATCGCACACGTCGCGCTCGCACAGCGGATCGCTCTTCAGGACGGCGTCGGTCAGGATCAGTTGGCATCTCTGGAGAGGTCCGAATTCCGGCGTCATCAGTTCACCGGTCAGACCGATCCGTCCCAAACCCGCCCGGACGGCCGCCGCGGACACGTCGATCATCACGTTGGGCGCCGGCGCGTCGTCGCGCACGGGCACGCCCATCGCGGGAACGTCCGCCGGCAGGCCCGGTAAAGGAACCGCTTCCCAGCGATGATCCTCCAGGAAACTCGCCGTCGTGACGGTCGTGACCGCCAGGAAGCGATTGGGCACCCAGTTCGCGGCGTACTGGTTGTACAGGGAAAACTGCGTGCCTTCCTCGACGCCCCGCAGACACCCGCGCGTGATCCGCTTGGCGATCACGATCACGGATTTCGTCTCCGGGAAAATCGAACACGGGTGATGCTCCGGCGCGACGCCCTCAAAGCGGTCGATCGACGCGACGCCCACCAGATCCGCGCCGGCTTGCGTGGCGGCCGACTTCAATGCGTTGGTTAATTCCTCATTCATGATGATCATCCTTTATGCTAATCCTTCCACAACCATGCGATTCGCGGAATAGCCCATGGCGAACGACAGCCCCTTGGCCGCCTGCAATACCGCGTTTTTGAATTGCGGCTGATACCGCCGATCCCAGTCGGCTTGCAGGATCGACGCGCCCAGCGCCGCGATCACCTCGCCGCGGGAATTCCGCACCGCCGCGGCCACCCCGACCACCTCCGGCTGATCCCGCCGAACTTTATGAATCACCGCCACGCCGGTCTGTTCGGCGTCCTCCAAATCCATCGCGAAGTCCTCCGTGTCCGGGAGATTCTTCGGACGATGTTCCGGTTTCATGTGCGCCAGCAACACCCGCCCCATCGCCGAATCGTGCAACTCCATCGTGCTGCCGAATCCCGGCGAGTCTTCGCTATACACCCCGGCCGGATACACGGTCTGCACCGTCAGCACCTTCCCGAGATGCAACAGTCCCAGATAACTCGGCGATTTCGTCCGCTCGGTCAGTTCATGCAGGTACGTCAGACCCATGCGGCGAAGCTCCATCCGCTCCAGAATGGACGCCGAAAGTTCCAGCGTTCGCAGTCCGATCTGGTATCCGCGCGACGCGGAACTCCGAACGACGTACCCCTGCCGCACCAGCGACTTGAGCAGGCGGCAGGCGTGACTCTTGGCCAACCCGGTCAGTTCCGCCAGCTCCGCCAGCGAAAACTCCCGGGCTTCGACGGACATCGTCTCCAGCACGAGCAACCCTTTTTCCAGTGTTGCGTTTCTCATATCGTTTCCTAAAGTGCAATTACTAATAATTATATTGCCTAATAGGAAATTGTCAAGAAAATTATCTATATTTTTTCAATTTCATAGATATTCCAAGGGAATCGACCAAAAACGCGGAGACCCCATCCGGATCTCCGCGTTTGATCGATTTCAAAAAATGTTCCCGGAGCTGGTAATGGACATCCACGCCGGCGGTGGTTATCCTGGTCTGCATCTTCATGGCTGTCTCCTTCCCATTTTCGGGGTTAAAAAGTTTTCCAAAGGATAATCGTTAGGAGGCAGCCTTTCATGAGATTACAACTGGTGAAATTGCGGAAATCAAAACCAGCCACAAAGGGCACAGAGGACACGAAGGGTTTTTGAAAATGAAAATCCGGCGGGAAATCAAGGCGTTGTTGTTTGGGATCGGGATCGTGTTATTGCTGGTCATTCTGTTATGGTTCATTCATATTTTTACGGTGCTTCGCCCCGAAACCACAACACTGGAGGACGGTACGGAAATCACAACGTATTACAGCAGATTTGGATACACACCGAAAGAGAGATACGTGAAATATGCGGACGGGCCATACATTCGCGCATCCGGGGATCTTACGGAATCGGGAAAACTACACGGTTGCTGGTGGTATGAAAAACGTAGATGCGATCCGCCGTGGGATAAATTTGATAAAATATGGTACTGGTACGGCGAGGAATGCACGGAAGGCGATTTTGTGAAATGGAATAAATAAAAACCTTTGTGACCTTTGTGCCCTTTGTGGCTAAGGAGATCATTATGTCAAATCTGTACAAAATCGGAGTTCCTTTGGTGATCGTGATCGCTGCGGTGATCTGCCTTAACCCCCCACCCCCAAAGCCAACCCGCCGCCCAACGACAGCAGACCGCCAAAATCAAATTTCCTATCAGCTGGTAGAGCGTGCAATTCTTATTGCGCGCGGAATAGAGAACCAATTCAGATTGCGCGTCCCTGAGGGACGCTCTACCAGCTACCAGCTCCGGCGCATAAAATCGGGGCTCCGCTTGGCGGAGCCCCGTCGCGTCCCCTCCGATGCGCACAATATCACTCATCCAATACGCCGCCGAGGGAGGCGGATATGGAAATTCATTTCGGAAGAAGGCGGAGAAACTTTTTTATATTTTCAAAATATAAAAAACTCCGGATCGATTGAGTCATCAGGCGTCGAGAAAGCCTGTGGATATTGGATTACATACTATTCTCAGGCGGCCAGGCAGGAATTCAACCAGACGCCCAGGTCCGCCGGTACGTCCACGAACTGCATTCCGATGTGCGGGCCGGTGTCGTCGTTCCAGGTGCGCACCACCTTGGCGTGCACGTAGCGCGTCCTGCCGCTGGGTTCCGGCAGTCCGAGCACGAAATGCTCCCCCTCCGTATGCTCATCGCGAGTGACGGCCCCGAGTCCTCCCTTGGAGATGTCCACCACCCGGATCATCTCGATAATCCGTCGGCCTTCGGAGCTGACGTATATGGTCTGCAATTCCGCGTTCCATTTCCATCTGGGATATCGTCGCCGTTCGGCCACGTCCGGCTGTACCATCGTCAGCGTTTCCATAGTCCATTTTCCCTTATCCGCCGTCGGCGGCGGTTCGGTTGCAGGCACGTTTTGTTTTCAAACCTTCCGCTTTTATTGTCGTGTCGGGGGGGGATAACTTAAGGCCGGATGGATTTTTTTGCCCCCGCCGGGGGGAAGCACTACAATACCCCCATGACAGGAGCAACGAATTTTGAGGGTTTGGCAGTTCTCCTGGGCGCGGGGCCCGGGGCGGAAGGCCTGCTTACGCGCGAGGGCGAAACGTGGCTAAGTCGATGTGATTGCGTAATTTATGATCGGCTGGCCAATCCGGCGCTTCTGGACTTGGCGCCCGAGCAGGCCGAGAAAATCGACGTGGGGAAATCGCCCGATCATCACACCGTACCCCAAGAGCAGATCAACCGTCTGCTCGTGGAAAAAGTACGGGAGGGAAAAATTGTGGTGCGTCTCAAAGGGGGCGATCCGCTGATCTTCGGCCGCGGTGGCGAGGAAATCGAAGCCCTGCACGAAGCCGGTTTGGAATTCCGCGTCGTTCCGGGCATCACCGCCGCGATAGCCGCCGGGGCGTACGCGGGGGTGAGTTTAACCGACCGCCGGTGCGCGTCGAGTGTCGCGTTCGTCACCGGCCATGAGGATCCCGACAAGACCGAGTCCGCCGTCAACTACGAAGCGCTGGCGGGCGTCGATACCGTGGTGTTCTACATGGGTGTGGGACGGCTGGACGCGATCTGCCGGAGCCTGATCTTGGCGGGCAAATCGCCGGACACCCCCGCCGTCGCGGTGCAATCGGCCACCTTGCCCCGCCAACGCACGATCCGCGCGACGCTGGGGACGCTGGCGGAGCAGGCCCGCGAACAATCCCTCGCCCCCCCCGCCGTCGTGATCGTGGGGCAAGTCGCCCGGACGGCTGAGCAGTGGAACTGGTTCGAGCGACTCCCGCTGGCGGGACAATGCGTGCTCGTGACGCGGTCGCGGAAGCAGGCGTCGCGACTGGCGCGGGGTTTGGCGCTGCATGGCGCGGAGGTGATCGAAGCGCCGACGATCGAAATCCAACCCCCCGAAACCTACACCGCCGTGGACGCCGCCATCCGCGAAATCGCGCAATTCGACTGGCTGGTGCTGACCAGTCCCAACGGCGTGGAGGCGTTCCTGACTCGTCTGGCGGCGCTGAAACTCGACGCGCGGGCGCTGGCGGGCGTGCAGATCGCCGCGTTGGGCGACGCGACGGCCGACGCGCTGCGGCGGGGAGGCCTGCTGCCCGACCGCGTGCCCGAAACCTTCACCACCGAAGCGCTGGGATGGGCGCTGCTCGAACGGGACGTGAAGGGAAAACGAATCCTGCTGGCCCGGTCGGACATCGCGCCGCCGGACCTGGCGCAAATGCTCGCCGCCGGGGGGGCGCACGTGGAGGACGTATCCGTCTATCGCACGACCAGGCCGGCGTCGCTACCCGCCGCCGCGCGCGAAGCACTCCAGGCCGGTCGGGTGGATTGGATCACCTTTACCTCCTCCTCGACGGTGGAGAATTTCCTCGCCCTGGCGGGTGAGCAGGCCTGCCGACACCCCGGCTGCAAGATCGCCGCCATCGGCCCGGTGACCGCACGGACTCTCCGCCAAGCGGGCGTGGAACCCACCGTCGTCGCCGATCCCCACACCATCGAAGCGCTTATCACCGCCGTCACGACGGAAGAAAGCCGCGAGAATCCATAGTCTTTGAATGTAATGAAAACCTATGACTGTCATCTCCTAAGGAGCCCCAAGGGGCTGCGCTCCGCTCAGGCCCTTGGGGCTCCTTAGGAGATGACAGTATAAACTTTTTTTGTTTTATCCGTCCAAACCCAGCAGTCGTCCCGCGAGGATGCGTGCCGCGGGGTTGGTTTTCGTGCGGTGTAGCAGGTCCAGTTGGCAGAGGCGCAACACGCCGAGACCGATGTTCTTTTCCGCCGCCGCCAGTTGATGCGTCCAGGTACCCAGCCAGTTTCCGTTGCCGGCTGTCAGGATCGCCCGCCATCCTTTCGCCTCGAACGTCGCGTGGAGAAACGGCGTGACGTACCCGGCCCGCCGGTCGTACCAGAATTTCAGATCCGTCGGCTCGAATCCCGCCGCCAGCGGATGCCCCGTCGCGCTGGAGGCGAAATGGATCGGATTCATCCCGCACGGATTGACCTTCACCTTCCCGCCGGCGACGGCGTACTCGCCCGACGGGATCGGAAGCACCATCGCGGTCGCGCCGTCGCGGACGGCTGCCAGAATCCGCTTCTGTTGCTTCAACAGCGCCTGGACATCTTCGACAAGAACCACGTCCGTCTGGCGAATCGTCCCGGTAAAGGCGGGCGTCAATCCCAGTTCCCTCGCCAGCGAACCGGCTTGCCCGTTTCGCGGTCCGACGATATACGCGCGGCGTGCGACGGGTTTGGCGGGTTTGGGAAACACCGTCAGCTCCCGCGCGGAGTCGTGCAGCACCTTTCCGTTCTTCGCGATCAGCGCGATCCGCGCGGTGACGACCGTCCGCTCGGAAACCTTCGGCGCGGTGAACTTCACGAACCCCTGGAACGCCGAATCGCACGCGGGAATTTTCGCGGCCGTCCTGGCGGCGAACGTCACCTTTCCGCCGGCTTCCAACTGGTAGTGCAGCTTCGCGCCGCGTGGAATCTCGTGGAGATCGTTGCACACCCACGCTTCCAGGGGCATGGTTTCGCCGGCGAAGAACGCGAACCGGTCCGTTCGCCAGTGAACCTGAAGCGGCATGCAGGCTTCGCGCATGACGAACCAGCCGGGCTTGGGTCGGCGCTCCACGTCCATGATCGTTTTCATCCACCCGGAGGGAAACGCGTCGATGCCCAGGTGCACGGCGAAGGTGTTCATGTCGCCTCGTCGTCGGAAAGCTTCAGCCATGATGCGCAATCCCCACGCCTGGTGCTCCCGCGTCACGCGGGACCATTCTTCGAGGCTCGTGGGTTTGTCGTACCACATCAATCCGAACTTGCCGCTCTGGGCCTGGGGAATCGAATCCGGCGACCAGGTTTTCTCCTCCTCCGGCGTTCGCGGCAGCCAGTCTTTGGGGTAATACTTCCGCATCACCTCCGGCGTGTCCAGCGCCTCGGCGCCGAATTCCCCGCAACCGAACATCCAGCCGGGCTTGATCTTCTGCCAGTATCCCTTGTGCAGCTTGCCGAGTTGCAGGCCGTGCCCGTTGTACCACGTGTTGTAGCAGTGATTGTCCGGCAGACCCGGTCCGGGCGGGTCGTAGTCGCCGTCGACGGCCTTGATGACGCGGTCGGGGTTCGCCATCCGCACCACCTGGTCGCAGGCGAGGAAGAAGCTCTCCATCTCGTCGCGCAGCAAAAAACGATGGCCGTTCCCGCCGGCGGCGGGCGACGGTTCGTTCATGTAACTGATGAGAATGTTGCACGGATGACTCCGCACCAGCCGTTCCATTTCCTCCGCCTGCCGGACGACCTCGCACACCTTAGGCCGCCGGACGTATCCGAACATCGGCAGGTCGGTCTGCGTCATCATGCCCAGGCGGTCGCAGAATTCGTAAATCTCCGGCTGGACGGGCCGCTGCGTGAGACGGAAGAAATTGAAGTTCGCCAGCTTCGACAGCAGGATGTCGTCGCGGAGCTGGTTCCAGTCTTTCTTCATCACGCACTGCTGCATGTGCCCCATGGTGTTCGGGCCTCGCAGGCGGATTTCCCCGCCGTTGAGATAGAATCGCCCTTTCGGCGTGGAGTGTTCGTCCATGCGGAACGACCGCATGCCGAACTGTCGGCTCCTCGTGTCCCGCACGCGCCCCTTTTCATCCAGGAGCTTGACCTGGATCCGGTACAGCCAGGGTTCCTCCGGTTCCCAGATCTTCGCGTCGGGGATTTCAAACGTCACGCGATAATCGTTCCGCCACGCGCGGGCGGGTTTGACCTCGAATACGCGATCGCGAAAGACCGTGCCGCGAAAATTCTGTCCGAAGACGCTGATGTTGAATTTCAGATTTTTCTCGTGGCGATCCAGGCTGTTGACCTCGATCCACGCCTCCGCTTCGCCGGCCTCCACGAGCGGGCGGACGAAGATGTCGTGGATGTGCAGAGGATCGCGACTTTCGACCCGCACGTCCTGGAACAAACCCATGCCCGGAGCGCAATGGTGCCAGCCCGTCACCGGTTCGTCATAGCCCGGGCCGGTGGCGGCGTAGTTCTTGTCGCCTTCTTCGTCCGGTTTGCTCGCCGCGGGCCAGGAGTTGTTCCCCATCATCACCGCGTCGTTGCGGAGCTTCACGACGAGGATATTCTCGCCTTCGCGCACGACGCTGGTCGCGTCGAACTCGAACGGGGCGAAGAACCCTTCGTGCGAACCGAGGTAGTTTCCGTTGCAGAAGACGTCCGCGATGTAGTCCGCGCCCTGGAAGCACACGAACACCGCGCCGGGGCGGAGCATGGCCTCGCTCACGCGGAACGTCGCGCGGTAGTACGTCGTCGCCCGGCCGATCGGACCGTCGAAGTGCGGAATCGTCACCGTCTTCCACGTTCCCTTGCCGGCGAAGGTATAAGCGATGTCGGCCGCGTCGGCGGGGGTTTCCAGACGCCAGTCGAATTCCCGCAGCGGCACGACGACACGCGGGGACGCGAGCTTCGGCGCGAGATTTTTCAGAAACGGTTCGTAACGTTTCCGTTCCTTCGCCAGCGCCTGGTGGAGCTTTTTTGACGTGTCGATCTTGGCAGCCGGCTGGAAGGCGGCCGACGGATCGGACTTCGCGGAGGGCAGAAACGTCCGCGGCAGCTTCGGCGGCTGGGGTTCGATGAGGCTGGTATCGCGATACTCCATCCGCTGCGCGGCGATGCGGGCGAATACGTCGAGTTTTTCTTCCTTCTTGCTCATGGATGCGACCTATGAAAAAAGGATTCGGCACAGAGTCGTAAGGCGGGCATTGTAAAGCGCGATACGAAGAATGCAATGATGATATTGGGTACGATTCTCTTCTGTCATCCTGAGCGGAGCGCAGCCCCTTGGGGGCAAGCTACGTCGAAGGACCTTACGGATAGGGAAGCGTGGGGTCCTTCGACGTAGCTTGCCCCCAAGGGGCTGCGCTCCGCTCAGGATGACAAAAAACTCCGCGAACCACGGCACCCAACGTTTATTTAAGTGATCCATCCGCCGCCGAGGACGGTGTCGTTTTCGTAAACGACAGCCGCCTGCCCGGGGGTGATCGCGTGCACGGGTTCGCGAAATTCCACGGTGAAGGATTGCTCGTCGAGAATCTTCACCCGGGCCGGGGCGCCGCGGTGGTTGTAACGGATCTGGACGACGGCGTCGAACTGGCTCTTTTCGGGCGGGACGTGCCAGTTGGCCCCGTCGGCTCTCAGGCGACGGGAGCAGGCTTCCTCGCGCGTTCCGAGGGTCACGTCGCCGCTGTCGGGATCGATGCGCGTCACATACATGGGCACGCCGGCGGCGACCTTCAGCCCGCGACGCTGCCCGATGGTGAAACGACCGTATCCGTCGTGTCGGCCCAGCTCTTCACCGGCGGTGTTGAGAATACGCCCGGGCTTGAGCGCCTCCGGGGCGCGGGCGGCCAACAGCGCGGTGTAATCGTCGTCGGGCACGAAGCAGATTTCCTGGCTGTCGGGTTTGTCGTGCACGTCCAGGCCGAATTCCTCGGCCAGGTTTCGCACGGCCTGCTTGTCGGGCAGTTCGCCGATGGGCAAAAGGATTCTACCGACGTTCTGAGTCGCCACTCCGAACAACGCGTAGGACTGATCTTTCGCGAGATCGGCGGCGCGGGTGATCACGGGCTTTCCGTTCCGTTCCGCGCGGCGGGCGTGGTGTCCCGTCGCGACGAATTCCACGCCCAGCGAGTCGGCGAGTTCCACAAATCGCCCGAACTTCAGGAGCGTGTTGCAGTGGACGCACGGGTTGGGTGTTCGCCCGGCGGCGTATTCGGCGACGAAATCATCGATGATCCGCGAAAATTCCTCCCGGAGATTCAGCACGTGCAGCGGAATGTCGAAATGATTCGCGACGCGTCGCGCGTCGGCCGCGTCTTCGGGTTTGCAGCAGGCGCGGTCCGATCCTTCCGCCTCCCCGGCGGCGACGCCCATGCACAGGAACACGCCCGTCACGTCGTATCCCTCGCGCAGCAGCAACCCGGCGGCCACCGACGAGTCCACTCCGCCGCTCATCGCCAAAATCACCGATTTTTTCCTCTGATTCATCGCGGAGGTATTGTACCATCTCGCGCGTAAGAACACGACGCGGTTACCATATTTGTCATCTCCTAAGGAGCCCCAAGGGCCTGAGCGGAGCGCAGCGAAGTCGAAGGAACTCACGGGTAATAGAGCGTAAGGTCCTTCGACTTCGCTGCGCTCCGCTCAGGATGACAATTTAACAATTATTCAGGAACCAACATCATGTCGAAACGCTGTAGGATCGTGTTTGTCGGCGGCGGGAGCAACGCGTGGATTCCGAACATCGTCAAGGACATGTTCCTGACCCCGGCCATCAGCGACGCGGAATTCGTGCTGCTGGACATCAACAAACCGGCGGCCGACCTGAACAAAATCTACCTCGAAAAACTCGCCCGCACGCTGGAGGTGAACCCCAACATCGTCGCCACCAGCAACCAGGCCGCGGCCTTCCAGGGCGCGGATTACGTCGTGATCACCATCTCCACGGGCGGTATGAAGGCGATGGCCCACGACCTGGCGATCCCGGAAGACTACGGCGTCTACCACACCGTGGGCGACACGAGCGGCCCGGGCGGCTGGGCGCGGTTCCTGCGGAACTTCAGCGTGTTCAAAAAACTCGCCGAGGACATCAACCGCCACGCGCCCGGCGCGGTGGTGCTGAACTACTCGAATCCCATGGTCACGCTGACGGACACCCTGGCGCGCATCTGCGAGGGTCCCGTCATCGGTCTGTGCCACGGTCTGTTTGAAAACCTTCGGTTTTTCCATAAGTTCTATAAAGCCGGGAGCGAGGACGAGATCATCGTCAAATACGCCGGCTTGAATCACTTCTTCTGGATCACGGAAGCGAAAGTCGGCCGGCGCGATATCATCGCCGACATGAAACGCCGCATCCGAACCCAAAGCTTTTCGGACATGCTCCGGGGTGTGCTTAAAGACGATTTCGGTTTCCACAGCCATCGGGAAGTGGCGACGGAACTGTTCCGGCAAACCGGCGTGCTGCCGTATCTCGGCGACCGGCACACGTGCGAATATTTCCCGTGGTACATCACGAATAAGAAGAACATGCGGGAGTATAAAATCGTCCGCACGTCCGTGAAGGAACGACAGCAGCAATTCAACAAACGCGCGAAGAATTTGAAACGACTGGTAGGCTTAAAAAAGTTCGACCGGGATAAAATCAGCCGCAGCCGGGAGACAGCGGCCGATATCGTCGAGGCGCATTGGAGCGGAAAGACGTTCATCGACGTGGGCAACACCCCCAACGTCGGGCAGGTGTCGAACTTACCCTCCGGCGCGGTGCTGGAGACGGCCGTCCGCGTGGATCGAAACGGGATCACCCCCGTCACCTTCGGCCCATTACCGCCGGCGGTGCGGGCGATGTGCGAACCGTGGACGAGAGTCTTCACGATGGTCGTGGACGCCTGCTTCCAAAAGGATAAAAACCTGGCGTTCCAGGCGCTGCGTCTGGATCCGGTCTGTTCGCACCTGAACGGGAAACAGGTCACGCAGCTCGGACAACGCCTGCTCCAGGTGCACAAACCGTTTATAAAAGTATTCTAATTCGCGGTGGTGTTGGAGTATAATACCCGCCAACGGCACGGAAGCTCGTATCGCGGAAATCGAATCATGGCTGAAGAACAAGTACAATCCGAAGAAATCACGACGCCCTACGACATCGCCAAACTCGCCCCCCCGCCGCGCAAGAAACGCGACGTTCCGGACGGCTTGTGGATGCGCTGCGGCGGATGCGAGGCGATGCTGTACCGTAAGACCGTCTCGGAAAACCTGGAGGTCTGCCCCGAATGCGGCGAGCATTTCCGCGTGGCGGGGCGACAGCGGATCGAGCAACTCGCGGACCCGGGCAGCTTCGAGGAACTCTTCGGGGACGTGGCGCCGGCCGATCCGCTGGAATTTCACTGGTCCGGAAAAAGCTACGCCGACCGCCTCGCCAAAGAGCAGAAAAACACCGGAAACACCGAATCGATGCTCACCGGGGTCGCCTATATCAAAGGGCGGCGCGTCGCGCTGGGCGTGATGGCCGGCGACTTTTTGATGGGTTCGATGGGCTCGGTGCTCGGGGAAAAACTCACCCGCCTGATCGAACATGCCGCCGAGCAGCAACTGCCCCTCGTGGTGGTGTGCATCTCCGGCGGCGCCCGCATGCACGAGGGCGCGCTGAGCCTGATGCAGATGGGTAAAACCTCGGCGGCCCTGGCGAAATACGACGACGCCGGCGGATTGTACATCGCCGTTCTGACCGATCCGACCACCGGTGGAACCACCGCCAGTTTCGCCATGCTGGGCGACGTGATCCTCGCCGAACCCAAAGCCCTGATCGGATTCGCCGGCCCGCGCGTCATCGCCAACACGATCAAGGCGGAGCTGCCCGACGGCTTCCAGCGAGCGGAATTTCTTTTGGAAAAAGGATTTGTGGACATGATCGTCCCCCGCCACGAACTGCGAAGCGAAATCGCCCGCCTGATCGACTACTGCCAGGCCTGAGGCGTATTTCAGAACAGAATCCAACGGTTTCACAAATCCTTCATCCCCTTATAGAAGAAGGTTTTGTGTCTCAAAACGGTTTGGCTCATTTCTTCGCTTGTCATTGAAATATTCCAGGAATTTCCAATTCTAATTTCTTTCTTTGTAGAAAGTTACATCCATCTCCACCCATAAAAAAGCCCCATCCCGTAAGTTTTTTTCCAAAAGAAGTTTACCGTAAAAAATCTTGTATTTTTCCGGGAGTATGCTATAAAGACATATAGACTGACTGGTAGTCAGAAACATAAGCGATTTGAAGAAGAGATGAAAGGAGGGCCATGGTAAATCAGGTAGTGAATTTCTGACTTGTAGTACAAAAACCCTTCGCCATGTTTTTGTGTCGTGCATTGCATGAAAGCCTATTCAGAAAGCCTATTCAGAAAGGAGATCCAAAAATGAATAAGCTGCAAGTATGTCTTGGATGTATCATCGTTTCGCTCGCCTGCGTGCAGATTCAGGCAGACATGAGTATCGACGGAGACGCCTCGGACTGGGCGGGAATTCTGGTGAATCTGGACGCCCAGGATCGGACGGACAAACTGGACGTGATGAAATGGGGGGCTGTCGTGGAAGGCGATTACCTGTATCTCTGCCAGGGATTTGAATACGACATGAACGCCAATTTTCACGGGTCCGGGGAAGGATGCTGGGAAAACTGGTGGATTGATATCGACGGCGACAATACCAGCGGACATAAAGGATGGCAGTTGACCTCCCTTGGATGGGCGGAAGAAGGCGGTAACGGCGTCAACGAAGGGATCGATATCGGTGTTGAGGTGTCCATCTGGCAAACGGATCCCTCTATATTGTATTACACCAACGGAAGCGACGGCCCTTATCAGGCCTGCACCGGTTCGTTCATGTTTTCCACGGATGGTCTGTTTCTTGAATGCCGCGTCCCCGTTTCGGAATTGATCGATGCCGCCGTGTATAATCAACTCGTGGATTCCACCGTCTACGGCACGATCAATGAAACCGCCGCCGCCGATTACACCAATTGGGAAATCGGAACGCGCATCGACGGTAAGGACGTTTCCCTGGAAATCGGCTATGGTAACAACTATTATGGCGGCGACGTAGCCGGTCATGAAGGTTTTCTTGAACTTCCGGTTCTCGCGGGGGACGTCAACCTGGATCATTCCGTTTCCCCCGCGGATTATACCGTTTGGGCCAACAATTACGGTACGGGGGACACGTGGCTTGAGGGAGATTTAAATTCGGATGGCGACGTCACCTCCGCCGATTATACCCTTTGGGCCAACAATTACGGTACAACCGCTTCCGGTCCTCCGGTGGGTGTTCCCGAACCGGCGACTTTGAGTCTGCTGGGTGTGGGAATTTTAGGACTGTCGCGCCGACGGAAATAGTTCCTCTAAAAAATCGATTGGTAACATGATCCCATTACCATGGAGAAACGGGCGATTCCGAAAGGAATCGTCCGTTTTTCATGGGCCCGGATTGAAATCCGTTTTCCCGGGGTTTACTTCACGCCGGTAATGGTGAATTTGAGGATGTTGCTGTCCAGGTCGCCGGACCAGTTGGTGTCTCTGCCCGGACGGGCGGAGTAGCGGAAGAAGATTTCATACTCGCCGGCCGCGCCGAAACCGAATTTCACCGGCACGTCGAGGGTTTTACCGGGAGCGATTTCGGCGACACCGGGCAATTCAAAACTCTCCGGCGACGGCGCGCCGTCCCAATCCTCCGCGCCGACGTTCCGATACCGCACGAACAGCGTCATGCCGTGTTTCGGTTCCGCAAGACGAACCGGCGCGTCGCCGACGTTTCGCAGACGAAAGATCATCGTCACGGGCGTGGTGGTCTTACCGTCCCCGTCGGCGGTGCGCAGGGAACACAGAATATGATGGATCTCCTGGCCGTGCGGCGTCCCGGGCGCGGTCTCGTCGAAAACGACCGTCGCGACGGACGGCGCCGTGGTCGGCTGGGATGTCGGCGCCGCGGTCTGAGGCTCCTCCAGCGGTCCGGCGAGAATCACGGTGCGCTTGGGAGGTTTGACGGACACGTCCGGCAAGGCGGTTTCCTCGACGTCGTCTTTTTGCGGTTCGCGGATCGTTTGATCCGCTATCCCCGCCCGGCGACGAATGGACCGGTCGATGCGATACGCCAATTCCTCATCCTCCCCCAGCGGGACGATATAGTTTTGCAGGCCCCGGAGTTTTTCCCCTCCGCGAAGGCTTCGCATTTGCAGGTCGCTGAATCGTAAATCCGGAAGGTTGGACACCCGCATCTTATTGACTTCCACGGCGTTGGTCACTTGAGGCTGGGGACGATCCGTCCGGGCCATCCGCACTTCCACCCGGAAATCGAACGATTCGGGATTCTCCGGCAGACGGCGAATCTTCACGCGAGCGGCCCGTAAAATGTTCTGGGTCGTATTTTCCCGCAAATAGAACACATTGGAGGCGTCTTTCCGCCACAACGCCTCCAGGCCGTGCCCGCCGGAAACGGTGTAGGTGGTGATCACACCCTCCCGGCGGTCCTGGCGATCGAGGGAAAATCCATATTGCTTCAACGTCGTGCAGGACGCGTCCCAGAGGTCGCGGAAATTACGCTCCGCCTGGGTCGCCGGTTCGCGCTCCGTCGGTTTGGTGTACATCGGTCCGCATCCGGCGCAGAGAATCAGCAACAGGAAAATTCCCATCGTCCGTCGGCCGGTTCGTTTGCCCGGACGCGATTTATATTCTACATTTCCCATAGCGAGTCGTGTCCGGAAAGGTTCCGGACACCCCATCGTTCAGGCAAGCGCCCGTCAGACAACCCCAAACGGTTGCCCGTCGGGCTGCTTTTTTATTCAAACTGACCGAATTCGTCCACAAATTACACGAATTTCACAAATACGAAGCCTCTGAAAAACAGAAAGTGTACCACAGAGACACAGAGGGCACAGAGAAAACCGTTAAGAAAATACTTCTTTCTCTGTGACCTCTGTGTCTCTGTGGTCAGTTTCTCATAATTCTCATTCGTGTATTATTTCTTTGTTTTTCGTTTCGACGCCGACGGGGCCTTGATTCCCTTGTTCAGGGCGCGGTCCATCTGGCGGATCGCCTGGCGGAGGCGCTGCTCGTTTTCCACCAGGGCGATGCGCACGCATCCCTCGCCGTTCTCGCCGAACGCGCGACCCGGCGCGAGGGACACTTCCGCTTCGTCCATCAACCGCAGCGAAAAATCGATGCTCCCCTGCCCCGCCAGGTGTTCCTCGGCCACCCGCGCCCAGACGAACATCCCCGCCCGCGGCGGGTCCACCTGCCAGCCCAGTTTCCGCAGACCGTCCACCACCACGTCCCGCCGAGCCTGGTAAATCCTGTTCTGGGCGGCGATGTCGCCCTCGCATTCGCGCATGGCGATGATCGAGGCGATCTGGATCGCCTGGAAGATTCCGTAATCGTAATATCCCTTGATCGTGGATAAGGCGCGAACCATTTCGGCGTTGCCCACGCAGAACCCGATGCGCCACCCGGCCATGTTGTACGGCTTGGACATCGTGACGAATTCCACGCCCACATCCTTGGCGCCCCTGGCCTGCAGGAAACTCGGGGCTTTGTAATCGTCGAAACAGGTCCGCCAGTACGCGAAATCGTGGATCACGTAGATTCCCGAATGCTTGGCGAGGTCTACGACGGCTTCGTAGAACGACACGTCGTCCACGGTGCTGGCCGTCGGATTGTGCGGGTAGTTCAGGATCAGCACCTTCGGTTTGGGATACAGGTGCTCCACGACGTAGCGGATGCGGTCGAGGAACGCCTGGTCGTTGCCCATCGCCACGTTGATCACGTTCGCGCCCGCCAGCGCCACACCGTACACGTGGATCGGGAAGTACGGGTCGCCCACGACGGCCGTGTCGCCCGGGCCCATCAGCGCCAAACACATATGGGAGAAGCCTTCCTTCGACCCGATCGTGGCGATGACTTCCTTCTCCGGATCGAGGGAGACGTCGTACACCCGCTCGTACAGTTGCGCCAGGTCGCGGCGCAGGTTATAAATTCCGATCGAGGCGCTGTAGCGCTGGTTGCGCGCATCCCTGGCGGCCTCGCAGAGTTTCTCCACCACCGCGTCGGGGGTCGGGTCCATGGGGTTGCCCATCCCCAGGTCGATGATATCCACGTCCGCGCGGCGCTTTTCGTACTTCATCTTGTTAATGCGCCCGAACAGATACGGGGGCAGCCGACGCAGACGGTCGGCGACGTTCAACGTCCATTCTTCCGTCATGATTGCACGCCTCGTTTCACCTTGGATCGAATGACCGGATCGACGTATTCGATCTCGGCCTTGTCTATCAGTTCCTTCATGAGGATCGGTCGCAGCCGATCGAGGTTCCTGTCCCGAACGAGATAGCGGAGCTTCCCTTGGACGTCGGAAAATTTCGCCTTCGCCGGCGGGATGATTTCCTCGAGCTTCAGCACGTGGAAATTGCTGCCCACCTGGACGATGTTGGAAATCTGCCCGGGGGTTTTCATCGCCCGAACCGCCTGGACGACCGGAGGGGGAATGGTGTCCGGCGCGGTGCGCGGGCCGATATCCGGCAACCACGCCCCCGTCTTGGCGGAAGGGTTGGTGGAATAATGAAACGCCAGTTTCTCGAAGTCCTCGCCCTTGCGGGCCTTGTCCATCACCTCCTGGGCGATGACCATCCGCTGCACCTGGATATGCCGCGCCTTGAATTTACCGTCGTATTCCTCAAAAAACGCCCGCTGGATATCTTCCTCGGTCACCGTCGCGCGCGGATCCCGCTCCGCCAGGCGCGCCAGCAACACGTTGCGGGCCATGGAAGCGTCCCAGACGCGACGCGTGAGGTTCTTCTGCGCCAGAAGCTGATTCAGCAGGCTGTCCAGTTGTTCCGGCGCGGCGGACGTGTCGAACTGGTACAACTGGGACAACGCCCGGCGATTTTCGATCTCCAGTTCCCGGTCCGTCACGTTCGTCGGAAGATTCCGACGGCGGAGTTCCTGCAGGACGACTTCGTCGGCGATCAACTGCTGGCTGACGGCTCGGCCGTGATCACGCACCAGCGCGTCGTGGAGTTTGTCCATCGGGATCGCCTGCCCGTTCACGCGGGCCATCACGCGGGAGGATTCCTCCCGCGGCGCCGCCGGAGGCGCCTTGGCGGACGGGCGCGGTTCGACCACCGCGCGCCGCCCGACCGGCTCGCAACCCAGCGACGCGACCATCGCCAATCCGCAAATCGTTATGCTTCTGATTCTCGCACGTCTCATAGTCAGGATATCCTTTTCCTCGAACGTCATTGATCGCCCCCAATAGACTACGCTGTGGACGACAAAATCTCCACGATTTTCAGGAGGGAAAGTGCTGAACCATCCAGGGAGAATCTTCCCGGTCCCGAAGGGACCGAAAGCGTTTAGCCGGGGCGTGAGCGCAGCGAACCCCCGGTAGCGGTTTTAATTATCACAAGTCCCGAAGGGACGGCGGCGAACCAGGAATACCATTCCCCCTGAAAATAAACAATAATCGCTGTCGTCCCGTTGGGACTCTTGATTTGGGATTTCTTTCCGGGGGTTCGCTTCGCTCACACCCCGGCTAAACGCTGACGGCCCCTTTGGGGCCTACTCTTCCGGGTTTCCGATCGCTCGGAGTTTGTCGAGGGCCTGGATTTCGATCTGGCGGACGCGCTCCTTGCTGATCCCGAGCTGCCTGCCGAGTTGATCGAAGGTTTTGGGCGTGGCGTTTTCGTCCAGGCCGTAATGATTCACGAGAATCGTCCGCTCCCGCGCGGAGAGATGATCGAGCATCACGGTGATGCTCTCGCGCAGTTCGGCGAGGTTTTCCTCCTCGGGATCGTAGCTCCGCAGGCCCGCGGCGATATCGAGCACTTCCTCGTGCCCGGTGCTGAAGCGGTCGAGCTGGTAGCGTTCCTTCGGGACGGACCGGGCGAAATTCCGCATGATCGCCCAGGAGGCGTACGTGCTGAAGCGGAATCCCCGGGCGTAATCGAATTTCTCGACCGCCCGCATGAGCGAGACGTTCCCGTCGCTGATCAGCTCGAAGAGATTCAAAGGCCCGGACACGTGTTTCTTGGCGATGGACACGACCAGGCGCAGGTTCGCCCGCACGATGCGGTTTTTCGCGACGTTGGCCTGCAGGAGCAACGCCTCGACGTCCTTGATCTGCTGCACGGAGATGCGGTTCACGTCGATTTTCTTGCGAAGCTGATCGGCTTTGTACTTGAAATAATTGTACCGGCGGAATTCCTTGAATTCGCTTTCGGCGCTTAAGAGAGGCACCTCGTAGAGACTCCTGAGATACGGGGGGAGGTCCCTGGGGGCCTTGGCTTTTTCAATGGGTTCGTAGCGTCCCTCCACGTCCGGTTCGGGATCGACCAGGATGAGTTCGTCGGCGTCCGGGCGCTCGAATTCCTCGTTGAAGACGTAGGAAATCGGGCGTTCCAGCAGTTGCACCGCCCGCATTTCGTTGACGATGCGATAGATGCTCCCGCGGGTGCGGTGGTAGCGTTCCGAGAGGCTGGGCACCGGTTCGCCGCGGAGGAAACTCCGGTAGATGCGGCGTTTTTCCTGGTTGTCCAGCGTGTTGAGCAGGTGGGGAAACAGCGCCCGGTCGGGATGGTCGTTGTCGTGCTTTCGGATGGTGTAGCGGATGGTCTCGACGGCCCGTCCGGTCTGACGGGCCAGGCGACGGGCGACGTCGCTGAGGCTGCATTGCGTGGTTTCGATCATGTGCCGGGACTTTTGAAGAATATCCTGCTTTTCCGCTTCGGTCAGTTGCGAAAAGCGGATCGACCGCTGGATTTCCTTCTGATGCCCCTCGAGGAACCAGCGAACGGAACTGTCGAGGAATCCCACGCGTCGCCGGCCGTCCGGAAAGATCACCCGCCGCGCGGGCAAACCCCGGTTGCGCCAGCGCTGGACGGTCTTGGTCGACACGTTGAACCGCTGCGACAGCGCGGGAGTGTCGTAGACCACCTCGTCGTGATCGCTCGTGTGCAGATCAAAACTCTCCGAAACGTCCAGGATCAGTTGGAGAAGATCGTGCTGGAGAGAGCGTCCTTCCAGCAGCATCCCCGGACCGGCCGATCCGCCGGGACGATACCCCGTTAAGCGGTGGACCACAAACTCGTAAGGATATTCCTGGGAAGGTTCGATGAGACGAAGGAGTTCTTCGGCGTGATCGAGATATCCCCGTCGCAGCCTGGCGAGGCCCGACCCTAACTCGACAGCCAATTCCGCGATCGGCTTGTTCCTGTATTTTCTCATATCGCGTTTTTTCACCGGCGGGAACCCAAACCCACCGGATGTCCCCCAGAGATACCCAACCGCGACAGGACATGTACTAATACTCCATCCGAAAGGAGATTGCAAGGATAATTTCGGGATTATTTTGAATAATCTCAAAAAACTGTCCTGTAGGCCAAAACCCTTATTTTTCGGGGTTTTTTGATTGTACAAATTTAACCATGTTCCTGTCCTCCCACGCATTCGTCAGAAAAAGATTATTTTATATCCTCTTGAAAATAATGTTCTTATATATTTTTCCAACGAAACAATCTTGACAATTCCGATCATGGATGGTTAGAATGCTTATGGCGATTTAAGGACGCCACCCGGCCTGCGGAAAGGGCATAGCCCACCTTCAATAGGCAAAAAATTTTGAAACCTTCTTTTCTGCCCTCGCGAGCAGGCCCGGGGCGCGAACGAAAGGAAGGTGTCTCATGACACTCTCGTTACCGACCCGTCCCAGTCTGTCGTATCTCCGCAAGCAGGCGAAGTCTCTCCTGAAACGTCACCAGGCGAAAAACGCGGACGTC
Organism: Phycisphaerae bacterium; assembly: GCA_016929245.1. Classification (GTDB taxonomy): domain Bacteria; phylum Planctomycetota; class Phycisphaerae; order SM23-33; family SM23-33; genus JAFGEJ01. The sequence continues at coordinate 27,643 of JAFGJE010000025.1, forward strand.
TGTTCCATCCTTCGAAATCTGCATCGCTTTACCGACGCGGCGGAGGAGGACATCCTCAGCGCGAGCGTGTCGCTGGTGGAGGTGCAGTTCGCACTGGCGATGGAATACGGCTTCAAGGACTGGAGCGACCTGAAAACCCACGTCGAGGCGCGGGAAACTCCCCCCGTCAAAACGGCTGTCGATCCATCCGCCTGGCCCGAGATGCGGCGGGCGATTCTCACCGAAGCCGTCTCGCTGGGCGCGTCCGACACGCACCTGGAATGGAACCGGGATCGACTCGTTGTACGGCAGCGCGTGGACGGCGCGTTGCGGCCTTCGGACGTCTCCATCGACAAGGAGCAGTCACGATCGGTTCTCGACGGATTCAAGATGCTCGGAGCACTGGACACGACGGTCCATGACGAACCGCAGGTGGGACTCTGCCTGTGCGACGTGAACGGAAAACGCGTCAGCATGCGCATCTCCGTCGTTCCGTACACCTCCGGAGAATCCATCGTGATTCGTCACCTGCCCGACCAATTGACACTCGACATGAACGCCTTCGGTTGGCCCTCAGAAACGCTGGAGCGTTTTCGCCGGTGGATTCGTAGGCCGACGGGACTGATCGTCGTGACCGGACCGACCGGTTCGGGAATGACGACGACCATCTACGGCGCGTTGCGCGAACTGGCCGCCGACGGCGGCGCGAAAATCATCACGGCGGAGAATCCCGTGGAATATCAGATCGACGGGATTCTTCAGCAGCAGATCGGGCCGTTGGAAGGCGTTTCCTACGCCCAGGCCGTCACCGCCCAGATGCGTCAGGATCCGGACATCATGTTCGTCGGCGAATGCAAAGACTCCGAAACCCTCGAAGTCATCCTCCATGCCGCGATCACCGGGCATCTCGTGTTCACGACCATGCACGCGGACGACGCGCCGGCGTGCCTGCGACGCCTGCTGGATTTGAAAAACGACCCCTACCGGATCGGCGGCGCCTTAATCGGCGTGCTGTCGCAGCGGCTGGTGCGAAAAATCTGCGAAGATTGTCGCGAATCCCACGAACCGCCGGCCTGGGTGCGTCAAAGCCTGCCGGAGTTGCCCACGGGCAAATTCTCCCGGGGCAAGGGATGTCCCGCGTGCAGGAACTCCGGATACCGAGGCAGGGTCGCCATCGCCGAGATGCTCGAAGTGGACGACGCGTACCGAGAACTCCTGGCGCGGAACGCAGCCGTCGAGGAATTCCGAAAGCGGTTCAAAACCTCCGGTACGCATTCGTTGCGAACGGCGGGACTCCTCGCGGCGGCGGAGGGGATCACGGCCATCGACGAAGTCCTGCGCGTCTGCCCGGGATAATATTGATAACTCGACATAGATTTTAAAAAAATCAACAGCGCCGAGCGGCAAACCGACATGATTCCCGGCTTGCCGCTCGGCGCTGTTATCTTTTTCGTGAAATCCATCAGGGAATCTTTTCGTTTCAAATCCTCCCGGAAAAGAGAATTTGCGAATCCTGACGCGGATTTCTATAATTCCACGCTCCGAAACGGTGTTCCGTTTGAAGGATTGTCCTTCTATCGAACAGGAGCGAAATCGTGAATGTAAACGCCGTCGTCGATCAGTATCAGAAGGTTCGTTCGGGCCGGGAATCGCGGACGAAACAATTCCTGGACGGTTCCCGTAAGTATCTGATCTTTCAAACGCCGGATGGAAACGTCTGGTCCGACGCCCGAACCCCGGAGGAATGTTTCGAGCGAAATATCGAGTACGTCGAAAAATCTCTCGACATTCCCAGCGATCACCTGCCGCTGATGGAACCCTGGTTCGGAACGGGCGTGTACGCGAACATGTACGGCTGCGAGTATGTCTGGCGCGACGGAGAGGCGCCGGCGGTTCATTACCTGTACCATCAGCTGGATGAGGTGGTCGGCCTAGCGAAACCCCGCTGGCAGGACAGTCCCGTCGCGCGGCTCGTGCTGGAGACGATTCGCTATTTTAAATCGAAACTCGGCGACGCCCTGCCGATCGTCTGGACGGACACCCAATCGGCCAGCGACACCGGAACGCTGATCCTGGACGCCTGCGAAGTGTTCACCGGCTGCCTGCTCGAACCGGAGAAAATCGAGGCCTTCCTGCGGCAGATCAATTCGCTGATTATCGAATTCAGCAACGTCCAGGCCGAGGAAATCGGCGAGGCGCTGCTTTCCCCGGGACATATTTTTCTCAGCGGCACGGGATTCGCGGGAATGAGCATTTCGGACGACAACCTGGCCGTCAGCTCCCCGCGGGTGAACGAACGCTTCAACCTGCCGCTCGCCGAAGAAATCGGCAGGGCGATGGACGGCGTGGCGATACATTCCTGCGGAAACTACGCCCACACCATGGGCAGGATCAAGGAACTGGTTCCCTCCTGCGTCGCGCTGGATTGCGCGCTGGACCACGTGGTCGATCCGAATCCGAATTCCCCCGAAGCGGTGCGGGACGCGCTGGTGGGTTCAAACATGGCGGTCCACGTGCGAATGACCGGCCGGACCGAAGCGATGCTTGAAATCGTCCGGCGGGTGATGCACCCGGATCTGCGACTGGTGGTGCATCCGTCCTACATCGACGACGAAACGGCGGAGAGAAACTACGCGGCCCTGGATTCCCTGCTGTCGGGGATGAAAGAAAATGTCGCGTAGTAAATTACGCGAACTACCGTTGTCATCCTGAGCGGAGCGCAGCGGAGTCGAAGGACCTCACGGGTAAGGTAGCGTGAGGTCCTTCGACTCCGCTGCGCTCCGCTCAGGATGACAGTCTGGTTGTCTTTCAGTCACCCAATCTTCACCCATCGCGGGGGTGGTAATCGTTTCGCTTCGGCGATACAATACAAGGCTCGGATATGCATGCCGTATGTCATGCCGCCGGTGAACAATAATGCGAATCAACTTGAGGATATGGTTTCGCGGAAGTTGGAAAGACCTGTTGTGTTAGCCAAACGAATCATTCCGTGCCTGGACGTCAACCGGGGCCGCGTCGTGAAAGGCGTGAATTTTCTGAACCTGCGCGACGCGGGCGACCCGGTGGAAATCGCCCGTCGCTACGAGCGCGAAGGCGCGGACGAGCTGGTGTTCCTGGACATCACCGCCAGCCACGAAGCCCGCGAGATCACGCTGGACGTGGTGCGTCACACCGCCGAGCAGGTGTTCATGCCCTTAACCGTCGGCGGCGGCGTGCGAACGCTGGACGACTGCCGCATGCTCCTGCAAGCCGGCGCGGACAAGGTGTCGATCAACTCCGCGGCGATCCGCGATCCGGGTTTCATCACGAAGGCCGCCCGAAAATTCGGTTCGCAGTGCATCGTGGTCGCGATCGATCCGAAGCGCATCCGCACCGGCGGAACCGAAATGTGGGACGTGCACATCCACGGCGGGCGGATTCCGACCGGAAAGGAAGCCGTCGCCTGGGCGCAGGAAGTCCAGCGGCGCGGCGCGGGCGAGATCCTGCTGACCGTCATGGACGCCGACGGCACGCGGGAAGGGTACGACATCGAAATCACCCGCGCGGTCGCGCGGGCGGTGACGATCCCCGTGATCGCCTCCGGCGGCGCGGGCAAACCCGAACACCTGTACGAAGCCCTCACGGACGGGCAGGCCGACGCGGCGCTGGCCAGCAGCATCTTCCACTTCGGCACGTTCACCATCGCCGAAACCAAGGAGTACATCGCCCGTCGCGGCGTGCCGATACGATTGACACAAACAATAACCTGATGGTTTGGGTGGCGGGGATCCCTCAGGGACAGGTCCGTCCCGCCGCCTTCCGAATACAAGAATGACTTGGCGGGACAGACCTGTCCCTGAGGGAGCCCCGCCAAGCAAACGTTACATCAAGGCTTACAGCCGCGAAGCGGCGGATGAGAATAGCCACGGGCGCAAGCCCGTGGGAAACAAAGATTGATAAAAACAAGAGCCCCGTACGGGGCGATTGAAATTACCCTTCGAGATAAATATTCAATCGTCCCTCCGGGACTCAGGAATAAAATAAACAATATCAACCACGGGCTTGCGCCCGTGGCTACTTTCAAAGGAGCAATACCGTGGGTTCCACACCGAACGCGCCGCAACCGGTTCCGGTCGATCCGGAAGCGAAAACCAAAGAAGCCCAGCCGATCGATCATCACAAGGAAGCGCCCGGCGGAGGCGTCGATCCGAAGCTGGAAGGATATTTCCAGGCGATGGTCAAACTTGACGCCAGCGACCTGCACATCAAATGCAATTCGACGGTGCACGTGCGCGTCGGCGCGGTTCTCCGGGCCGTCAAGGAACCGCCGCTGGAATCGAACGTCATCGAGCAGATGGCCTTCAGCCTGATGACGGAGGAACAGCAGGCGTATTTCCACAAATACGGCAGCATCGACCTGGCGCACGAACTGCCCGAAAGCGACCGGTATCGAATCAACATCTTCCGCCAGCGCGGCGAGATTTCCCTGTCCATCCGCCGCGTCACGCGGAACATCCCGGACTTTGCCAGCCTGAACCTCCCCCCGGAAATCGCCGGGATCGTGGAAGCCGACCAGGGACTGATCCTGCTGGCGGGGCCCACCGGTTCGGGCAAGAGCACCACCATCGCCTCGATGATCGAGCACATCAACACCAACCGCCGCTGCCACATCATCACGATCGAGGACCCGATCGAGTACCTCTACGAGGACAAGAAAGCGCTCATCAGCCAGCGGGAAATCGGCATCGACGTTCCGAACTTCCCGACCGCCCTGCGCGCGATGCTGCGCGAAGACCCCGATATCGTCCTGATCGGCGAAATGCGCGACTACGAAACCTTCGAGGCCGCCATCCAGGCCTCCGAGACCGGGCACCTCGTGTTCGGAACGATCCACGCCAGCAGCGCCCCGCAGACGATCTCCCGCGTGCTGGAGCTGTTCCCCACGGAAAGCCGCGACCTGATTCTCCAGTCGCTGGCGTTCAGCCTGCGGGCGATTATCTGCCAGAAACTCCTACCGTCCGTGAAGGAAGGCGTCAGTCGCGTCCCGGCCGTCGAAATCCTGCAGATGAACCCCACCGTGCGCAACCTGCTGGAGAACGGCAGGGACAACGAACTGGGCGACGTGATCCGCTCCCACGAAGACCAGGGGATGTGCAGTTTCACGCGCAGCTTATACGAACTGATCGAAAAAGACATGATCGACCCGAAGGTCGCCTACACCGTCGCGCCGAATCCCGAAGACCTCAAGATGATGATCAAGGGCATCTCGCAGTCGCAGCGAGGGCTGGTCGGGCGAAGGTAGGATATTTCCTTGACGATGCGTTTTCCTCCGGGTACCTTTATCGGGAATTCCCGTCGCTTCGGGTTACGGAGCGTCGGCCGACGGCGGCGTAGCTCAGTTGGTTAGAGCGAGGGATTCATAAGCCCTAGGTCACTGGTTCGAATCCAGTCGCCGCTAGTGAAAATTTTTTTACAAAAAGTCGCAGCCGGACTTGGGTTTGGCATGGATGGCGGCCGTTAGAGTGTTTTTCACCAATGGAACAGTGAAGGAGTTTTTCCCATGGTTACTACGGGTATTCTTGCCGGTATCGGCGATCTGTTTGCCTGGTATCAGATTCCGCTTCTGCTGCTGCTGATCATCGTGATCGTGCTGTACGTGATCTACCGCCGCAAGCAGATGTAGACATCCCCGACGGCAGGATCCCGCGCGGCGAACGGAAGCGGGATCCCCGCGCGACGCCGCGACGACCCCCGCGCGGCGTCGGCGTGAGTGAATTGGAAAGCTGGGACAGGTATGGCCGGGCAGCAACGGCAAACACACAGTCTCGCCCAGGCGTTTCGCATCCTGGGCGATCCGACGCGATTGGCGATTCTCCTCGCCCTGGGCGCGGAAGAGATGAACGTCACCGAACTTTGCCGCAAGCTGCGATTGAACCAACCTACCGTCTCACGACATCTGGGAATTCTCAAGATGTCCGCGTTCGCCCAGGCCCGGCGAAGCGGGAAGGAAATCTACTATTCCGTGCCCGCCTCAAAGCGACGGTCCCTGCGAAGCGTTCTGGATCGCGCCGAAACCCTCGGACGATAACGACGACAACATCTGTTTATCTTCGTTCAGAGAAAATACCACAGCGCCGAGCGGCAAGCCGACACCGATGATCGGCTGGCCGCTCGGCGCTGTTTGAAAACGGGTATCGTACCGCGTTAGAAAGCAATCCACGAGATCAGGAACGACGATTGAGTTCACCGTCCGTCAAACCGATCCACGTCCTTCACGGAAAGGACGCCCATTTGCGCGACGCGGCGCGGCGGGACGTCATCGCCCGCGCCGTCGGCGACGCCGATCCCCAGGTATGCGTCAGCTCTTTCGACGCGACGGCGGAACTGGCCGACGTGCTGGACGAACTGCGCACCCTGCCCTTCCTCGCGCCGCACCGCGTGGTGATCGTCCGCGACGCCGAATCGTTCGTCAGCGCCAACCGGGAAGCCCTGGAAAAATATTTCGACGCGCCGGCCGCCTCCGCGACGCTGATCCTGGAAGTCGGCGCCTGGCCGAGCAACACCAAGCTCGCGAAAAAACTCAAATCCGTCGGCGACCTCGTCGACTGCGACAGCCCCGAAGGCGCCAAACTTCTCGGCTGGATTCGCGCCGCCGTCGAACAGCGCGGAAAAACCATCGCCCCGGACGCCGCGGGACTGCTGGCGGATTGGATCGGCCCGAGCCTAACGACGCTGTCCAACGAACTGGACAAGGTCGTGACCTACATCGGCGAGAATCCCGCGATCACGACGCGGGACGTGACGGCCGTCGTCACGTCCACCGCCGGACCGGAAGCCTTCGCCGTGACCAACGCCCTGACCAACGGCGACGCGAAGTCCGCCCTGCAGGCGACGACGGCCGCCTTGCAGACGCGCGGCGCGGAATTCGCGCTATTGGGGCAGATCGCATGGCACATCCGACGGGCGATGCAGGTCGCCCAGGACGTCGCGGCGGGGCAGAATCCCATGACGGCTATGAAATCCGCCCGCGTGTTCTACGGGCAGCGGGAATTCCAGGCGATGCTCAGGCGGCGAACCCTCCAGCAATTCCAGGCCGACTTCCGAAAACTCATCGCCGCGGACCTGGGAATGAAAACCGGCCGGGACGCCCTCCCGGCGATGCAACAACTCGTGATCGAACTGTGCCATTGACCATCCATATCAAATTTCAAATTTGAGATTTGAGATTTGAGATTTCAAATATGCCATGACCGATTTTGACGACATCAACGAAGGCCCGGACCAGTCCGACGCCGATCTGCTGGACGAGGACCGCGTGGAACTGATCCCCTGCCCCCACTGCGGTGAAATGCTCAGCGAATTCGCCCAGCAGTGTCCCCACTGCAAACACTGGATCATCAACCAGCCGAAAAGCATGTTCGCCGGCAAACGCCTCTGGTGGATCGTCCTGGCGGCGCTGGGCATCGGTATGTTCGTGCTGATTTATGCGCTGTCGGTGTAATCATAAAGTTGTCATCCTGAGCGGAGCGAAGCGGAGTCGAAGGACCTTACGCCATCGAAACTGTAAGGTCCTTCGACTCCGCTTCGCTCCGCTCAGGATGACAGTTTAGGTATATTCCCACAACTCATCGGACGCGGCTCCGCCGCCGTCGCGCTGGTTGCAGAATTCGTCGCGTATTACCTCGATGTCCGGCAACGCCTGCAGGAACGCCCTGCCGTAGGATTTCGTCACGATTCGATGATCCAGCACGACCACGAATCCCGTGTCGCTCCGGGAGCGGATCAGCCTGCCGAAACCCTGCTTGAACAGAATGATCGCCTGGGGCAGTTGAAATTCCGCGAACGGATTTCCGCCGGCGTCGCGGATGGAATCCATGCGGGCCTCGATGATCGGCTCGTCGGGCACGGCGAAGGGCAGCTTGACGATGATCACGTTCGAGAGCGCCTCGCCGGCGACGTCCACGCCCTGCCAGAAGCTCAGCGTCCCCAGCAGCACGCAGCGCGGCTTGGCGCGGAAATGATCCAGCATCGCCGAGCGCTGCATCGAACCGCCCTGGGCGAGCAGTTCGTAATCGTTGTCGAGGCACCAGGGTTCGATTTCCTCCGCCAGCGCGTCGAGCATGGCGTAGCTGGTGGTGAGGATGAAGCAACGGCCTTGCGATTCGGCGACGTAATGGCGGATCGCGTCGCCGGCGACGGGCGTGAACTCGCGCAGTTGGTTCGGATCGCCCAGGCGCGTCTCGACGTACAGCTTCGCCTGCCGTCGGAAATTAAAGGGACTGGCGAGCAGCAAATCCTCGCCGTCTTCCACGCCCAATCGCCGGCGGATGTACTCGAATCCGCCGGCGCCCGCGCCGTTTTCGCTTCGCACCCCGGCCGTCGAGAGCGTCGCGCTGGTCAACACCGCCGAGTGCACCTCGTCAAAGACATATTTCCGCAGCATCGGCGCGACGTGGATCGGCGCGGAGGACAGCGTCACGATCTGCCCGCCGTCTTTTCGCCGACGACACGTCCGCCAGTAGGCGTGATCGTCCTGCTCCTGGAAAAGCAACTCCTTCAGCATAGTCGTCGTTTCCAGCAGCCGGGCTTCGTACCCGGCCAGCTCGAATTTCTGCTCATCGTTCTTCGCCTGTTCGCGGATCTCATGGAGTTTCTCCGTCAGCGCCTTCAACGGTCCGGTGACGGTGTCGGGCACGACTTCCGCCCGTCGCAGCCGTCCGCCGCGGGCGACGTCCCCGCCGGCGTACTCCGCCAGGTCCGCGAAAAACGCCTCGGAGGCCCGGCCGGCTTTATTGACCGCCGAGATCGCGTCGGAAGCGTCCATGAGTCCCAACAGGCCCCGGTTCGTCCGGTCGTTGTACAGCTCGCGCAGCAGGTTCGCGACGTTTCCGTTCGAGACCGACCGACCGAACTGGTCGCTCGCGACGGATTCGATGGTGTGGGCTTCGTCCATCACCAGCAGTTTGTACGGACCCAGGATGCGCGACGACGGCGGGTTGGTCAGGTCCGACAGCAGCATCGCGTGGTTGACCACGAGAATGTTCCCCTCCAGCAATCGCTTCCGGGCCGCCCGGAGATGACAGCGATGGGCGCTCGCGCAGCGCTGCCCGTAACACAGCGTCGGATCGGAGGAGGCCTTGTTCCACACCGCCGGGGGCGGCTCGAAATCCAGCTCCTGCAATTCACCGGTTTCGGTTCGCATCGCCCATTCCGCGAGTCGATCCAGTTGCTTCTGGTGACGCTCGCTCGAGAGGAACTTGTCGCGATTCTTCATCAGCAGCGCCAGGCGACGGAGGCAGATGTAATTGCTTCGCCCCTTGCCCAGGACGGCGGAAAACGTAACGGGCGTGTCCTTCAGCGCCTCGGCGAGGAAGGGCAAATCCTTGCGGATCAGTTGCTCCTGCAGGGCGATGGTGCAGGTGCTCACGACGACGCGCCGCTTGTGCTCCCACGCGTGGAGAATCGCGGGAACGAGATACGCGAAGCTCTTGCCCACGCCCGTGCCGGCTTCGGCGAGCAGGTGCTCCCGCTCGTCGAACGCCCTTCCGACCGCGTGGGCCATCTCCAACTGTTCGCCGCGGGGTTCGTAGGTCGGGAGATTTCGGGCGACCAGGCCCGTCGGGGCGAGAATGTCTTCGATGGTGATGCTCATGGGCCCGACGGGGGTAAAGGGTTGGGCGGCGTCGTCTGGTCCGCCGGGCGGACGATGGGATGCTGGAAGTGATCCACGAAGGTGTGGATGAACTGGAAAATCATTCCGCCCGTGAAGACTCCGATGACCACCGCCAGGACCGTGCAGAACGTCCTGCCGCGCACGGCGGCCGACTGCATCGAATCGGCGATGCGATCCTTCGCCAGCGTCAGCATCGCCAGCATGACGGCGGCGACACTGATCCACAGAACAATCGAGTGAACGCCCATGTAAATGAAAACACCGCGTCCGACCGCCTGTCCGTTGTCCAGCTCGTAGGTCCGCTCGCCGCCGGCGCGATCCTCATACACCTTGCCGCGCACCGACTCCCCGCCGACGACGGTATACCCGATCGTATACGCGAGAAAATTCGCCATCCCGATAACGATCACCCAAAGACAGATTTTCGTGCGAAGATCCATGTTGGTTCGGTTCCCTGGTGAATTGGTTGACTGGTTGACTAGTTAACCAGTTCCATGGGGAATTCGTCAACTATTCTTTTCGAGGATCACGTGGCACCTTCAAGCGAGTCTTCTCGCTTGTGGGTGCTCTTACCACACTCGCGAATGAAAAGAGAATCCACAACAACCCTTGCCAAATGGTCCATGGATGAATAAGCTGGTAGACCTGAGTGTTGCGAATCTCCTTACAGAACCAAGGAAACGATCCATGATTCGAGTTTATTGGAAAAGCGCTAGTCACAGAATCGTAGGCCGAAAGCACGGCGTGACGCCCGGCGACCTGGCGGCCGTCGAGGGCGCCCTGTCCCAGGCCCACCAGACCGTCGTCGAGCGATGTCGGCAGGGCAAACTCGGTTACGCCGCCCTGCCTTCGCACCCCACCTACGCCAAGCAGGTCAAGAACCTGGTCGCGAAGTACAAACCCGACACCACCGACCTGGTCGTGCTGGGCATCGGCGGAAGCGCCCTGGGCAACATCGCCCTGCACCACGCGCTGAATCCCGTGACGTACAATCTCCTCTCGGAACGCAAGCGCGGCGGGCCCAGGTTGTTCGTGCTGGACAACGTCGACCCGATGCTCATCAGCGACACGCTGAAATTCGTGGGCCGGCGACTCAATACCACGCTGTTCAACGTCATCAGCAAGTCCGGTGAGACCGCGGAGACCGCGTCGCAGTTCATGGCCATCCGCGACATGCTGCGGAACAAACTCGGCGACAACTTCGCGCGACACATCGTCGCGACCACCGACCCCGAAAAAGGAACGCTGCACAAGATCGCCAAAGAAGACGGCCTGGACATGCTGCCCGTGCCCGGCGATGTCGGCGGACGCTTCAGCGTGCTCTCGCCGGTCGGTCTGTTCTCCGCGGCGATGTGCGACATCGACATCGACGCCGTCCTCCGCGGCGCCGAGGCGATGCGACAGGTCGTCGAAGTCATGGACCTCATGCAGAACCCCGCCGCGGTCCTGGCGGCCGTCAAGTACATCAGCTTCATGAAAAAGGGCAAACCCATGCACGTGATGATGCCCTATTCCAACCGCCTGTACATGCTGGCCGACTGGTATCGGCAACTCTGGGCCGAGAGCCTCGGTAAGCAGACCGACCGCGAAGGAAACGAAATCTTCACCGGTCCGACGCCGATCAAGGCCCTGGGCACGACCGACCAGCACAGCCAGGTCCAACTCTACCGCGAAGGACCCAACGACAAGCTGATCGTCTTCCTGGAAGTGCTCAAGCACCCCAGGGACGTCCGCCTGCCGCGCGACATGTTCGAGGACGTCCCCGGCCTGACGTATCTCCGCAACGCCCGAATGAGCAAGCTCCTCCAGGCCGAGAAACGGGCGACGGAATTCGCCCTCGCCCAGTCGCAACGACCGAGCGTGACGATCCAGTTCCCGGAAATCAAGCCCGAAACCATCGGGCAGTTCTTCTACCTGTACGAGTTCACGACCAGCCTGATGGGCGAACTGCTGAACATCAACGCCTACGATCAGCCGGCCGTCGAACTGGGCAAACAGGCGACGTTCGCCCTGATGGGCCGCGACGGGTACGACGAAATGATCAAACCGATCAAGCGGTTCATGCGCGTCGACCGGAAGTACCTGGCGTAGGGTTCGGATGGGTCGGATGTCCTGATTTTCCGAACCGATCCGGGGAAAATTGTCATTGTCCCGCACTGAAAAGAGGGTATAGTAAAGGTTGCCCCGCTTCCCAAAAAAGGAACTTGAGGAATGATGGATTTCTCCAGCGTTGCCGACGACTTTTTCGTGAACTTAAACGTGCAGACGACCATGAAACTGCCCGACAGCCGGGAGACCGTTCTGCACTTCTTCGAAGCCGCCCAGAAGGAATTCGGCGCGATGGCGTCGTTCTTCCAGCGGGAGTCCGGCGAGTTCGTCCTCGAAGGCGACCGGGAGGCAGGCAACTACCGCTGGAGCGAACTGCACCCCCACCGACTCTGCGCGGGATATTTCAATCCGCCGTCGCTGGAAGACGCCTACCACCTGCACAACTGGCTGCTGGAGCGCAGTCAATATTATCTCGGGATCAGCGGCCTGGACGTCGAGGCGATGGATCTGCTGTTCGGATTCAACCTCGACTACCAGGGCAACCGCGACGGTATCGTCGCCGAGGCGCTGCTGGGCGATTCCCCGCTGGCGGGATTCTGCGAGGATCCCACGATCAAGCCGATCGAATTCGAGCCGAACATGGTCGTCTCGCTGGACGAGGACTGCTACGTCCAGGGGCGCATTTCGATTGAAACCCGCGGCACGAGCTACCAGGTGCGCACCGGCCAGTACGACGAGGAACCCATCAGCATCTACTTCACGGTCCGCCGCTACCCCGCCCCGCAGCAGCCGATCGACATCATGGAATCGTTCCGGCAGCAGTGCGAAGCCTGCGAAGACATCACCAGCCGCATCGTCCTGCCCCGAATCCTCAACCCCATCGCCGACGCCATCGCCGCGGGGTAAGAACTCCGTCTCGCATACGAATACGAATCCCACAACGAGCGGTGGGTGTAAACCCGCCGTTTCTTCGGGAAAGGGAAAAAAACACCGCGTTGACACGAGGTGCTCGTAGGATTCCTACTCCACCACCAATTGATGTTCCGTTCTTCGGACCACCTGGTGGCGGGTCCAGTGGGGGTCGGTGTTGGGGAAGTCCTGGCGGTAGTGGACTCCGCGGGTTTCCGTGCGGCGCAACGCCAGTTCCGTCGCGAGGTACGCCACCGTCAGCATGTTCTGCACCTCCCAGCCGCGCCGGCCCGCTCCGGCGGTTCCGCCCAGCACGTCCACCGGGCGATGCTGCCAGGATTCGGAATAGAACTCCTTGTCCATCACGTAGCGCCCCCAGAATTCGATAATCTCCAGCGATTCGCTCAGCCGCTGCCCGTCGCGGACGATCCCGACGTTCCGCCACATCATCGAACGCAGCGAATTGCGAATGTCCGTCAAGTCCAGCTCCGTCCGCTCCGACGGTTCGATGGTCCACTCGGCCTGGCCGGTGGAGTTGTTGTTCTCGTTAGCGAGCGCCTCGCCGGCGGTGCGTCCCGCGCGCCGCCCGAACACCAGCGCCTCGGAGAGCGAATTGCTCGCCAGGCGGTTCGCGCCGTGCAGCCCGGTGCAGGCCGCCTCCCCGCAGGCGAGCAGGCCCGGCAGACTCGTGCGCGTTTGAAGGTCCACCCGCACACCCCCGACCATGTAATGGGCGGCCGGGTGCACGGGGATCAGGTCCTTACCGGGATGGATATCGAAGGAGCGACACTGCTGGTCGATGAAGGGGAATCGCGCGGCGAAGGCTTCGGCGCCCATGTGCCGCACGTCCAGGAATACCTTGTTCGTACCGGTTTTGACCATGCGGTCGAGGATCGCCCGGCTGACGACGTCGCGCGGCGCCAGTTCGCCCATGTCGTCGTACTCGGCCATGAACCGCACACCGTCGCGATCCAGCAGGTGGGCGCCCTCGCCGCGAACGGCTTCGGAGATCAGCGACCGCGTGGATCCCGCGACGTACAGCGTGGTCGGGTGAAACTGCATCATTTCCAGGTCCGCCAGGGCAGCGCCGGCCCGGAAGGCCATCGCCACCCCGTCGGCGGTCGCGCCGGTGGGATTGGTCGTCTCGCGCCAGAGCACCCCCGCCCCGCCGGCGGCGAGGATCGTCCGCCGCGCGTGGATCACCTGCATCCCGAACCGGGGATGGTCCGTCAGCGCCCCGACGCACCGGGCGTCCCTGCCGCCTTCCGGCGGGTCGGTCAGCAGATCCAGCGAGAAGCATTCGTCGAAAATTTTGAGATTGTCCGTCGCTTGCGCCCGGGCGAACAGGAATTCCTCCAGCGCCCGTCCCGTCGCGTCGCCGTGCGAATGCACCACGCGATGCGCCCCGTGTCCGCCTTCCCTGCCGAGGTGCAATTCGCCGTCGTCGCAATCGAATTCCATCCCCCAGGCGCGCAATTCGGCGATCTGCCGCGGCGCGGACGAAATGCACTCCCGCACCGCGCCGTCGTCGCAGAGTCCCACGCCCGTCCGGAGGGTGTCGGCGATATGGTCCTCGATGGAATCGTCCTTCGCGATGACGGCCGCCAGCCCGCCCTGGGCGTACAACGTGTTGGACTCTTTGGGACGGTCCTTCGTCAGCAGGATCACCTGGCCGTACTGGGCGGCTTCGATGGCGGCGCGCAACCCCGCCGCCCCGCCTCCGACAATCAGGACATCGGTAAAAATATGCGGCAGCCGGCGGGTGGCGAAGCTAACCAGGTATCGGCGTTGAAGATAGCTGTTCGGCATATGTCACTTGAGAATCAGTGTAAACTTCGCGGAATCCCATGTCGATGTAAATTCCGGAGGTATCCACAGGCGCCGGGGCCTATGATGTTGTGAAGCGCCCTGGAGGATTGAAAACCTAACATCCACCCCCATCCCGCGGGGAATCCGCGGAGGGTCCGCCCTCGACGGCGTCGCGTCGGGATCGAGTTTCCTTGACAATCCGGCGGAGGTAGCTTCGCTCCGTGGGCAATCCCGCGGCGTCCCAGTCCGAGTGAATCGCCTCGACGATCTTCGCGTTGTTGGCCTTGAGCTCCTGGAGCATCGCGTAATCGGGCGTGCCGGGACGGGCCTGCAAGATCGCGTCGTGGGCGTCCACGCTGAACAGGAACACCGGGCGATTGGGAGGCCGGGACACGCGAAGCTTCATGTGCGGATAGGCGAAATTCCCGAGTCGAAAGGCCGCCGACCGCAGGGACTCGAGGGTCGCGTCCGGCGGGTCGCATTCGGCCGCCGGTCCCGTCAACCACGCGACCGGATCGACGCCCGGTCCGGGAAGCAGCGGCTGGAGCGACTCCGGCGCCCGCCCGTCCCAGGCGTGCTGGAGATAAATTTTCACGGCAAGTAAAATTTGTTCTGGCGTGGGCAACTGCATTGTATAGAATCCACGTTCCGCGTTGGAAAATAATGTGTTCGCCGTTCATGTCCGGCGCGGAGTTAACACGATACAGTCTGATAAGACCTTTGACAACCCCTGCCAGGTTGTAGGCTGCATTTTTAAGAATTCTGGAAAAGGCAGGTCACGTGTCAGATATGCCCCTTATCCTGGTCGTCGAAGACGACATGGAAATGAACGAGTTGCAACGGGAACTCCTCTCGCTGCACGGGATGGAGACGGTGCCGGCGTACAGCGGTCGGCAGGCGTTGGAACTGTGCGACCAGTACTCCGCGAACGCGATTCTCCTGGACGTCATGCTGCCCGAAATGGACGGTTTTGAAACCTGCCGCCTGATCCGCCAGCGGGAGGACGGAAGGCATCTTCCGATCATCATGCTGACCGCCCTGGACAGCGACGACTGCCGGCAACGCGGACTCGCCTGCGGCGCCGACGCCTACTTCATCAAACCCTTCGACCCCGACGAAGTCGTCCGAACGCTCCTGGACCTCATGGGCGAAGCGTGACGGCTCGCGAGGAATTTCTTTATCCCTTCAGGGACCCGTTGGTTTTTCGTCGCACGAAGTAAAACCAGATCCATCCGAGAACCACCAGAACTCCCGTGACATAGGCCGCCTGCACGCCCGCCAAACCCGGCAGGAGCGCGTTTTGTATGACATCCGCTTTCCGCCCCTCCAACCACGGATTCAGGCCGTACACCACCACCGCCATTCCGGGGATGAAGGAAACGAACACGACCAGGAACAGCAGGTTCCCCTCGCCGATCTGGCGAAGCGTTCCGAGGATGCATCCGCCGTTGAGCAGAATCCCCGCCCCGAAGAGAATTCCCGACAGGACGTTGTAAAACCCGTACCCGCGAATCTGTCCGATGGGTTTCAAGCCGACCTTCGTGGAGTCCAGGCCCAGCCATTCGTAAATGTACCCGCTGAGCAGGAACCCGATGCTCGTGAGGATAAAAATCACGAGGAACAGGCGGAGGATGCGTTTCCCCCGGCCGATGAAGATTTCCCCCAGCCCGTGGGCGAAACACAGACCGGCCCGCTGGACGAAGAACCCGAATCCGACGCCGAACAGAATTCCAATCGCGCATAATAATGGAAATTTTTCTGATAAATTCATCGTGAGCACCTCCCCATGGTCAGTTTGTAGGTGATGTATCCGCCGATGAAGATCCCCGCCGCCGACAGGAACGAGGACACCGACAGCATCGGCATGCCGGTCACGAAGGCGGTGGTGCAGGTTCCCGGACAGACCGTCACGCCCATGCCGATCAGGATTCCGCCGAGGACGGCTTTGGGGATCGACTTCAGGCGAGGCGCCCGAAGGCGAAATTCCTTACTGACCGTCGCCCCGAGGAACGCCCCGAGGATCACGCCCATGTTCACGAGAAACGCGAACAGAAACGCGTTGGGCGCCCCGGGTTTGCCCAGCTTGCCGACCATCGGCAGGAAGCTGCTTCCGCCGATCCAGAATTTCTGAATCAGCAGGTACATCGCCACGTTGAGCACCGCGAAACAACCGACCAGAAACGTCGGCTTTTTGATGAATTCCTTGAGTTTCATAATGA
This sequence comes from Phycisphaerae bacterium, assembly GCA_016929245.1. GTDB lineage: Bacteria > Planctomycetota > Phycisphaerae > SM23-33 > SM23-33 > JAFGEJ01. The sequence goes on from JAFGJE010000025.1 coordinate 44,260, forward strand.
TCCTTTCCCGTAAGTTCACGAAGGATTCACGCGGAACGCCGAACGATGATTTCCCAGTACGACCCCTTCTTTTCGATCGTCATGGCAATATCGCCGTACTCTTCCAGTTCTTCGGGCGCGGATTTGATCGCCAGCGGGTCGTCCACGAGGAATCGGGCGGATTGTCCCTTCTCCAGGCGATCCGTCTGCTGCACGATGCTGACCACGGGATAGGGACACACTTTTCCCGTCAAATCCAGGTCGTAATCAAACAGCGCGTGATCGGAATCCATGGATATCTCTCCCGTTATTTCGCACCGAGGATTCGCTGAATTTCCAGGAACATGTCTTCCTTCCGCAAAGGCTTGGTCAGGTAGCCGTCCATCCCTGCCGCCAGGCAGCGTTCCTGGTCTCCTTTCATCGCGTGGGCCGTCAAGGCGATGATCGGGACGTGCCGGGGAGTGTTGAGTTCCAGCGATCGGATCGCCGCCGTCGCTTCCAGGCCGTCCATCTCCGGCATCTGGATGTCCATCAGGATCAGATCAAACGACTCGGCGGCGTAGGCGTCGCACGCCTCGCGGCCGTTGTTGGTCGCCTTGACGGAATGCCCCGATTTTTCCAGAAACCGAACGACCACCTTCTGGTTAATGACGTTGTCCTCGGCCAGTAAAATGCGCAGGGACGCCGGGTTCTCCAAAGCAGTCGGTTCGGACGGCCCTGCCACGACGGATTTGGAATCCGCTTTCCATCCCAGCGCGTGGACGAGAACCTCCGCCAGCGAACCCGGGCGAATGGGCTTGGACACGTACGAGACGCCCAGGGACTGACAGTGTCTGCGATCTTCCGCGGGCGACGTCGAGGGACACATCATCACGATCGGCGTCCCGGCGACGAGTTCCCGCAGCTTGGGAACCAATTCAAAACCGTCCGCGTCCGGCATGCAGGCGTCCAGGAGAATCACGTCGAACGTCTCCGTGTCCAGGACTCTCAGGGCGTCGTCCCGACCGGCGACGGTCCGGCAGGACATTCCCCAGGATTCGAGCAACGTCTGAAACATTTTTTGGGAGGAATCGTTGTCGTCGATCACCAGCGCCGACGTTCCGGACAGGAGTACGGCGTTCTCATTTTCGGGAGGCTGCTTTCCTTCCGGGGCGGGTTTGAACGGAAGCGTAATCCGGAAACTGCTGCCCTCGCCCACGGTGCTGTGCACGTTGATTTTCCCGCCCAGGATTTCCGCCAGTTGGGCGGAAATCGCCAGTCCCAGTCCGCTGCCTCCGAACCGGCGCGACGTGGACCCGTCCACCTGCTCGAAGGCGGTGAAGATATTCTCCTGCTTGTCGTGGGGAATGCCGATTCCCGTGTCGCGCACCTCGAAGAACAGTTGTACTTCCTCATCGGAACACCCGATGACTTCCACGTACAACACGATCTCCCCGTGATCCGTGAATTTAAGGGAATTGCCCGTGAGATTGACCAGAATCTGGCGCAACCGTCCCGGCGCCCCGCGCAGCCAGTCCGGAACGTCCGGCTGCACGTGGCAGATCAGCTCGATGCTCTGCAAATTGGCCTGCGAGGAAAACACGCCCACCACGTCGTCCATGAGGGTTCGCAGGGAGAAATTGGTCTCGTCGATTTTCAGTTTCCCCGCTTCGATCCAGGAAAAATCCAGGATGTCGTCGATGATCGTCAGCAGCGCCTCGGCGGAGGACTTCGCGGTCGTGAGCAGGTCGCGCTGCTCGTCGGTCACGTCCGTCTGGAGCGTCAGGTCGGTCATACCGAGAATTCCGTTCATCGGGGTGCGGATTTCGTGGCTCATCCGCGCGAGAAACTGGCTTTTGGCCTTGCTGGCGGCCTGGGCTTCCTCCTGGGCGCGCACCATCGCGGAGACGTCCACGAACGACTCCACGCCCCCGATCACGTTGCCCTGTTCGTCGCGGAGGGGTTCGACGTTTTTGAGCACCATCAGTTCCTCCCCGTCCCGGGAATAGATTTCGCAGCGTTTTTTCCGAACCGTCGCCACGCCGTCTTTCCGCTGCAGACTGCAATGCTCCCGGCACCCCAGACCGCGAATCATTTCACACGTCTGTCCGATCACTTCCCGGGCTTCGTATCCGGTCACTTCGCAAAACGCCTTGTTGACGCTCGTGATCCGCCGGTTGCGATCCACCGTGAAGAAGGCCGTCACGGACGTGTCGAGAATCTTCTGCTGAAATTCCATCGACTCCTGGAGCTTGCGGTTGACCAGGCGTCGTTCATGGCTTTGAATCGCCTGGGCGATCAGGTCGCCCACGGACGCGGCGAAGCGCTGCTCATCCGCCGCCCAATGCCGCAACGGTCCGATGTGCTCGTGACAGACCACTCCGATCAGTTCCCCCTCCAGGCGAATCGGAGCGTCCAGCATCGAGGTAATGCCCAACGGCGCGAGATACTCCAGCAATACCCCCGTCACCGCGTCCCGCTGGGCGTCGTCGGCGACGATGGTTCGCTCCGTCTGGAGCGCGTGAAAATACACCGGATACTGAGCGGCCGTGATGACCGCTCCGGAACTGTGATGCGCCCGGGACAATTCATACAAATCCCGGCACCGGAGCTTCTCCCGGTCGGGATCAAACAGCCAGATTCCCGCCCGCTGCACATTCAGCGTTTTGGCGGAGGTTTCGACGATACTCTGGAAAATCATGTCCAGATCATCGCCGCGGAATCGCTCGGCGCCGGCGAGTTCCACTAACGAACGGTTCTGCATTTGCAACCGTCGGCTGGATTCCCGCAAGGCCGCGTCCCAATGAACCCGCTGGATCATCAACGCCGCCAAATCAAGGTATGTCCCCAGAATGTCCTTGGCGCGAATCTTCCCCCCGGGGGGAAGCTGCACCACCGCAACCGCGATGAGTTCCTCCTCCTGCACGCAGGCCGCCGTAAACCGCGGCGCGTCGTTCGAGTCGGGGTGCATCTCCTCCAGCCAACGCGACGGACTGACGCCCGTGAAGTCGTCAAACGAGGAATGAAGAACCGAATCGCGGGAAACCAACTGTCCTATCACCTCGCCGGACAGCTCCAGTTCCTCCAGCGAAACCTTCGCGGGCGCCGGGAACGTCTCGGATTGCGCGGAGGCTTTCACGCACAATTGCCGGGAGGACGGATCGAACACCGCCAGCAACGCGACGTCCGCCTGTATCATCTTCTGCAGATTCTGACAGAGGACTTCGTACAGACGCTGATCATGCAGCGGCGCCGCCTGCACCACCGTGTCGTACAGGACGCGAAACATCCGATTACGACGTTCCAGAACGTCCTCGGCATGATCGTCCACCAGGACTTTGCTTCCGTTTTCGTTCAAACAAAACACTCCCTGGCACGAGGATTGCTTCCAGGATCGAGCCCGTGTGTCCCAAACGTCCCCTCGAAATACGGAGCACACCGACATAAATCCTTATCTTCATCGGAGAAAGAACATACAAACTTCAACGCCGTTCCCGCGGAATTTCCCGCACGTCCCATGCGACGCCCGGTCCGGTTCCGTAAAAAGCGCTTGTCATACATCCCCGGTGAAGCACGTTCTTCACCCTAATTCTTCGCGAACGCACCCCCGACAATCAACCCAATAACCAACAGGCCAGGAAATATCGTGCCGCGAACAGTCCCGCCACGACATACACGACCATGGGACATTTCCGCCCCTGCCCGGTCAGCAGCTTGCCCAGCGCGTAGGCGATAAACCCCGCCGCGATCCCGTGGGAAATGCTCATCGTTAAGGGCATGATAATCGCCGCCAGGAACGCCGGCAGGTATTCCGTGATATCGCCCCAATCGACGTGGCGGATCGCGCGGAGCATCAACGCCCCCACGAACAGCAGCGCCGGGGCGATCAGCGGATGTTTATACACGCCGGGCGCAATTTCCACCCCGCCGCCGATCACTTCGATCAAAGGACGGAAAAACAGCGCCAAAATCAGCAGCACACCCGTGACGACGGCCGCCAGGCCCGTCCGGGCGCCCATCGCCACACCCGTCGCCGATTCGACGTAGCTCGTGACGGTGCTCGTGCCCAGCGCGCCCCCGAGCGTCGTTCCCACGGCGTCCGCGACCAGCGCCCGGCGGATATTCGGCAGTTTTCCGTCCACCATCAATCCCGCCTCCCCCGCGACGCCCACCAGCGATCCGATCGTGTCGAACACGTCCATGAACAGCAGCACGATCGCGAAGACGATCACCTCGCCGGCGTGATGATGCGTCATCGCCTTACCGATCCCCGCGAATCCCTCGAATCCGCCGGTGATGGTCGCGCCCACACCGGTGAAAATCTCGTGCGAAAAGATATCCCCGGGCCGGCCGATCAATCCGAACGCGAAAATCGCCAGCAACCCGTTGACGAAAATACCGATCAGCACCGCGCCGGGCACGCGCAACGCCGTCAGCACGAACACGATCAGCAGGCCGATCAGCGTCAGCCAGGCGGCCGGATTGTTCGCCAGGGACACCATCTGCGGCGTGGGACCGGAAAAAGTAACGAGATTCCCGAATCCCAGCCCCACCGTGGCGATCAGCAGTCCGATCCCCGCCGCGACCCCGTACCGCAACGCCGCGGGCATGGCGTCGACGACGTACCGACGAAATCCCGTCCAACTGAGCAGGAAAAACACCACGCCGACGAACATCACCAGCGCCAGCGCCGGTTTCCAGCCGGGCATGTCCAGGCCCCACCCAGCCGTCCCCATCATGCCGGCGATCATGGCGAAGTAAAAATTCTCCCCCATCCCCGGCGCCAGGGCGATGGGATAATTGGCCCACAAACCCATGATAAAACACGCCCCCGCCGACGCGACGCACGTGGCGAAAATGATCCCGCCGGCCGGCATGTCCACCGAACCGAGAACCGCCACCTGCACGAACAGGATATAACTCAGCGCCAGAAACGTCGTCAGCCCGCCCAAAACCTCCCGCCAGACGCTGCTGCCCCGCCGCCGTATCTGAAACAACGAATCGAGTCCGTTCAACATCGTTTCTATCCTTTCCTGGAAATAAGAGAACGCGAATCCCTCAGGGACAGGTCAGACGAATAAGAACGAATAAGACGAATTGTTTTATTGTGTTTCATGTCTTTTTTTTATGGTTCATCCTATGAAGGCAAAAACTCAAAAAACATTCGTCTTATTCGTCTTCATTCGTCTGACCTGTCCCTGAGGGATTCGCGTTCTCTTCTCCTGTGATCATTCCCGCGACGATGTCGGCTGTGTTTTCGGCGGCGGTGCGTCCGTTTCCCGCCGGGAGCGGCTGGGTCAGGTTCAGCAGTTTTTCCCGCGTCGTCGTCAGCCAGCCGATATCGTCCATGCAACGCGTCACGGCGTCAAGAAGCTGCCTCGCGTCGCCGTACCAGGGCATCAATTCGGGCACGATCCCACGTCCCGCGAGGATGTTCACCAGCGAGAGATATTTCGTGTGGATCAGCCGGCGCCCGATCAGGTTGAACAGGACACGCTCGAACGTCCCCACGCGGTGCAGAATCACCATCGGCACTCCGAAATGCGCGACCGAAAGCGTCACCGTTCCGCTGGCGACGACGGCGAAATGCGCCTCGGCGAGCACCTCTTCCGTTTTCGCCGCGGCGATGTCCAGATCGTCCCTGCCGGCGCGGGTTCGTATGAGTTCTTCCGCCTGTTCGTTGACGGCTGTGAATGTACATTTTGCTTCAGGCCAGCGTTCGCGAATCGCGTCGGCGATTTCCGCCAGACCGGCCGCGTGCCCCTTGATTTCACCAGGCCGAGACCCCGGCAGCAGCGCGACGCGCCAGCGTCCCGTCCGCCAGGCGTCGATCAGGTCCGGGCATTCCTCGGCCTTTCGCCGGGCGGGTAGGGAATCGAACAGCGGATGGCCGACGAAGGTCGCCTTCACTCCGCGATCGCGGAAATACGCCTCCTCGAACGGCAGCAGGCAGGCGACGTGATCGGTCAGCCGGCG
>JAFGJE010000251.1 GCA_016929245.1 Phycisphaerae bacterium
ATCGACGGAAAACTCATCGCCGCCAACGCCATGGGCCTGTGCGCGTATTTCGATTACGACCAGACGCACGCCCGCCTGACCGAACGCATGAACCACGCGCCTCTCGAAGAACGCGTCGAACTGCTTCAGCAGCGCGGCGAACTGGCGTTCAACACCTTCCGATACCCCGACGCCCTGAACGATTACACCGCCGCCGAGGAATCGGCGAAATCCCTGCCCGACGGGGAACATAAACGCTTCGTCCTGACGGACCTTCGCCAGCGACGCTGCCGGACCTACGTCGCCCTGGGCAACCGCGAAAAAGACGCCGACAAGGCGCTTTCGTGGTTCGCTAAAGCGCAAGACCTCGCCCGGACGAAGCAGCAGCGGGCCCACATGCGCATCCGCACCGCCAAGCTCCTGGAATGGTTCGGACGGTTCCCCGAGGCGGTGGAAGTCGCCCAAGCCCTGGGCGAGGAATTCCCCGAAGAGCAGGTCGTGGACGTGCGCGTCGGAGCCGACGTCAACCCGCGAGAAATCTTCAGCGACTCGGATCCCATCCTCCCCGCGAAGGCGTGGGCGCATCAGTTCATCCGCCGGATTCTCAAAATCCACGGGCAGGACGTGTACGCGAAATTCGACGACCGGGCGCGGCGGGCATTGCAACAGGCCCGGCAAGAAAACACGCCCGAAGCCTACCTGGCGATTCAACGGCGCTGGCCTGTAAGCAAACACGTGCCCGACGCCTATTTCGCTGCCGCGGAAGTGTATTACGCCCGAGCGAAACAGACCGAAGACGCCGCGCGGGCCGACGAGAATCTGCGCCAGTGCGTGGACCTGCTTCAGCAGGTGGTGCATCATCGGGACAATTCCCATTGGCCTTCGACGCTGGCGGCGCTGACCGCCGTCTACACCGCCGACGGCCGAGTGGTGCTGGCAAGCCAAACGCGGATGGAGCTGGACGATCTGCCTCCCGACACACCCATCGCCTTCGCGGACCTCCAGGGCCCGCTGGATACAATATTGCGCGATCTGGACGAGGGAAAAATCAAAACCATCCAGACTCCGAAAACGAAAACACCCGAAAAAACGCTGCCGGTTCTCAATCCGCCCCTGCGGGAAATCTTCCGGCTGGACGACTCGACGACAAGACTTCTTTTCGACACCAACGGGAATCCCCTCCGCCTGGGGAACATCGTTTTCGTCCAACAAGGCGACGAAATCCTTCTGCTGGACACCTCCGCCGCCGGCGCCGAAAACGCCGTTCGCGCCGCGGCGCTGACGAAGATTCGTTATTCGCGGGGACAGAATTTTTACGTTGGCATCAGTCGGCACGGAAACATCGTCGCGGTCGCGAACAACCAACGCGTCAGCGTCTTTCAAACCGACACCTGCAAACTGCTCCGGCAGGAGGACTGGTCCCATTACGGCTTCCGGGACGTCATGAGCGTCGGCGTCGGCGACGACCGGATCGTGGTGCTGGATGCACACAGCCGCATGAAGGTGATCGATATCGCCACGGGCGAGGTGCGATGGAAATACCCGCCGAAGGAGCCCCGGCGCGGAAAACTCCCTCCCGCCATGCCCATCGAAGTCAGGGCCCCGGAGGCGCAGCGTGGAAACGGACGCGCCCCCAACATTCGCGTCTCGCTGATCCCGCAAATCGCCGACGGCCTGATTATGGCGCCTATGTACACGGGGGACGGCGTCTACGGCGTATTCGACATCAACAGCGGGAAGCTGCTTTTATCGCACATCGCCATTCCCCGGAATGAGCTGCAACGTTTCTCCGGACATATTCAGGGGCAGCTCCTGGGCGACGACCGACTGGTGATCGCGGTCAACGGGAAGCTGACGCTGTACGACTTGAAAAACGCGAAGAAACCGGTCCTGGAAACAACCGTACACACGTCCCGAGACGTCAACGGCAACCTCCTGGGATGGAACCGGGATTTCCTGGCGGTTCGGGGACCGAAGAACAACGTGCTGGTGTATTCCCTCCGGGATCCGACACGCAATCCAACGGCCTTATCGTTATCGCTGCCCAAGATCAAAGGTGAACTCGTTCCCCAAACGGCGATTCTGGACGAACAACGCGTCTATGTCTTCGTCTCGCGGGATATCGCGATACAGGCGCTCCCCGACCGAATACGATTCAAAGGCCTGGCGGTGACGGCGTTTGACCTTTCCTCCGGGAAGCAGTTATGGAGCCGCATACCCCTATCCATGGAGGCGTATAGCAAACTCAACCATACCGAAACACGACGATACCTGGTGCTGGATCTTTGGCCGAGCGACATCCAGGGTCAATGCCTGTTGATCGAAAAAGCAACGGGCAGGATTGCCCAGCGCCTTGCGATTACGGAAAATCATTATGATGGAAAGGTCTGGCACTTTCATCGGCGTGCCGTTGTCACCAACGGCCGGCTGGTTGTTGAAAACTTGAAAGGAATCGCTGTATACGGTCAATAATTCCGTTTGTTGCGCGGCGGGAATCCTTTCCCGCCGCGTCGAGACGTGAGCATACGATGACGTTACGAAACACGATCATTTCGGCGATGGTAATCGCGGCGCTGGCTTGTTGGCCGGCGGTGCACTGGCCCGCGCCGTCATCGGCGACGGCGGCGACGCCTTCGCGCGTCCTGCCGAAGATGGTCACCCGCGACACTGCCACGCGCGTCGACAAGGGGCTGCGCTACCTCGAACGCACCCAGCGACAGGACGGCAGTTGGCTCAACAGCGGCGGATGGGGAGTCTATCCCGTCGTCATGACGTCGCTGGCGGGACTGGCGTTTCTCGCCAACGGTTCGACGCCGGAATCCGGGCCGTACCGACGCAGCGTTTCGCGGGCGCTGAACTACGTGCTGAACATCGCGGAGGCGGGTCGGCAGCGGAACAAAAAGGAAATCCTCATCGCCGGGGAGGGGTCGGAATCCCGCAGCATGTACGGCCATGGGTTCGGGATGCTGTTCCTCGCGGAGTGTTACGGGATGGAGGGCGACAAATCCACCGACCGCGCGCAGCGCATCCGGGACGTGCTGGAAGGGGCGGTGAACTTAACCGCCCGGGCGCAGTCCGACCTGGGACCCGCGCAGAAGCACGCCGGCGGATGGATTTACACCCCCAACGGCCGAAGCGACGAAGGTTCGGTGACCGTCACGCAACTCCAGGCCCTCCGCGCCTGCCGCAACGTCGGGATCAAGGTGCCCCGCAGCACGATCGAACGGGCCGTGCTGTACCTGAAATTCTGCCAGCAGTCCGACGGGGGGATCTGCTATTCCGCGCAAAGTCGCGGCAACAGCCTGCCGGCGATCTCCGCGGCGGCGGTGGCGTGTTTTTATTCCGCGGGCATTTACGACACCCGCACCGGCGGCGCCGGCGTCGAGGCGAAGATGGTCGAACGACTCATCGAATACTGCAAGAAAAACGTCCGCGTCGAAGGCGGCGCGGGACATTACTTTTATACACAACTGTACTATTCCCAGGGAATGTACCAGCGCGGCGGGAAGGACTGGGTGGACTATTACCCCCGCATCCGCGACCGCCTCGCGGGCATGCAGGCGCCGGACGGAAATTGGAACGGCGACGGTATCGGCCCGATCTACGGAACCGCCATCGCCTGCATGATCCTGCAACTACCCTACGGCTACCTGCCGGTGATGCAAAGATAGGCAGGGCGGGGCTACCGCCCCGCGAAACAATTGGAGATACAACCATGACGGAAGAACATGACGACATCCAGGCCGCTCGTAAACTCACCGAAGCCTACCGGATGATCCGCGAAGAGATGGCCCGCGCGATCGTCGGGCAGGAAGACGTGCTGGAACAGCTCTTGACGTGCATTTTCGCGCGAGGCCATGCGATTTTGGAAGGCGTGCCCGGACTCGCCAAGACGCTGATGGTCAGTTCGCTCGCGGAGTGTCTCGACCTGCAATTCGCCCGCATCCAGTTCACGCCCGACCTGATGCCTTCGGACATCACCGGCACGGAAGTCATCCAGGAAGACCGCGCGACCGGGCAGCGGGAGTTCAAATTCCTGCGCGGGCCGATCTTCCACAACATCATCCTCGCCGACGAGATCAACCGCACCCCGCCCAAAACGCAGGCCGCCCTGCTGGAGGCGATGCAGGAGCGGCAGGTGTCCGTCGGCGGCGAGCGCATGCCGATGGCCGACCCGTTCTTCGTGCTGGCGACGCAGAATCCCATCGAGCAGGAAGGCACCTATCCGTTACCCGAAGCGCAGCAGGACCGGTTCATGTACAAGATTCTCGTGGACTACCCCGGCTGGGACGACGAATTTGACGTGATCCGCCGCACGACGGCCGGCGAACCGCCCAAATTGAATCGCGTGCTGAGCGGCGAAGAAATCCTGCGACTCCAGCAGATCATCCGCCGCGTGCCGGCAGCCGACCACGTGATCCAGTACGCGATGAAACTCGTGCGCGCCACGCGCGTCGGACCGCCGGCGGGTGAAGCGAACCAGGCGCCGGAAATCGTGCGGGATTACATCTCCTGGGGCGCCGGCCCGCGGGCGTGTCAGTACCTGATCCTCGGCGGAAAAGTCCGCGCCGTACTGCACGGCCGTTTCCACGTCAGCACCGAAGACGTGCAAGCCGTCGCCAAACCCGTGCTGCGCCACCGTATCGTAACCAACTTCAACGCCGACGCCGACGGAATGTCTCCCGATGCGATCATCGACAAACTCGTGGAGATCACCCCCGCCAAAGAATCCCCCATCGCCACCAATCCCGCCACCAGCGGCGCGGTGGAGGAGTAAAAGAATTGCGGATTGCGGGTTGTGGATTGCGGAATGAAGAAAAAAGATACATTGTCATCCTGAGCGAAGCGAGTCTTCGATCGCAGTCGAAGGACCCCACGCCCAGGAAAATGACAAACCATACAAACGGAAACAAACCATGAGACAGCACAATTACTACGTCTACATCATAACCAACCGGACGCATCGTGTGCTGTACATCGGTATGACCAACAACCTGGAACGCCGTTTGTCCGAGCATCAAAGCGGAGAGTTCCCCGGTTTTACGAGGAAATACAACGTGAACAAGCTCGTGTATTACGAGCATTACTCGGAAGTTGAATGTGCGATTCGACGAGAGAAGCAACTGAAAGGCTGGCGACGAGAAAAGAAGAATCAATTAATCGCGAGCATGAATCCCAAGTGGGATGATCTCGCACATGCCTGGGCGTGAGATCCTTCGATTGCGGCCCTTCAGGCCTTCGCTCAGGATGACAAACCCCAGCCTGTCATCCTGAGCGGAGCGAAGCGGAGTCGAAGGAACCCACGCATAGAATGAGTGGCATAACCAACACATTGGGAACGTGGAAGAAAAAGCGGAATGAAAATATGAAGTTATTTTCTAAATATCTGCGCGTGGGATCCTTCGACTTCGCTCGAAGACTCGCTTCGCTTAGGATGACAGTATAGAGACTAATGGCAAAAACCAACGGTAACAACTCGAACGAACTGCTGCAGTATCTTGATCCGAAGGTGCTGGCGAAGATTACGCGGCTGGATTTGCGCGCGCGGCATGTGGTGGAGGGGTTTGTCAGCGGTTTGCATCGCAGTCCGTTTCACGGCTTCAGCGTGGAGTTCGCCTCGCATCGCGAATACGTCTGGGGCGACGATATCCGGCATATCGACTGGAAAGTGCAGGCCAAGACCGACCGGTTCTACATTAAGCAGTACGAGGAAGAAACGAACCTAAAGGCGATGTTCCTGCTCGACGCGTCCGAGTCCATGCGGTATGGCGGAACGAATGAAACAACGAGCCCCGGGCGTAAGCCCGGGGACCATCGCTTTTCGAAATACGAATACGCCGCGACGGCGGCGGCTTCTTTGGCGTTTTTGTTGCAACAGCAGCAGGACGCCGTGGGCCTGGGCATTTTCGACGAGGAACTCGTCACCTACTCCCCGCCGTCGACGTCCCCCCAGCAGCTTCGCGCGATGATCCACGCGATGAGCGCCGCGGAACTGAAGAATCCAACGTCGCTGGAAGCCGTCGCACACACGATGGCGGAGAAGATTTCCCGCCGCGGGCTGGTGTGCCTCGTTTCTGACCTGTTCGCCGCGACGGACGGCGTGATCCGCGCGCTGGAGCATTTTCGACATCGAGGCCACGAGGTGCTCGTGCTGCATATCCTCGATAAGGACGAGTTGGACTTCCCCTTCGTGGGCAACACGCAGTTCCTCGGCCTGGAGAACATGGGCAGGGTAAACGTGCAGCCACGCGCGTTGCGTGAGGCGTATCTGAAGGAAGTCAACGCGTTTTGTCACGAAGTGCAGCGCAAGTGCGTCGCCAGCCGCATCGACTATAAGCGAATTTCAACAGCCGACAGTCTGGACGCGGCGCTATGCGCGTTCCTGGCGGCCCGCGCCGCGGCGGTACGGAAAACGAGCGCGAAACGATGAAGAAGTTTGACCACAGAGACACAGAGGGCACAGAGGAAAGAGTTTTTCAATCAAACTCTTACGTATATAAACGTAATAGTGTTTTTTCGACGCAGCAATATCCCTGTAAGGATATTACGGAGAAAATTATCGGCTGTGCAATTGCGGTTCATCGTGAATTGGCTGCAGGATTTATTGAATCTATTTATGAAAATGCACTTGTTTATGAACTCACAAAACAATCGCTAACCGTTGAAAAACAAAAATCGTTAGAGGTTTTTTACGATGGTGTCTTTGTCGGAGAACATCGGGCGGATTTAATTGTCGAAGGAAAGGTAGTTGTTGAATTAAAAGCCATTCGTGAATTGACTCCACAACATACATCACAATTGATGAGCACAATGAAGGCAGCAAAATTGAAAGTAGGTTTGTTAATCAATTTCGCGGAAGCACGATTGATCGACGGAGTACAACGAGTCGTTCTATAACAACAACTCTGTGACCTCTGTGCCTCTGTGGTCAAAATACTATGCCGTTTATTCATCCTATTTTGTTCTGGCTGGGTGTTGCCGGGATTTCGGTTCCGATCATCATCCACATTTTAAACCGCCGACGGTTTCGTGTCGTCGAGTGGGCGGCGATGCGCTTTTTGCTGGAGGCGTTGCGGAAAAACCGCCGCCGCCTGCGGCTGGAAGAACTGATCCTGCTGGCGATGCGGTGTTTGGTGCTGCTGCTGCTGGGGATCGCCCTGGCGCGTTTTACCGGCTGCGACGGCGAGGGCGCCCTGGACGGTCTGAACGGCCCGCGGACGTTCGTGTTCGTGCTCGACGACAGCGCCTCGATGGGTCAGCGGCGTGGCGACAAAACGCTGCTGGCCGCCGCCAAGGACGACCTGAAAGATCGCCTGACGAAACTGCGCAGCCGGGACCGCGCTGCGATTCTGCTGTCCTCCCAGCCGGCCGCCAAACAGGCGTTCTTCCGCCTGGGCGAGATCACCGACCGCGAAGCGCTGTTGGCGCGGCTTGAGGCGCTGGAACCGTCGGACCTGCGAACGACGCTCCTGGAAGCGACGCGAACGGCGCGGGATCTGCTCGCGGACGCGGAGGGCGAAAAGCGAGTGTACCTGTTGAGCGACTACCGGCAGGAGGACGTCGGCGACGCCGAATACCGAACCGCGACGCGAAAAATTCTCGCGGAGTTGAACCAATCCGGAGCGCACGTGACGGTGCTGGACTACGGCCTGGCGGCGAAAACGAATCTGACGCTGGAGGAAATTTCCCAGGCGGACAAATTCGCCGTCGCCCGTCAACCGTCGCGCATTTCGCTGCACGTTCGGAACAACGGAAGTGCGCGGGCCCAAAACGTGCCCGTGAAACTCACAGCCGTGCTGCAAAACGGCGAAACGTCGCACACCGTCACGCTGCCGCCGCAAACGATTCCCTCGCTCGAACCGGGTGAAACCTGGAAGCGAGAAATTTCCTTCACGCCGGGCGAGGAAGGATTCGTCGCCATCACGGCCGAGTTGCCCGCCGACGCCCTGGAGGCGGACAACCGCGCGACGCTGGCGATGAAAGTGCAACCGGCGACGAAGGTGCTGATCGTCGATGGAAAACCCAACGCGACGACGCCGGAGGATGCCGAGTCCTACTTCCTTCGGATCGCCCTGGACCCGACCGGGCGCGGCGACCACGGTTTCGCGGTGGACGTGATCACGCGGGACGACCTGCCCAACGTGCGATTCGACGAGTACGACGTGGTGTTCCTCCTGAACGTCTCCGACGCGCCGATTCAACCCGTGGAGCTAAAAGCCGAAGACGGCGAAAAAACCGTCGAGCGATACGCCTCGATCCGCAAGCTGGAAGACTATGTCCGCAACGGCGGCGGACTGGTGATCTACACCGGCGACCGAGTGGACACGAACTTCTACAACGACCGCCTGTACAACCAGGGTCAGGGACTGCTGCCGTTGCCCATTCGCACTCCCGCGGGCGACGGTACGCAATCCGAGAAATACGTGCAGTTGGATCCGTCAAGTATTCCGCCCACGGGCGTGATGGTCTTTTTCGCCGGCGACGGCGGGGCGTTGGCGGGATTGATTCGCTTCTTCGCCCACACGCCCGGCGACGAGAAAGGGCTGGCTCCGGCGGGCAACATCGCCAAGGCGCCTGTCGTCGAAGCGCGATACAACGATCCGGCGCATTCCCCCGCCGTCGTGTCGCGCCATTTCGGGCGCGGCAAGAGCGTGCTGATTACCTCCACAGCCTCGCTGGCGTGGAACGACTGGGCGATGGACGCCGTCGCGGACGTGCAGGGACTCTACGTGCTGTTCGTCGCGGACCTCGCGGATCGCCTCGCCCGCGTGCGGGAAAACATTTATACGCGCCGGACGGGTCAGCCGATCCGCCTGCCGTTACAGGAAGACCTGCGCGACACGACGGCCAAACTCACCCCGCCGGACGTCGGAGCGGAAATCGTTTCGCTTTCACCGCAACGCGACGCGACGGGACGACTGGAGCTGATCTACAACAACGCCGACGAGTCGGGCCTGTATCGCCTGCGCCTGCGCCGCCCGGACGGACTGGAACGCCACTGGCTGCTGGCGCGAAACGTGGACAGCCGCGAGGGACGACTCGCCCCGGCGGGCAAGGAAACTCTCGCCACCGCCCTGGGACGCGACACGTTCACTTACGTCAACCGCGCCGAAACCGGCGGAACGGAACTGGCGGAAACCGGCATGGAAAAACCCTATTGGATCTATCTCGTTGTCGCGCTGATCGCCTTGCTGGCGCTGGAAACCTATCTCGCGCGACGATTCGGACACTGGTAAATGAACGCGATTCTACAATGGCTGTTGAATCTTTCGCCGGAGGAGCTTTCCGGCGGACGCTGGAGTCTGACCTTCGCGTCTGGGTACGGAAACTACGTGCGCCTGGGCTTGGCGCTGCTGGCGATGGGGCTGGTCTGGCTGGTCGTGCGCAACTACCGCCGGGAAGGACAGGCCTCACCGGCCGTCAAGCGCACGCTGGCGACGCTGCGGATCGTCGTGCTTCTGCTGCTGATCGTGACGTTGTTTCAACCGGCGGTTCTGCTGCGCGTCACCGACACGCTGCACAGTTCGCTGCTGGTGCTGCTGGACGACAGCCTGTCGATGTCGTTCCAGGATCGCTACGCCTCGACCCCGCCCGCCGACCGCGCGAAACTCGCCGCCGCCGTCGGCGTGGAGGAATCGCAGATCGAAACACTCAGCCGCGGCGAGCTACTCCAGCGGCTGCTGCGGAACAACGACGTGTGGCGGAAGCTCAATCGCGATCACCCCATCGAACTGCTGCGGTTCTCCACCGATAAACCGGCGGAGGACTCCTACACCGCGCTGGTGGGTACGATCCCCGTCGGTGCGCTGGAGCAAACCAATTCTTCCGCGACGACCCAGCCGGCGAAACCGAACGCCGCGATGAACGATCTCCTGGCGAAACTGACCGCATCGGGATATCAGACCGACCCGTCGGCGGCGTTGCGGGACGCGCTGGAGCGATTCCAAGGCCGGCGTATCGGCGGGGTGGTGCTGATCAGCGACGGGCAACCCACGCCGGACGACGCCGCCGAGCGCCTCCGCGCGACGCTGGACCTGGCCGACCGCCGCGGCGCGACGCGTTATACCGTGCTCGTGGGCGATCCGACGCCGCCGAAAAACCTCACCGTGACGGCCTTGCGCGCCCCCCGCGAAGTCCGCGCCAAAGGCAAGGTGGAATTGACCGCCCTGCTGCAACACCGCAATCTCGCGGGAAAGCAGGTCGAGGCGCGTCTGTATCGCAGAAATCTCGGCGAGGATTGGCCCGACGACCTGGCGAACACGACCCCGTTGACGAAAAAAACGATTACCCTTCCACCGCCCGAGTCCCAACAGGATTCCGCCGACGCCCTGCCCGTGAAGCTCGAAACCATTCCGCCGGCGGGGAAACTCGGTGAATTCGTCTATCGGGCTTTAGTCGCGCCTCTACCGGACGAACGAACCGCCGAGGACAACCACGCCGACGCCTTCATCCGCGTTTCGGACCAGAAAATTCGCGTGCTGCTCATCAGTGGCGACGCCGGTTGGGAATTCCGCTATCTGCGAAACTACTTCCTCCGCCAGCCGGAACTGTACCGCCTGAGCGTCTGGCAGCAGAATGCCGACCCGGACGTCAACCAGTCGGCCTCGACGGGCATGAAACTGACGTCCCTGCCGAAAACTCTTCGTGAACTGATCGGCGACGTGGACCGCGACGCGCCGTTTCACCCGACCACCCAGCCGGCGACGCGACCCGCGACCCAACCGGCAGGGGAAAAAGGAGAAGCGGACGTCCCCAAAATCCCACCGGGATATGACGTCGTGATCCTTTACGATCCCTCGCCGACGAAGGATGGGTTCGACAAGACCTTTATCGCGAACCTGTGGGAGTTTGTAACGCGACATCGCGGCGGATTGTGCTACATCGCCTCGTCGCGCAACACCGACGAAATCCTGCGCGACCCGGCCGCGAAGAAGCTCGCCGACCTGCTGCCCGTCGTCGTGACGCGCAACGAGGTGGACGTGACGCGGCTGATCCAGGAAACGCGCCCGCAGGCCTGGCCGATTCGTTTGACGGGGTACGGGCTGGACCATCCCGTCACGACGCTGGAAACCCCCGCCGAGGACAATCAGAAAGTCTGGAGCGTCCTGCCGGGCATTTTCCGTCACCAGGCGATCTCCCGCCGCAAACCCGCCGCCCGCGTGCTGGCGGAACATTCCGACCCGACGCGAAAGATGCGCATGCAGGACGAAGCGATTCCCTTAATCGCCGTGCACACCGTCGGCGGCGGGCGGGTGGTATACCTCGGCGCGGACGAAACCTGGCGGTGGCGGTTCCTTTCGGACGGCCTGTACCATCGGCGATTCTGGGGCAACGTCGTTCGCTATCTCGCCCCGCTGCACGCCCGGCAGGTGATGATCACCACCGGCGGCGACCGCTTCAGCGCCGGAACTAAAATCACCGTCGAAGTCGAAGCCTACGACCGGGAATATCGTCCCCTGCAGGCCGACGAATTTGTCCTTCGCATGATCGACCGCAAGACGAACAAGGCGACGACGCACAAGCTGCCGGCCGTCGAAGGCAAGCCAGGCCGTTTCCACGCGGATATTCTCCCCGCGCACACGGGCACGTATGAATTGACGTGCGATCCGAAATTCGCCGATCCCACCCAGGTGGCCGGGAAACAGATCGTCGTGCACCTGCCGCGGGCGGAGCAGCGTCGCAGCGAAGCCGACGCCCATACGATGCGAACCATCGCCTCAAAGGACGAATTCGCCCTCCCAGCCGGGGAGATCGGAAAGCTGGCGGAATGGATCCCCCCCGGACGCCTGCAGACGGTCCGGGAAAAACGCTTCACCCTCTGGGACACCAAAGGCATGTGGATCCTCCTCGTCCTGCTGCTAACGGCGGAGTGGTTGATCCGCAAACGAGTGAATATGACGTAGGAAGAAGTCAGAAGACAGGAGTCAGTAGTCTGAAGACAGACAATATCGGGTGGCATGCCCTCACCCCTTCTTAGGGGGGTGGGCATGAATGACCCCGAAAACAGGAATACGGTTGTGTATTGATGAAGAACGAAAGCACATTACTGTCGCCCGTGGTTTTAAGCCGGCTGCGTTCGCTTCGGTTGGCGCTGCGCGGGCGATTGCTGTTGGAAGGTTTAGCGAGGCTTCTGCTGGTCGTTACGATCTGTCTTTTCGCCTCGCTGGGGCTGGATTATTCTCTCCACCTCGATAAACCGTTGCGGATAACGATCCTTTCGATCTGTGGACTGTGTATCTTCTATACGCTTTGGCGACGGTTCATAAAACCGCTGGTCACGCCGATGACTCCCCGAAGCCTGGCGCTGCTGATCGAACGGAAATTTCCACAGCTCGACGACCGCCTGATGACCGCGCTGGAACCGGCGGGCGACGAAACCGTCAGCCGGGCGATGCTGATGGAAACCGCCCGGCAGGCGGATCAAATCGCGCGAACGCTGCCGGTGCGGAACATCGTCGAGACGCGACGGCTGGGTTACGTCGCGTGCCTGGCGATTATTCTCGGTGGACTGCTGGTTGGTTTCGCGATCTATCAGCCGGGCGTGATGCGATTGTGGTACCGGCGAAATCTTCTGCTCGCCAACGTCGATTGGCCCCAGCGTACCTACCTGAGCGTGTACTACGTGGATAACGCCGGAACGCTGCGCCCGCTGCTGGAATCCGACTCCAACGGCGTGATTCTCCAGCGGCGGGAAACCGCCGAGGTGCTGCGCGGCGAGGCGCTGGAGGTTCTCGTCGCTGCGCCCGAAGGCGTCGTCGCTCCCGAAACGGTTACGCTGCACGTGCGGTATCCCTCCGTGGGCGATACGGAAGAAAAACTTACTCCCCTTTCGCTGGAGCAGGCGAAAGTCTATCACGACATGAAGATGCACGAGGGCGAGACGCCCTCGTTACGCGCGGGCAGGATGCCCGCGACACGCGCTTACACGTGGTATCGCAAGCGGTTCAGCGGCGTGAACGAAGCCTTCCGATTCCACGCCGTCGGCGGTGACGACCGCCGCGACGCGCGACGGCCTCACAAGGTTTCCCTCGTCGAAGCGCCGTTGCTGGCGGAGGTGCAGTTTACGGTCACCTCGCCCGCGTACATGCGTCAGGCCCAGCCGACGGTCCTGGCCGGCAGCCGGGGCGTGCTGCCGATCCCCCATGGTTCGACGGTGCACGTGACCGCGACGGCGACCAAATCCATCGCGTCGGCCCGGATGCTGCTGGACGACGGGGACGCGATCACAATGGCCGTCATGGAAGAATCCGGCGCCCCGCCGCGACGGTTAACGGGCGTCGTGAAACCCGAAGGCAAAAACGTCTCCGCCACCCGCACGCTGCGATTCGAGTTGCGCGACCGGGACGGTTACACCAGTCGTCGGCCTGAAACCTACGTCCTGCAAATCCTGCCCGACCTTCCGCCGACGGTGAACCTGCAGGTCTGCGGCGTGCGAAACGTGGTCTGTCCCACCGCGCGAATTCCCCTGCTTCTCGAAGCGAAGGACGACCATGGTTTAGCGAGCGTTCGGGCGGTCTGGCGAGCGGACGACCCGGCCCTGAAAACACCGACGACCGCGCCGACGTATCAACCGGTCGATAAATCCGCGCCGGTTTCCCCCGACGACCCCCGACGACATGACGTCAAACCCATGCTGGACCTTCTGCCCCACAAGCTCCCGCCGGGCATGAAGCTGACCGTCCGCGCCGAAGCCGTCGACACGCTGCCCGAATCCCTCCAGGGTCCGAACACGACCGCCGGTTCGGAACTGACGTTTGACATCATCCCGCGGGAAAAGCTCCTGTCGCAACTGATCGGCCTGCAGAAGGAGGCCCGCATGGAACTCTTCCAGGCGATGGGACAGCAGGAATTCGCGCGAGGCCGATGCTCCTCCGCCGCCGGCGACCTGGCGGCCGGAACGATTCAGCCGGCGATACTGAAAAAACTCGCCGACGCGGGCGCCCGGCAGCGGCAGGTGATGAACGAAGCGACGAAGGTCGCCGATTCGATGGCCTCGGTGGCGACGGAAATGGAACTCAACCGCCTGGGCCGTCCCGAAGAACACGCCGCCCTGCGCGACAACGTCGTTTCGCCCCTGCGAAAACTCCTCCAGGTGATGCGCACCGTCAGCGCCGATCTTGACGCCGCCCGGAAACTCTCCGACGCCCCCCGACTCGCCCGACGCGCCCGGGAGATCGCGAAACAACAGAAGGACGTCTACGACGCGATGGAAACCATCCTCGCGAACATGAGCAAACTCGAAAATCGCCTGGAATTGGCCCGACAACTGGAAGGACTGCTCAAGATGTCCGTCGAACTCGAAGCCATCCTCCGTCAACGCGTCGAACGCGAAATCGAGGATATCTTCGAGGACGAAGAAAAGGCGAACCAACCTTGACGGAGAACGTCTAAACCATTGTGGATTGCGGATTGCGGACCTGTCCCATAGGGAATGCGGAATGAAAAGAGAACAGACATGAAAACGACAATTTCAGCCTGGATCGTGCTGCTGTTCGCGGCGGGATTGGTTTTACCATCCGTAACGTTCTCGCAGGACACCCAGCCGGGCGCGAAGAAAAGCGATGATCTCGTCCATTCCGCGGAGTTCGTTCGCAAGAAACTCGACGAACTGCTCGCGACCATGTCCGACGTGGCGAGCCTGCTGGAGAAAACCGATCCGGAGGCCGCGAAAATCCTCCGCCAGACCGTCATCTACGCCCAGCAGGAGGACGTGGTCAACAAGATCGACGAAGTCAAACGCCTCCTGCGGCAGGGACTGGACCAGGCCGCCGAAGCCGGTCAGTCCGAGGTGATCGGCGACCTGACGCACATGCTCCGCCTGCTGGAAGGGGCGCGGAGCGATCTTTCGGAAACCGACGAACGGCTGGCGGAACTGCGCGTGGTGCGCAATCGACTCGCGGCCTTGCTCGTGCGACAAAAAGTCGAAGAAGCGCGCTCGCGAGCGGTGCTGGCGAAACAGCAGATCGACGCCGACAGCCGGGCACTGCTGGAAAAACTGCAACAACTCATCGAACGGCAAAAAGCTCTGCGAAACGAGACGGGCAAGTTGCCCGAACCCTCCCGCACCGTTAATATCATAAGCAAACTCCATCGCGCCCTACTCCGTCTGACGCGAACCCAGCGACTCCTGAACGATTCGGCCGCCAAGGCAAACCTGGCGCGTCTGCCCGTGCTCGCCGAGGCACAACGAAAACTGCTCGAACAGACGAAAGAGGCGATTCGGGAACTCTCCGAACCCGCGGAAAGCGAATCGCTTGTAAAATCCCTTTCCCAGGCCGCCGCGAAAGCCCGGTCCCATTGTCAGGCTTCGATCACGTCCATGCGGAAATCCGCCAAGGCGCTGGAGGCGTCCAATAAAACCCAGGCCGACCCTCCCGCCGCCCAGGCGCTGCACGAATTGACTCTCGCCGAAAACACCCTCGCTGAAGCGGTAAAATCGCTACTCTCGAAAACGCCGGCGGAGGAACTCGCCGGGGCGCAAAATCGCCTCGCCGACGATACCCGTAAACTCAAGGACATCGCCGGTTCCCTCGCGGAAAAAGCAGGCCTGGATCCGGAGAAACTCCCCCCCTCCGATCTCCCCAAAGCCGCCCGACACATGGACCGGGCCGTCGAGGCGCTGGAGCACCAGGATCCGCCCCCCGCTCAGGCCGAACAGACCAAGGCCATCCAGGCCCTTCAGGCGGAACTCGATCGCGCGAAACAATTGCGGGAAAAGGCGCTCGCCCGCGCGCAGGCCAGGCTCGATGCCGAGGAACAGAAGGATATCGCCAAGCGCATCGACAAGACCGCCGAAACGATGAAGAAAGGCCGGGACGGAAAATCCATGCCCGGCCAACCCTCCGCCGTCAAAGCGGGACAATGCTCCGGAAAGGCCGGGAAATGTCTCTCCCAATCCCAGTGCGACGCCGCCGGCGCCAACCAGCAGCAAAACGAATCGGCGAAAAATCTCCAGGAAGCCCTGGACGCCCTGGACGAGGAGATCAAAAAACTCGAGCGTCTCAGCAAAGCCGAAAAACTCGCCAGTATAGCTGAGCGCCTGGAAAAGGCGCTCGAACGCCAGAAGGCCTGCACCAAACAAACCCGCGCCGCCTACGACGCCCGCGCGAAAACCGATCCGCCATACGACCGTCCCGCCCAACAGAAACTCGCGGAACTGGCGACCGTCGAAGGCGACCTTGCCGCCGAGGTGGAATCCATCCGCGCGATGCTCAAAAAGGAAGGAACCACCGTGGTCTTCCCGGCCGTGCTGGGCGATGTGAAGCAGGATCTGCTGGATGTGCAAAAATCGCTCAATGAATTCGATCCCGGTTCGCTCACGCGGGCGACGCAGAAAGACATTGAGCAGACGCTGGAGGAGTTACTCGAATCCGTGCGAAAGGAATTGTCCAAAGGGCCGGGTCGGGGAATGGGCGGCGGCGGAGGCGGATGCTGCAAACCCCCGCTGATTCCCCCCATCGCGGAATTGCGCATGCTCCGCATGAAGCAGTTGCGCGTCAACCGAAACACGAAACGGCTGGATGAACTCACCCGAACGGGAAACCTGCCCGACGAACGACGGCAGACGGAGCATACCAAACTCACCCGCCGGCAGGAACAGGTTCTCGAACTCGTGCGGGACATCCGCGCGAAAATGAAAAAAGAAAACCAAAGCATCAATCCGATTCCACCTTCGGAGGAGAATCCATGAAAATAAATTCAAACATATTTTATGAAACGGGTGCCGTGGTTCGCGGAGCGCAGCGAAGCAACCACGTTCCTCGAATATCGTGGTTGCTCCGTCCCTTCAGGACTGCGCGAACCACGGCGCCCTTGGTATTATTTTTGTTCGCTTTTACATCGTTGCCGTTATTCGCGCAGGAGGCCTCGCCGGATACTCCGAAAAACCCGGAGGAAGTCGTCGAATTCACCGAGGAGGACTTCCAGGCGGTCCTGGAGCAAATGACACCCGAGGAAATGGAGCAGCTCGTTGAGGCGGCCGCCAAACGGTCCCTGGAAGTGGAACGGCAGCAGGTCGCCGGTGAGATTCGGGAAAATCTTCTGTACGACGAAACGGCCGTCAAAAAAGCCCTGGAGATTCTCAACGCTCCCGCCGAATCGCCTTCGCGGCAGGACAACATCGAGCGCATCTGCCGGGCCTACGCGGCCGTGGACGAAGCGTTCGCCGAGGCGTATCGGCTGTACCGCGAGAAGCAGTTCCCCGAAGCGGCGAAACGTCTGCGACACAGCCTGAATCCCGAAGACGCTTCCTACTTCAGCGCCGCGGTGCATTGCCTGGCCGCCGATTGCCTGATCCGGGAAGAGAAGCTCTGGCCCGGTGTGGAAATCTACAGCGACCTGCTGGTGAACCTGCCGGATCGAATCAGCTTCGCCACCGAAGGGGCTTTGCGGGCGGCGAAAATCTACGAGCATATGGGGCGAAATCTCTACGCCATGCAGATGTACGCCTACTGCCTGAGCAACTACGCCCTGACGATGGACAAGAAGGAAATGACCTCCGTCGCCGACCGGTACGAGGAACTGGCGGCCGTCTATCGCGACCCCATGAACAGCTTAACGGGCATGCTCGCGCACATACACGATCGCCTCACCCGCAAGGACGTCGGCGAGGGTACGCGGCAGCGTCAACAGGAAGTCGTCGCGCTGCTGGAAGACCTGATCCAGACCCACGAGGAAAAACAGCGGCCCGATAAAAACGCCAAGCGCCAACCCAAGCCCTGCCGGAGCAAGGCGGGGGAAGAAAAAAAGAAACCCCGCGGGGAAGGCAGTTGCAAGAAACCGGGCCGACCGTCCGGAACGCCGCGAAACCCGACCGTCGGGGCGAAAGAATCCGTGCTCGTGCCCGGGCCGGTCTCCCGCCCGAACAAGCTGGCGAACATCCACGCCGGAAACGACGCCGACGCGTGGTCGGACCTGCCGCCCCGCCAAAAGGAAGCGATCCGAAACTTGATGCGCCGTCGCCTCACCGAACGACGCGGCGAAATGGTGCGAGACTACCACCGAAAACTCGCGGAAGGAGAATGACGTCGAGTGAATCGAACTTCATGCAATTCGCAATCCCTATGGGACAGGTTCGCAGTCCGCGATCCGCATTCTTTCTTGTGGATCGTTTTTCTCGTTCTGATATCGAACATTGCTTCCGCCGCCATTGTGGAAACCATCGACGCGCAATCTTATGAAGGGGAAATCACGCGTCTGGATGACCAGGGCCTGTCGATCCAAACCAGTGACGGTCTGAAAAAGCTGCCCGTCGATGATCTGTCGAATGTGATTCTCAACGCCGCCGCCGATCCTCCCGATCTTCTCAAAACGCCAGGCCGGGCGGTGGTTCTTACTCTTGACGGAGATATTCTCTCCGCACGAAACCTGCGCGTCGATAAAGACCATCTTCAATTTCAGGTTGGGAACAACAAAACGGCCGCGGACCTTCCGCTGGGTTTGATTCAAACGATCCTCCTGCCTTCACCCAGCCAAACCCCCGAAGAGATTCCGCGGATGTGCGAGGAAATCCACTGTACCGGCGGCGTGAATGACGTTCTTGTGATCGTGGGGAAAAACGGCACGCCGCGGAAAGTCACCGGAACGCTGGTCGGCGTCACCGATACGAAGATCACTTTTACGTATCGCGGGAAACAGCGGACCGCGAACCTGGATCGCGTCCGTGCGATCCTGCCGGCAAGGCCCGGACCGGCCGATCGTCCCCCCCGGACGCGAGGCCGACTCGTCACCGATGACGGCTGCGTCCACGCGTTTTCCGGAATTTCGCTTTTCGGAAATCAATTGGTTTTGCGTCAGAGGCGGGAACAAACCGTCGAATTTCCGAAGGAAACCGCGGCGAAGATTCTGTTTCAATCCGATCGGCTGACGCCCCTTGCCGCCCTGAAGCCTTCCTCGGTGCGCGAGCACGGCATGTTCGATCAGGCGATCCCGTACCGCGTGAATCGTTCCGCCGGCGGCGGGCCGCTGCGCCTGGCGGGGCGAAAGTACGACACCGGCCTGGGGATGCACAGTTTCTGCGAACTGACGTACGACCTGGGTGGAAAGTATCGCGCGCTGATCGCGACAGCGGGGATCGACGACGCGGTCAGACCCAACGGCGCTGCAACGCTGACGATTCTCGCCGACGGGAAACCAATCCTGCCCGCCACGACACTCAGAGGCAAAGACAAACCGAAACCGATTCGCCTCGACATAACCGGCGTGAAATCACTGACAATCCGCGTGGACTTCGGCCCGGACAAACTGGACGTCTCCGACCACGTAAACCTGGTCAACATACGGCTGGTGAAATAAGATATGAATCCGGCAAACCTTGGCGCAGCCGATAAGTCCCGTGAAAGTTGCTTCGGGAGTTTTTCAACGTGTAAATACTTTTTATAGGCGTGGGGTCCTTCGACTCCGCTTCGCTCCGCTCAGGATGACAATACGTGACCATGAAATACGACGAAGCGTTGACATCACGGGTGAAGGAATCGGCGCTGGAGTGCGGTTTCGCGCGCGTGGGCGTCGCGCCGGTCGGCGCGGTGGAACACGCCGACGCGTTCCGCGCCTGGCTGGCGGCCGGTTATCACGCCGACATGACGTACCTGGAAGAGAACGTCGAAAAGCGTCTGAATCCCGCTCAACTGATCGAAGGCGCGAAGTCGGTGATCTGCCTGGCGGTGTCCTACGCGCCGGACGGTGACGAACCCTCGACTGACGCCTTCATCGCCCGTTACGCGCGAGGCGGGGATTATCACAAGGTGCTCAAAAAACGCGCCCAAACGCTGTGCGATCGCATCCGCACCGTGGAACCCTCGTTCGAGGGCAGGGCGTTTGTGGATACCGCGCCGGTCGCGGAGCGAACTCTCGCCGCCGCGGCGGGACTGGGGTGGATCGGGCGCAACGGTTCGCTGATTGTCCCCGGCCTGGGCAGTTATATTTTGCTGGCGGAGATCGTCTGCAACCTGCCGCTTCGTCCCGACGAACCGCGTCCCAACGGCTGCGGCGACTGCGAAAAGTGCCTCGCCGCCTGTCCCACCGGCGCGATCGTCGCGGGAAAAACCATCGACGCCCGCCGCTGCCTGAGCTACCAGACCATCGAAAATCGCGGCGAGATTCCCCCGGGCCTTTGGCCGTTGCTGGGCCAGTGCGTCTTCGGCTGCGACGCCTGCCAGGCGATCTGCCCCCACAACCGCCGCCGCGTGCGGGGAGACGCGGAACTGACTCACCCGCCCGATTCCGAGCCGTTATCGTTACAGGATATTCTCACCTGGACGGAATCCGACTGGGACCGCGCCACGCGAGGAAAAGCCTTCCGACGGGCGGATCACCGCATGTTCCTGCGCAACGCGATCCTGGCGGCCGGCAATGCCGGCGATGCCTCTCACCTGCCATTATTGGAAGCTCTTCCGAAAGAAGAGACATTACAGCCTTATATTGACTGGGCGCGAAAACAAATATCCGGTTCTTGTGAACAATGAGTGTTTGACCCAGCTGGTTCTACCGCACTATAAATAAGCTCTTTGGAACAGTGACAATGCCTTATTTCTGTCATCCTGAGCGGAGCGCAGCGAAGTCGAAAAACCTCACGGGTAACTAGGCGTAAGGTCCTTCGACTTCGCTGCGCTCCGCTCAGGATGACAGACAATATTTTTCTGTTCCCAAATACGAAATCATCTATCTCGCGTAGATATGGAAGGAATATCATGGACCTGAATAAAATCGAGGACGCGGTTCGGACGATCTTACAAGCCGTCGGCGAGAATCCCGCGCGGGAAGGCCTGCGGGAAACCCCCACCCGCGTCGCGCGCATGTACGAGGAATTGCTCGGTGGTATGGACGTGGATCCCGCGGCGCTGATGGACGTGCACTTCACCGAGGAGTACGACGAAATGGTCGTCCTGCGCGATATTCCGTTTTACTCGATCTGCGAACACCACCTGCTGCCCTTCATGGGCAAGGCGCACGTGGCGTACCTGCCGAACGGCAAGGTGGTGGGGTTGAGCAAGCTCGCGCGCGTCGTGGAGGCCTTCGCGCGTCGCCCCCAGGTGCAGGAGCGGCTGACCGGGCAGATCGCCGACCTGATCATGAACAAGCTCGGCGCCCGGGGCGCGGGCGTGATTATCGAAGCCACCCACACCTGCATGACCATTCGCGGCGTGAAGAAGCCCGGTTCCGTGATGGTCACCTCCGCGATGAAAGGCCTGTTCCGCACGAACATCGCCACCCGCGCCGAGGCGATCAACCTTCTAACGGGCGGCCGATCGACGATGTAAGAGCGTGTATGAAAAGTGGCTTGGACATCTTGTCCAAGCGTCTCACGGACGTCTCGCCCGTGAAAAAACAACACAAAGCAGGGTCAAGATGACCCCGCGACACTTGGGCGGGACGCCCCAGCCACGATAAAGAACCTTTTCATTCACGCTCTAAGAGCGATAGGTTGCTCCGAACAGTTATGCTATAATCCCCGCCGTGCGTTTCCCCACCGTCAGCGTGATCCTGCCCGCGTACAACGCCGAAGCCTTTATCGCGGAGGCCGTCGAATCCGTCCGCGCGCAGACGTACACGGACTATGAACTCATCGCCGTCGACGACGGTTCGACCGACCGCACGGGCGAGATTCTCGACGAACTGGCGAAAGAGTTCCCCGCGATGCGCGTTGTTCGCCAGGCCAACACGGGTCTTGCCGGCGCCCGCAACGCCGCCGTCGCCGCCATGCGGGGGACATACATCGCCCTGCTCGACGCGGACGACCTCTGGCTGCCCGAAAAACTCGCGCGGTGCGTGGCGTTCCTCGAAGAGAATCCCCACCTGTCCATCGTCTACACGCCGATGACGCCGTTCGACGGCGCGACGGGCGAACGCATGGAGGGACACTCCAAACCCTGTCACGCCGGCGAACTGACGGAAAAACTCTTCGGGAGCATCTTCGTGCACGACCCCGCGGCGGTGTTCCACAAGCGCGTCATCGAAACCTGCGGCGGGTTCGACGAATCCCTGCCCGTGAGCATCGGAAACGAATTCTGGCTTCGCGTTTCGGTTCATTTCGCGTTCGGGCTGATCGACGAACCGCTGGCGCTGCGCCGCTGGAGCGAAACCAGCCTGACGCGTTCCAACCGTCTTCGAGGCCGACTGATCAAAGCGGACATGTTGGAAGCGTTTTACTTCCACAAGGGTGGCCGGGATCGAATCCCCCGCGCCAAGGCCATGCGCCGCCTGGCGAAAGTGAACTACAGCGCCGGTAAACTGCTCCTGCGGCAATTCCGTTGTCGCGAGGCGATGAAGCGTTTCGTCAAGGCGCTGCGTTTTCGGCCGGGTTATTTTAAAGCCTACCCCTTCGCGCTATTCTCCCTCCTCGGCGCCGCGGTTCGTTGAAGATTCCTAAATCTTCAACGTCTCGCCGGGTTTCAGTTCGCGCGGTTCCCAGTTGGGTTCAATCGTAAACCAGACGCTGATCGCCGAGGGATTCTGAAGGATCGAACCGTCGGCGGAGGATCGCACGCGCCGCAGCGCCTCGACGTACTCGACGATCTGGCGGTTCGTCGCGTACCAGATATCCTCGCGGCCGCCCATTTTTTCGCAGAACGTTTCGATGAGATCCCAGTTATTGTTGCGGTCGAACTCGTAGCTGTGTCCCCAGACGTACAAACAATGCAGGCCGACGAAATCATGATGGCGCAATCCCAAAAACGCCTCCGCCGTATCGAGGCAGTCCCGGTGATGGCACGACGGATGCCACTCCAGCCAATCCTCCGGCAGGGAGAATTTACCCGTCGCCTTCGTCGTGCGGCTGTAGCGAACCCCGCACGCGCGGAGCAGCTCGATCACGCGAGAATCGTAATCGCCCATCGGATAACTCATGCCGTCCACCGGATACCCCACCAGCGATTCCAGCCGCCGGCGATTCTCCAGCACCTCCGCGAGAATTTCCTCGCGGGACAACAGCGACAGATACGGATGCCGATTCGAGTGCAGCGACACCTCAAAACCGTCGTACACGTCGGCGATGTCCGCGGTCGGGATGCGTGATTCGCCCTGCACGTTATCCAGATGAAACGTCCCGCGGATTCCGTGACGCTTCAGGATGGAAATGAGTTGACGATCTTCCACCACACCGTCGTCATAACTCAGCGTGAGACATTTTTTCATCCCGCCGGGCCAGCGATTCAATATGGTTTTCAACGCGGCGTTCCTTTCCTCTTGTCTGGAGACCTACCGTCCATCCGAGGCGGCGATATCCGCCGACCGAGACTGCTTTTGCCGCTGGAGAAGGCGATTCAACTGAAGATATTTCCGCAACCCGTCCAGCGGCGGCGTTCCGGCGAGGCGTTCACCGGGCGGATTGGCCAACCGAATCGGTTCCACGTCGGAATACACGTCCCAGAGTTTCTCGATGGGAACCAGGTACACGTCCTCGTGCGTTTTGTGCAGTTTCTTCGCCAGCGCCGCCACGACGTCCTTCATCAGCACGTTCGGTCCATTCTCGGTTTCGATGATTTTTTCTTCCAGGGCTTCGTTGGGCCCCATCAGGAGCATATCCAGTCCGCTTCGGCGGACCGCGACCACCGCCCACCCGCTGCGGACGGCTTTGTGAAACGTCCGCGCGACGGCCAGGGCGCGGCGCACGTGGTCCGCGCCCACCTGCGTTCGCAGCACCATCAGCCCGTAATCGTCCGTTCCGTCGGGGTTGCGCAATTCCGTGAGTCGTTTGCAGCGGCGCAGCACGGTTTCGTTGTAGCACCGCCACGCCTGCGGATGATCGGCCGGGAGGGGCGCGAGCATCACGCCGTCGTAATAATCGCATCCCTGGTACGCATTGAAGTTGAGGCGCGCGTAGCGGAAAAACTCCGGCGCGGTGTACGCCAGCGGCGGCGAGTAGGAATAGCGTCGAATCCGGTCGGGCGGTTCGGGCTGCGCGCCCGTGGCGTAGAAGCGATTGGGCAATTCCGGGGGCAAATCCTCCGCCGCGGTGCTGACGATCCACCATCGCCCGCGCCGCAGCGCGAACACCCCGTCGTCCAGAATCCTTCCGTCTTTTTCCCGGAATTCATACAGGCATCGCGTGACGAGATTCGAGCGACCGGGGGCGGCCATCGGAAAAACACCGTCCTGGTGATACTGCTGCAGGGCGAGGTCGCGTCGGCTGAGCGTGGTCAGCCACACGCCCGGATGCACCTCGCGCGGGGAGGGAACGACTTGCTCCAGAGCGATGAAGATCGCCGGAAGCATCGTCGCGCACAAGCCGATCGACCAGCCCATCCATTCCAGGCGATGCGCCCAGCCTCGGCTGTGACGGGCGCCGTCGATTCCGCCGGCGAGAATCATCCCCCCCGCCGACAGGATCAAAGGCCATCCGCCCAGGCAAGTCGATCCCAGGAGCAGGAACACGAACACGGCCGTGAGCAACCCGCCGACGCCGGCGGCGAGATACGCCCCGGCGGTTCCGCCGGCCTGGGCGAAGGTGCGACGCTGATGGGACATCACCATCGCGCCCAGCGAGGCGATGGGAATCTGCGTCGCCACGGCGAACAGGAGCATCCATCCCGCGCCGCCGTCCAATGCGCCGCCGAGGATGAACTCGGCGGACTGCGCCAGCATCGCCGCCGCCAGGCCGATCACCGCGCCGCTGACCTGTCTGGCGCCGGGAGGACGACCCTTCCGGTCGATCCGCGAAAGAAAAAATCCCAGCAGCGAAAGGGATAGAAACACCCACAACACGCGGCGCGTCAGATTCAGGCTGAACACGTCCCCCAGCAGTCGCATCTGTATCAGCAACACGACCGTCAGCACCCCGTGGGCCGCGGCGATGCGCCAGACGGACCCGCGGGACGGCGGTCCGAAGGGCAGGAGTTCCTTGCGCGGATGCGTCGAGAGTTCCAGACGCGAAACGGCCGTCAAGGCCGCCAGCAGAATCAACCCCGCCACGGCGAACACGAGGTAAATCAGGTTCGAGCCGAACCACCAGCTCACGGCGAAGGCGAAGCACCCCAGCGCCACGCCCCACAACCAGTCGCGGTAGGCCGACGCGTACGTGTCGCGCCCGCCGGACGCCCGAACGACCGTCGAGGCGTACAACGTGCAGACCAGTCCCACCGCCGCGGGGAGGGTTCCGATCAGCAGCGTGACCGCTTCAATCCCACGCCAGGTGTAATCATCGAGCAGGAACCACTCTCCCAGCAGCGCCGCGGTCAGCCTCGCCAGCGGAATGCACAGCGTCGAAAGCACGAATCCCGTCACCGCCACGACCGCCCCGACGGACAGAAGACGCATACGCATACGAACGTCCTCTTTGGAAGAACCCAACGTGTGCCGCAGCGCCGCCGTCAGCGGCGTCCAGGAATGCAGGTGCAACCAGTGCAGCATTCGCGAGGCGACGCGGACGAGACGATCCCGTTTCCAGAGACACAGCCAGGTCGTCAGAAACAGACTCAGCAGCACCCGCAGGCTGAACGATCCCGCGGAGTCGTACGCCCACCCCCACAACACCGTCAGGCAACCGACCCACAGCACCAATCCCGCCAGGATGCCGATCACCGCCATTCTGTCCGTAAGAACGGGCTTCATCGATTCTTCACGTCTCCTCGCCTCCGTCGAAAGGACGGGACACGGACAATAGGATACGAAATTCACCCCGAAGCCGCGACGATTTTCCCGGACGAGATGGGACGAAAATGGGAGGGAGGGAGAATTTGTTATCTGTCATCCTGAGCGGAGCGAAGCGGAGCCGAAAGACCTTACGCTTCCCTGCCCGTCAGGTCCTTCGACTTCGCTCGAAGACTCGCCGCGCTCAGGATGACAGAATGATATTTTATTCAGGAAGAACTACGCCAGGGAAACGCAGACACCGACGTAATTCGACTGAATCTGGTTGATGGACAACCGAAGCAGGCCGTCGTTGTAATTGCTGTCGTAGCTTCGTCCATCCACGCCCCAGGGATTGTACACCGTCACGTAGTTGCTGGAATCGATGGACACCACCTGGTAGGCGTGGCTGCCGACGACCGGGCTGGAGGCGCCGGAGTAACTGCCCAGCGTCACGGCGTGTCCGGCGTTCAGGTGGTTCCGCAGGTAACTCGCCAGGTCGCCGGTCGATCCGGTGGTGTATCGGAATTCCGAACTCTGACCGGTCACCTGGCGATACACGACGTCCATCCACCCGCCGGAAATCGAGGAGTAGCTGTCCTGCCCGTAGCGGAAGTGGGCGTAGGCCTTCTCGATGAGCGGAACCCAGATTTCGTTCGTGTCGCTGGTTTTGGCGTAGGCCAGGCTCCCGCCGCTGGTGGTGGGCAGGTCGCCGTCGATCCGCAGATATTCCTCCGTCGAACCGTTGTAGTATCGCACGGCGTAGGTGCCGTCGCCCAGGGCGGTGACCATTTCACTGATGATCGTCGGATCGGTCTGGGACAGGCTCGAAACGGCGGCCAGGAAGTAGCAGTCGCCGATGGATCCCTGGTTGATGTCGTCATACTGCGGGCCGTTGTTGAACACGTCCAGATTCGAGTAATTCTCGTAGTGATAGGAAGTGCTGCTGACGGTCGGATCGCGGAAGTTCTGTCCCGCGATTTCCAGGGAGACGTAATCGCCGGAAGAGGGATTCGTGGTGTACGGCTGGTAGAATTCGCCGACGACATGCACGCGTCCGGTGGCGATTTCCGTGCCGGAAGCGTCGGAGAGCGTGTCGGTCGCGTCGACCCACAGGCTGTCGTTGCCCGTGCCGCCGAAGACGGTGTCCGCGCCGC
This sequence comes from Phycisphaerae bacterium, assembly GCA_016929245.1. GTDB lineage: Bacteria > Planctomycetota > Phycisphaerae > SM23-33 > SM23-33 > JAFGEJ01. The sequence continues at coordinate 26,700 of JAFGJE010000251.1, forward strand.
CGCCGATGGAGACGATCCTGTCGTCGCCGCCCTGGCCGTAACTGACGCCCTGACCCTGTCCGTTTTCGTAGATCACGTCCGCGCCGTCGCCGCCGTAGATCAGCGAACCGGCGGTCACGGAATACGTCGTGCGGAGAACGTCGTCGCCGTTAAAACCGTACAGCTCAATGCTGCTGATGACGTTGTTGAAGGTGTAGGACGCGCTGCCGGTGACGCTGACGGAACCGGCGGTCTGGCTGACGATGATGATGTCGTCGTTGTTCGTGCCCAGCACGCGAAGCACCAGTCCGCTTCCGGTGTTGTAGACGGCGGCCGTCACGACGACGCCCGGAGTCGGATCGGGCAGATCGGGATTCGGTTCGGGATCCGGATCGGGTTGAGTGGTCTGCGCCGCGAGGCGATAATTGCCCGTGTCGGTCGAACCGGCGCTGTAAATGCGCGCGTAATACGTGGCGCCCTCGGTCGAGGAAAATTGGACCGAGGCCGGAACGGAGCCTGTTCCGACCCCGGTGGTCAGCAGTTGTCCGCTGCTGCTGTAGATCGCGAGCATCGGGCGAACCGTCCCGCTGGTGCGGGTCAGGGACAGCGACATCTCCGCCGTTTGGGTGGCGGTAAAGCAGATGTAGTCGTTGTCTCCGCCGAATTGGAGTCCTCCATTGACGACCCCCGCGCCGTTCGCGTCGAGGGTGAGCGTCCCTGCCGTCGCGAACGAACCGCCGTATTCGTCGGCGGTGAGGGTCAATTCCAGATGGTACGCGCCCTGGCTGGTTCCATACGCGTGGGCCTGGACGTAATAGGTCGCGCCGGCTTCGACGTAGAAACTCACGGCTGAATTGAGCGTTCCGCCGGAATCGTCGTTGTAGGTGATGACCGAACCGGACGCGTCGCGAATGGTCAGATACGCGTCCAGGCTGCTTCCGGTCGCTCGCTGCATCGTGACGACCATCCCGCCGCTGTGCGCGGAGGTGAAGGTGAAGTAATCGTGATCGTACGAATAGTCGATCACGCCCGAAGCCGTCGTGGGCGTATTGGGATTGATGGTCAGCGACGTCGCGCCGGACCTGGAATTGCTGTGGTCGTCCACGGAAAGGTTGAAATCAAGAGTGTATTGTCCCCCGCCGCTGGACAACGACGCCGCGCGCACGTAATACGTCTGTCCCGCGGAGGCGTCGAAACTCACCGTGGTCGAACCACCGTAGTAACTCGTTCCGTACGTGAGAGATTGTCCCTGGGAATTATAAATCGCGAGATAAGGGCGTATCGCCGGACTGACGTTGTGCATTTGCACCGACATTTCGGCGCTTTGCGTCGCGGTGAAGGCGAAATAATCCACGTCGGAGCGATAATCGATCGCGCTGTCGACGGTGGCGTTTCCGTCTTCGTCCAGCGTGACCGTCTGGGCGCCGGCGGGCACGTTCCCCTGCTCGTCCACGGAAAGCGCGAAGGACAGATCGTACGCCCCGACCGACCGTCTCCACCCCCGGGCCTGCACGAAGTAGGTTTCGCCGGCCTGGACGTAGAAATTCACCTGCGAATCCAGATTCCCCCGCGCCACGTCGTCATTATACGCGATGTATCGCCCGGAGGCGTTACGAACGAAAATCATGCTGTCGAGAGTGCTCCCGTCAGCCGCGTTCATGTTGATGGTCAACCCGCCCGTTTCGGGAGCGACGAACCGGAAGTAATCGCGGTCGTACCGATAATCGATTTCCTCGGAAACCGTCGTGGTTCCTTCCGCGGCGACGACGACCGTCGTCGCGTCATCCATATCATTGCCGTGTTCGTCGAGCGTATGCGTCAGTGTGAGTTCATATTCCCCCACGCCGCGCCGCAACCCGGTCGCGAGAATGTAGTATCGCTGCCCCCCCTCGACCAGGAACGCGGTTTGGGCGTCCCGGCTGCCGCGACAATAATTGTTGTTCGCCGCGATACGACGCCCGGAGGCGTCGAACATCACCAGGAAGGAATCCACGCCCGAAGCGTCGCCGGCCATCGTCGCCAGCATTCCGCCGTCGCCGGCGGCGACGAACGTGAACATGTCGTAATCCCGGAAATATTCGATTCCCCCGGTCACCGTCAGGCCGGCGTCGGCGTCGATGGAAATCGAGGTGGCCGTCGCGGGGGTGTTTCCTTCCTCGTCCACGGCCAGATCGAGTTCCAGACGATATCCGCCCGTCACGCGACCCCGAGCCAGGGCGCAGACGTAATACGTTTCCCCCGCCTCCACCGCGAGGGTCACCCGGGAATTCCGATCGTACCGGGAGACATTGTTGTTCACGGCGATGCGCCGACCGGCGGAGTTGTATACGTACAGGAGCGAATCGATGCTCGATCCCAGCGCCGACATGTCGATGGTCAATCCGCCGGAATCGCCGGCGACGAACGTGAACATGTCCTGATCCCGGTAGTAATCGATGGAAGAATCGTGAACGGTCACGGCGTCGCCGTTGACGGTCAGGGACGTCGCGCCGACGAAGCCGGCGGCGTCCTCGTCTTCGGAAAACACCAGCGACAAGTCGTATCGGCCCGTGCCGCGATACCCCAGGGCGCGAAGATAATAGGTTTGCCCGGCCTCCACGAACATCTCCACGCACGCGTCGGGATTGCCCCGGGCCATATCATTGTTGGAGGCCCGGCGGCGATAATTCGCGTCGTAGAGATACAGCAGGGAGTTGATCCCATCCCCGGCATCGGTCATCGTCGCGCGCAATCCACCGGTGACGGGCGCGATGAATTTAATATAATCGTTATCCGTTGCGGATTCGATTTCCCCGGAAACAACCGTTACCTCGTCGGCAAGGACCGCTACCTCATCTGCTGTCCAAATGGTGTCGCTATAATCCCCCAGCGCCGATCCGAGCACACTTCCACTAAGAAGAAGTCGAGGTTCCAACGTTTCCACAACGGGAAGATTAAGCTTATCCGTATACATTTCAGCACCTTACAGCAGCCATGAGATCGCCCTCTCCCGAAAACTCGACCTGGCGCAGTAGTCTTATCGGGAAGGCAAAATAGGGGGTTTAGTAAGCAATTCAGGAATTGCCTATTATGACAAAAAGAGTAATACAAGCGTTCTTTCCCGCTCGTATCACGTGAAAAGGGTAATGATGTCTATTTGCAAATTACTGATAAAAATATAGTTATAAACATCTCATTCGATGGTGCTCTTTGGAGTGTTCTCCTTCTTCACTCCTTCATAAGCAAATATAGGATTGAAAATGGATGCGGGAAAAAAAGGATTTAAGATAACTTCATATATTATTCGGGCTTTATAAGCAGAAACTCCTTGCTCAAAAGGCGCAACGGGCAGTACCATGCCTCCAATCGTCCCGAAATATGTGGGAAGATTCACCGATTCCGGCAGGGACGAGATGGGTTTGCGGTGAAACCCCGCAGGGAAAGCAAGGAGAAAGAAACCATGATTGTCGGTGTTCCCAGGGAGATTAAATCGGACGAGTATCGCGTCGGCATGCTGCCTGTCGGGGCGCACCTGTTAACGGAAGACGGCCATAAGGTTCTCGTGGAAACCGGCGCGGGGTTGGGCAGCGGATTCGAAGACGACGCCTACACCGCCGCCGGCGCGGAGATTGTTTCCTCGGCCGACGAAATTTTTTCACGAGCGGAGATGATCGTAAAGGTTAAGGAACCCCAGCCGGTGGAAATCGGACGTTTGCGCTCCGGGCAAATCATTTTCACCTACTTTCACTTCGCCGCGTCGCGCGAATTGACGGAAGGATGCCTCAACTCCGGCGCCACGACGGTAGCCTACGAAACCCTCCACGACACGGAAGGTCGGCTGCCGCTTCTGACGCCCATGAGCGAGGTCGCCGGCAAGATGAGCATCCAGGAAGGCGCGAAATATCTCGAACGCCCGATGATGGGGCGCGGGATTCTGCTGGGGGGCGTGGCGGGGGTCGCGCCGGCGAACGTGCTGATTCTCGGCGGCGGCGTGGTCGGATCGGCTGCCGCGCGAATGGCAGCCGGGCTGGGCGCCAACGTCACGCTGATGGACATCAACCTGGACCGCCTCCGGTATCTCGACGAGGTCATGCCCGCCAACGTCACCACGATCTACTGCGACCGCTACGCCGTTCTCGACGCGTTGAAACGGGCGGACCTTCTGATCGGGGCGGTGTTGATCCCCGGCCGGCGGGCGCCGAGCCTCGTGCGCCGCGAGGATCTGACCCGCATGAAACCCGGGGCCGTCATCGTGGACGTCGCCGTCGACCAGGGTGGATGCATCGAAACCACGCACCCCACCACCCACAGCGAACCGACGTTCATCGTCGATAACGTGGTGCACTATTGCGTGGCGAACATGCCCGGCGCGGTCGGGCGAACCAGCAGCCAGGCGTTGTGCAACGCGACGCTTCCCTTCGCGCGGGAGTTGGCGCGCCTGGACGTGGACGGATTCGCCCAGACAAGCCCAGGCCGGGCCGCCGCGGTGAATATGCGAAACGGCGCCATTTTGAACCGGGACGTGGCGACGGTCTTCCCCGACCTGCCCGCGGCGTAAATACGCATTCCCTTGCAACTTACATTTTCGGGTGGTGGGGATCTGTCCCACCACCCAAGACCACAAATCTGGAAGAACAGCGCCGAGCGGCAAGCCGACACGAGGATCGGCTTGCCGCTCGGCGCTTTTGGGAACCACAAACCCGGAGTTATTTTTTTCCCCCCGAAACGCCGCTATGATACACTTCCTCCGCGGACGGACGGGAAATCCATCCGCGCGGGAATCGAGCATGAAAATCGCGCTGGCACAATTCAACCCCGTCGTGGGCGACATCACCGGAAACGTCCGTCGCATGGGCGAATGGATCCGTCGCGCCGCGAACGAGGGCGCCGAACTGGTCGTCTTCGGCGAGTTGTCCGTCGTGGGATATCCCCCCCGCGACCTGTTACGGAAGGACGGTTTCGTCGCCCAGGCCGTTAAGGCGGTGGAGGAACTGGCGAAGCAATGCACCGATATCGCCGCGCTGGTGGGGTACGTTCGCCCGACCCCCAACGGAACCGGTCGCTCGCTCCAGAACGTCGCGGGACTGCTGGCGGACGGGCAGGTGAGGCACGTCCACGTCAAAACCCTCCTGCCGACCTACGACGTGTTCGACGAGATGCGCTATTTCGAGCCCGGCAGGGAACCCTCCTGCATCGAATGGAAAGCAAAGCGCCTCGGCCTGAGCATCTGCGAGGACCTTTGGGACGCCGAATCCCTCGGCCGCGAACTCTACGGGCGAAATCCCATCGCCGATCTGGCGGAGGCCGGGGCGGACATTGTGATCAACCTAGCCGCCAGTCCCTACGAATTCGGCAAGGCGACGCGACGCGAGGAACTCTTCCGGCGTCAATCCGACCGCCGCCGGCTGCCCATCGTGTACGTCAATCAGGTCGGCGGAAACGACGAGTTGATCTTCGACGGGTGCAGCAGCGTCGTGACCCCGGGCGGAAAACTCCTCGGCCGGGCCAGGAGTTTTGAAGAAGACCTTCTCGTGGTGGATCTCGACGCACCGGCGGCGCGATGCGAACCTCTCGGCGAACCCATGGAACGGCTCAGTAAGGCGCTGAAGCTGGGCCTGCGGGACTACGTCCGCAAGTGCGGCTTTCAGCGGGTCGTCCTGGGTTTAAGCGGCGGGATCGACTCGGCGGTCGTCGCGACGCTGGCGGCCGACGCGCTGGGGCCCCAAAACGTCACCACCCTGGCGATGCCCAGCCGTTACAGCTCCGACCATTCTCTCGCCGACGCCATGGCGCTGGCGAAAACGCTCTGCATAAACCACCATGAAATTCCCATTGAAACCATGCACGCCGCCTACGAAACCATGTTGCGGGAAAAATTCAGTTGGGGCGGCGAAGCCAACGACATCGCCGCGGAGAACATCCAGGCCCGCATTCGCGGGAACATCGTGATGGCCTGGAGCAACGCGTTCGGGAACCTGGCGCTGGCGACGGGAAACAAATCCGAGCTGTCCGTGGGATATTGCACGCTCTACGGCGACATGTGCGGCGGGTTGGCGCCCATCGGGGACGTGCTGAAGACCCAGGTGTACGCCCTGGCGAAGCAGTTAAACGCGGAAGGGGATCTCGGCCCGCGCATCCCGCGAAGCACATTGAAAAAACCGCCCAGCGCCGAGTTGAAACCCGGCCAGGTGGACCAGGACAAGCTCCCGCCGTATGAAATTCTCGACGAGATTCTGTTCCAATACGTGGAACAGGATCGCACCGTTCGGGAAATCACCCGCACCGCTGACGGTGAGGCGCTGGACGCGGAACTGGTCGCCCGGATCGTGCGCATGGTGGATTTGTCGGAATACAAACGCCAGCAGGCCGCCCGGGTGTTGAAGGTATCCTCAAGGGCGTTCGGGATGGGACGACGCATGCCCATCGCCCAGGGATTCATTTTTGCGTGATGCAGATTAAATGCGGACAATGCGGCACGTTGCACGATCTGGAACGGATCGAGGGGATGCAGTCCGTTCGCTGCGCGCATTGCGGCCATGCCGTTGATTATCTGAATCTCGCCGAGGATCCCGCGGGTTCAGGCACCGTCTGCGAGGGGCGTTTCGACGACGTGGACGACTTCGCCACCCAGGCCCGTCAGGCGCTGCGGGAACGAATGCTGGTCGTCTGCGCCCATTGCGGGGCGCGAATCCGCGTCGCCAAACGACTCGCCGGGCAGTTGATCCATTGCACGTCCTGCTCGAAGGAGCTTCACGTGCCCGACACCGCCGCCGAAGACCAGGTGGATATTTCCTACCTCATTTCGCCCGGCGATCTCGTGATGGGACAAGACCCGCGCACAATCCCCTTACGGGCGCGCGCGTCTCGCCGGCGACGCCGGCAGGCGTTGCGAAATCACATGCAATTCGCCTTGAAAATGCTGGCCGCGGTGATGCTGCTGGCCTTGATCGCCAGCGTGGTGTATCACGGTTCTTCCGCCTCGAACAAGGACTATCTCACTCCTCCCCCGTCGTCCGCGGACGCGGAACGCGTCGAGGGCGCCGAAACGACGCCTCCGGAGCAAGTCGTCGATACATCACCGCCTCCGGAACCGAAAACAACGCCCCCCGTCGCGCCGGCGGCGCCGGCCGGTCCGGTCGCGGCGCTGGTTGACAAACCCGCGTGGTCCGCTTTCGCCGCCGGTGGATACTACCCCGCCCGCCCCGGACGGCTGTATTGCACGCTGGGGGTGAAACTCCAGTCGAGTCCGGACGCGCCGCTGAAAATCAAGCCCGCCGACTCGGTGAAGCTGGTTCGTAACGACGTTTCCTACGCCTGCCTGGGGGAAGTCGTCGAAGACGCCCTGCTGCCCGTCCGGGCGCGTCGGCGGACGATTCGGCTGGCGCCGGCGGAGGAAACGACGGTGCGGCTGTTGTTCGTATTACCGCAACGGGCAGGGCAAGCGACGCTGCACCTGGATTCGATGACGCCGTTGACGGTGACCCTCCCCGCGCCCGGGCGGGCGCAGACCCCGCCGGAGGGACAATTCGTGGAATCCCCGCCGCGAAATCTCAAGGTGCTGCTGCGGGATCCGGTGATGGCTGCCATCCAGTCCCAGGCGAGGCAGGAACTTCGGATCCGGCGGAACGGTTCGCTTCTCGACGTGCGGATCGACGCCGCGGAGGTGATCGGTCAGGCCCGGCCAACTGGACCGGACGCCTGGGCGGTGGTTCTGCGTCACGGCCCGCATTCCATCGAAGGCACGCTGCGCTTCCTGCCGGACGGACAGCGGATCATCCTCTACTTAAGCGACGAACCGATGCACCAGATCACTTACCGTCGAAAACGTCCCGACGAGACGGACGCCAACGGCGAATCCCCGTCCCCCAATGAGGAAGACGACGACGCGCCCCGATTTTTCGGGGTTTAAATTAACAAAAAAATTCTATTGTCATCCTGAGCGGAGCGAAGCGGAGTCGAAGGACCCCACGCACTCGAGACTTGGCGGGACAGAGCCCCGCCAAGCTCAAACAAAAATTTAACGTCATGAATCCAGCACCGCAAAAATACAAATTCCTCGGCTGTGAAATTCTCTACCGGGAAGCCTGTCACCTCGCCGCCGTCGGCCCGAACGTCGTGGACGTGGAATTTCTCCCCAAGGGACTGCACGACCTGGAAACGAAGGACATGGTCGCCCGCGTGCAGGCGGCCGTCGACGCGACCGACGCGAACCAGGGATACCGGGCCGTCCTGCTGGGATACGCCCGCTGCAACGACGGACTGGTCGGCGTTACCGCTCGGGATATCCCCTTGGTGATTCCCAAGGCCCACGATTGCATCACGCTGCTGTTCGGTTCGCGGAAAACGTTTCAGGCGTATTTCAACGAGAATCCGGGAACGTACTACAAATCCACCGGCTGGGTGGAACGCGACCCGGAAGAGAACATGGACCGACCCGCCTACGGGACGACGGGGGTGATGAAAAACCTGGGACTGACGGAAACCTACGAAGAACTCGTCGCCAAACACGGCAGGGAGAACGCGGACTATATCATTGAATCCCTCGGCGGCTGGGAGAATGCCTACTCCCGCCTGTGCTACATTCACATGGGCCTGTGCGACGAAACGCCGTTTGAGTCTCGCGCGCAGGACATCGCCCGGAAGCACGGCTGGTCGTATGAACGAAAAGAAGGGGATATTTCCCTGCTGCGAAAGATGTTCCTGGGGCAATGGGACGACGATTTCATCGTCATCCCCCCCGGCGGAAGCATCGTCGCGAGAAACGACGAGAATATTCTGGGAGTGAAGTAAACCAATATTTTTGACCACAGAGGCACAGAGGCACAATTTCATATTTCAAATTTCAAATTTGAAATTTGAAATATGAAATCGTAATGATTCTGTGTGTCCTCTGTGCCTTTGTGGTCAAAAAACTCTTTCAATACCAAACCGTGATAATCAGGTTCGGCTCGGCGCGTTTTCCTTCCAGAGTTCCGATCACCTGGGCGATGTGCTTAACCTCGATCCCCTCCTCGTCGATCCAGTCGTTGATCATGCTTTCCAGATGCAGCAGCGGGCCGTCGGCGATTTTGGAATAGAACATACGGACGCGCGTCGCGCCTTTTCCGGTCAGGTTCATTTCGCGTTTGAAATCGGCCTTGTGCGTCAGGCCTCTGGCGGCCGCCCCGGCGACGCGCTTCTTCATTCCCGTTGAGGAAGTTTCCGCGGGAGTTTCCCCATCGTCGAAGTCCACCAGCGCGATGGGCTCGTCGTCCTCGATCACCTTGGGTTTCGGCGGCGGAACGGGTACGGGAACGGGTTGCGGGCCTTGCCCCGGAGGGGAAACCGGCACGGGTTGCGGTTCGTCCTCCGCGTCCAGAGTCACCCATTCTTCCTCGTCGTGGTGCAGATCGTCAGCCATGGCTCGCTCCTGTCGCTTACGAATCGAAAGAAATGATATCGGCAACGCCTGCCGTTTGGTGTATTATAATGCCTGTTCGGAACGGGTCAAGTCGCCCCTTTGAGTCGAAACCGGAACTCCACACGCGAGGCGTACATGTACAGGAATTCCATCCTATTGATTCTGTTCGCGGTGCTGCTGCTGGCGGTGATCTGGTTTCGTTCCCTGCCCGGTCAGGCCCAGCCGTCCGAGCAAAAGCAAACCTCCTGGACGCCGGCGACGCCCGTGCGGACGGGGGAGTTTCGCGGTGTGAGTCTTCAACTGCATCACGCCCAAAACGACCACCCCTACGAAACGTTCATTTCCGAAATCGCCCGGACCGGAGCGAACACCATCAACCTGGTCGTCCACGGATACCAGGAAGACGTCAAGAGCGAATCGATCTTTCTGGACAACCGAAAGGTGCCCTCCGACGAACAACTCACGCGGCTGATCCGGTTCGCCCACGCGAAAAAACTTCGCGTCATGCTCATGCCGGTGGTGCTGCTGGCGAGGCGATCCGGAAGCGACTGGCGGGGGAAAATCACCCCCGATTCCTGGGATCGCTGGTGGGAAGACTACCACCAGTTCATCCTGCACTACGCTCACCTGGCCGGCGAAAACAACGTCGAGGTGTTCTCCGTCGGTTCGGAGCTGATCTCCACGGAAACCCAGACCGCCCGTTGGAAAGCGCTGATCGCCCAGGTCCGCCGGGCCTGCCCCAGCCGGCTGACCTACTCCGCCAACTGGGACCATTACGAAACGCCGAAATTCTGGTCCGAACTGGATATCGTCGGGATGACGACGTATTTCACGCTCGCCCACGGCACCAAGCCGAAACTCCGGGAAATGCTCGATTCGTGGAAAAAAATCAAGGCCGACATCCTCCGCTGGCAGAAGACGGTCAATCGGCCGATCCTGTTCACCGAAGTCGGCTGGCCGAACCAGGTGACGGCCGCCGAATTCCCTTGGAATTATTACGCCTCCCCCGACAAGCCCGATCCGCAACAGCAGGCCGACTGCTTCGAGAGCTTCTTTCGCACCTGGGGAAACGAACCTGCCGTCGCGGGATTCCTCGTGTGGGAATGGCGCAACGACCCCAACCTGCCCATCGACCCCCAAAAAGACACCTCCTACCGTCCCATGGGCAAACCGGCGATGAACGTCGTGCAAAAATATTTTCTCGCCCCCACCCCCATCACCGAAACCCAACCGGTGAATCCGGAGAAGTCCGTAAGTCTGTTCCGTTGAAACTTATGATTTCGGAATCCGTTGTGAACCGGTGGTCCGGGCCTTGACAGGCCCGGCTCGTTACATCCTCCTGACTACCGACTTATCCCATCTCCCCTCTTGCCTTGCGGGAAGCTCCGGTCATATCATGGTCGGCATGAAGATTCAGCTGGGCTACACGCCGGACGCGGACGACGCGTACATGCTGTACGGGCTGCTGCAAGGGAAAGTTTCCACGGGCGACTGGGACTGGGAACCCGTCGAGGCGAATCTCCAGACGCTCAACGACCGCGCTTCGAGAGGCCGGCTGGACGCGACCATGATCAGCGCCGCGGCGTACCCCCTCGTGCAGGATCGGTATCGTCTCCTGCCGGCCGGGGCGAGTTTCGGACTGGGCGTCGGGCCGGTAATCGTCTCGCGGGACGAGATCAAGCCGACGAAACTCCCCCAGGCCCGCATCGCCGTGCCCGGCGCGACGACCACCGCCTTTACCATGCTCCAACTGTTCGCCCCGACCTTACCGACGCGCGTCCTGCCGTTGGATAAGCTCTTACCGTCCGTGCAATCGGGCCTGGTGGACTGCGCGCTGGTGATCCACGAGGAATTCATCACGTACCCCAAGCTCGGTCTGCACGTGGTGCTGGATCTGGGCGCCTGGTGGGCCCACACGCACGACAAGGCTCCCATGCCCGTGACCGTCTGCGTCGTGAAGCGGGACCTGCCCGAAACGCTCCAGCGGGAACTGGCCGACGCCCTGAAACAGAGCATCGCCCACGCCCGAAGCCGTCACGGGCAAGCCGTCGCCTTCGCCGCGAAATACGCCCGCGGCGCGGAGCCCGCCGACGTGGAGCGGTTCATCCGCCAGTACGTCAACGACCTGTCGCTGGACATGGGGTCAACCGGCAAGGACGCCCTGGAGATGTTCTTCCGCCAAGCCGCCCAGGCCGGTCTGCTCCCGGCTGTCGATGGGATCGACTTCGTGTAACCCACGGATCAGTCTTCAATCTCCACCAGTTGCAGGCGGGTTTTCCAGACGCCCGAAGCGTTGTCCGAATGCCGCACCAGTCCCCCGGGCGCTTCGTCGCAGTACAGGGAACGATAGACATACGGTCCTTTTTGGGTTTCATGCACGGAGCAAAGCAGCTTTTTCGATCCGACCGTCACGATCCGATCGCCGACGCGCCGTTCCCGCTGCACCGGGTTGAATACGCCCCCTTCCGAAGACGCGTCGAAAAAACGGGGGAACGACAATTCCTGAATATAGCGGCCATAGGTTTCGGTCTCGGCGATCTGGTGAACCTGCGCCGTTCCGGCGTCGGTGCGAATGACCTCGATCGTGTGACGCGAAGCGTCTCCCCGTTCGGGGGTGATGCGATAGACCGCCCGCATTCCCACCCGCGCGGGCGCATGGCGTGTGGGAATCCGTTCCCCTCCCCCCGACGGCCCCCGCGCCAAGGGGGGCGGCGCCGTCGGTGAAAAGGCGAGGAATTCCTCCCATTTTTCCTCGACGACTTGACTGCCGGAAGAGTCTTCCTCCCGTCGAGGCGCTTCCCGGCTGCAACCGCTCAACGCCGGAACCGCCAGGAAAATCAGGATCAGTTGTAAGATAGGATTCCGCATGTGCCCGACAAGGCTACGCCCCAATCCCGCGGCGAGCAAGAGAGATTTTCCAATATTTCACAAACACATTTTTTTTTATTGCAATATCCCCGCCGCTTGATCGAATAATAGAATAGAATAAAAAAGGCCGGGTTCTTCCCGGCGTGGGAATCCGAACCCGGCGGCGGCATCTACCCCGGAAGGACCACCTCTCGGGTGTGCGACGCGCGGGGCGGGATGCGAATCGTTATGTAAAAGGACGTGTAGCATGGCTTGGGATGATGAGTTTGATCCAACCGAGGACGACGGATTCGTGCCGGCGGCGTACGCGCGATCCATGGAAGAGGCCGAGGAACTTCGGCAACTGCTGGAAGATCACGGGATCGAAGCCGTGCTCGGCGACGAAAGCGAAGCTCCGGAACGATCCGAGGATTCCGACACCACGCTCGGCGCCATCACGCACGGGGTGCCGATTCTCGTTCCGGAAATGTACCTGGACGAAGCCGGTGAAATCATCGCCGACCGCGAAGACACGGATGAATTCGAGATCGACGACGAAGAGGACGAGGACGACGAGGATGAATTCGCCATCGGCGACGAAGAAGAGGACGGATTCTTCCAGATCGAGGAAGAAGACGACGAACTCTACGGCGAGGAAGACGAAGAAGGGGACTACCTCGACGAAGAGGAAGAGCAAGAGGATGAGGAGGACGACGAGGACGCCGAAGAGAATTGAACCTCCGATCGCCGGATTGGCGGTGGGAGAAATGAATTTCAAAGTGAACATTTCGTTCGCATAGGCCGATACGTATAGTATATTGTATAGAGGATAACCCGTAACTACCGGGAATCGCGGACCCTGGACACTTATGACAAGCGATAATTATTCAGGACCGGATCGTCGTACCACCCAACGGAAGGAACGACGGCAGGCGACGGATCGTCGCAGCGGTATGGAACGACGGCGCGGTCCGGGACGGCGCCGCTCCGACACGCGCCGCTCCGCCGAAGAAGGCGAAATGAACGAAGAGCAGTTCGCGTTCATCCAGGCGGTCAACGAGTACAAACGCGTCAACGGAAAACCCTTCCCCACCTGGACGGAAGTGCTGGACATCGTCCTGGCGATGGGGTATCGAAAGGTAGCCGAACCGAAAAATATCGGCGAGGTGTGACCCGCGCCCGCCGCGAGACGAACCCATGACGCTACTGGGCATGGAACAGATCGAAACCTCGTTGCGCATCGTCACGAGCGTCGCGCCGGTGGCGTTGTATTTTCTCCTGCTGGGGATTCTCAACACCCGCCGGCATCCGCAGCTTCTGTCGGGCCGACAGGATTCTGCCTTGCTGACGCTGGCGCTGAGTCCCCTGGCGATCACGCCGGTGATGCATTGGTTGGGCGGCGGACTGCCCACGGCGCTCGCCTGCGGCGGGGCGCTGGCCGGAGGCGTGTGGCTGCTCTCCCCGAAAGGACGCACGTGGGTGATCTACAACCTCCCCGCGTCCAACGTCCGACGAACCGCGCAGGACATCCTCCGGTCGATGAACGTCGAAACCCGATCCACCCAAACCGGGTTGCGGTTCGAGAAAGGCGACGGACGGCTGGAGGTTTCCTACTTCCCCGTCCTGCGAAACGTCACGCTTCGCCTTCTCGGCGCGGACGAGACGCTCTGGAACCAGTTCGAGTCCCGCCTGCACGAACGATTGCAGCGGGTGGAGACGGAACCCTCCCCCATGGCGGTGACCCTGCTGCTGCTGGCGACGGCGATGATCGTCGCGCCCCTCTCGCTGATGGTGCACCACGCCCCGGAAATCGTCCGCCTGCTGAACGACCTCCTGCCGTAACTCTCACGCGCCCGTCGCCGCATCTTCCGAATGCGACGATCTTGCGTCCCTTCCACTCGGCCGAACTTCGTGAGAGAATAACCACAGAGGCACAGAGGTCACAGAGAAAGAAATATTTTCTTTTGGTTTTCTCTGAGTTCTCTGAGTCGCCGCCTGCCCCTTAGGGGTGGTAAATCTTCAGTTTTTTAGAGGTTTCGTGAAAATTAATGTTGATGTTTTTCGGAACGTCCCCTGGATATAATGAAGAAGGTAACAGGTTTCGGGAACCGATCCATGCATGTTCACCGAGCGATTCTGATCGTCTGCACGGCGTGTATGCTCGCCGCGTCGCCTGTTTTGTTGTCGGTGCGGACCGGATTTGCATCCTCCGCCGAGAAAACTTCTCCTGAGGGCCGGCGCCCCCGGATTATTTCGGATTCCCTGACGACGCCGGTGGTGTTTCGCGATTCCCGACAGAATCTTCGCGAACTCCACCCGATGCGCCTCTCGCCGGCCGTCGCCCTTCGCCGTTCGAATCTTCCGAGCGAACGTTTCGGACTCTCCGCCCGGATCGAGGAATGGCTCCCTCCCCTCGGTGAGGAACCTTCGCGTTTGTCTCTCTATTGCCGATGGGTTCTATAATCGATCCTCCAACCCTTCCGGCCATCCCGTTCGCGCCGAGGATAGGCGTGTCTATCCCCAAGCCGATGGAAACAACCTGAGTACGATTCGCGTCCCTTTCCTAACTCGTTGGGATCGACAAGGGAAAGCGAAATCGGGAGAGACGATCCATGAAACAGGTTACGACATTCAATTCGACGGCGGTTCTTCATCAGGCGAAGGAACTGCTGGATCTCGGCCGTCCGAAGGCGGCGTTGGATCTCCTGAACGATTCCGGGATCAACACCCCGTGTATCGACAACGCGCGGGGCGTGTGTTTCCTGCGCCTGGACAGGCCTGACGACGCCCTGAAAGTGTTCCGAAAGCTGGTGTTTCCCGGTGGCGCGTTCGCCGTTCCGGACGACACCCCGCCGGTGTTTCGCGTCAATTACGTCACCACGTTTTTCCTGCTGGACAACGTGATCATCGGAATCCAGTTGTTGCGGGACATTCCCGATCAGGATCATCCTCTCGTTCGGGCGCTCACGGAAACCGTGGTTCGCTGGAAGCGAACCCTTTCCTGGTGGCGGCGGATTCTGCTTCCCGCGGGCGTGTATCCGAATCGACCGATTCGGCTGGATTCCCCGCCGGGCTTCCTGTGGATTCCCGAAGAAACGGAAGAACGTCCCCGTCCCGCGGAGCGTGCGGCATGACGAGCGTCCTGTGGATCGCGGCGGGATTGGCGCTGCTGACGCTGGGGGCGGAATGGCTGGTGCGCGGCGCGGCGAAGCTGGCCGAGGCGGTCGGTCTGCCTTCGCTGATCATCGGACTGACGGTCGTCGCCTACGGAACCAGCGCGCCGGAATTCGCCGTCAGCGTGAAATCCGCCCTGGTCGGGCAGGCGGATATCGCCGTGGGCAACGTCGTCGGGAGCAACACCTTCAACGTGCTGTTCATTCTGGGCGTCTCGGCGCTGATCACGCCGCTGACGGTTTCGTCGCAACTGGTCCGCCTCGACGTTCCGGTGATGATCGGCGCGTCGGGACTGGTGTGGTTCCTTGCCGCCGGCGGAACCGTCCACCGATCGGAGGGAATGCTTCTGCTGGCGATGATTCTGGGGTATACCGTCCTGCTGATCCGCCTGGGATTCCGGAATCCGCCCCAGGCCGGGATTCCCGCCCCGTCGAAACCGCCGTCGAAACAACGGCTCGCCGTTTCGATTCTCCTGGTGATCGTCGGGCTTGTGCTCCTGGTGCTCGGGGCGCGATGGCTGGTCCAGGGCGCGACGGAGCTGGCCCGTCGCCTGGGCGTCGGCGAATTGCTGATCGGTCTGACCCTCGTCGCCGGGGGCACCTCGCTTCCGGAGGCGGCGACGTCCATCGTCGCGGGGTTGCGGGGACAGCGGGATATCGCCGTGGGCAACATCGTCGGGAGCAATATTTTCAACCTGCTGGCCGTGCTGGGAGCCGCGTCGGCGGTTTCCCCGAACGGCGTGAGGATCTCTCCCGCGGCGCTGCATTTTGACATTCCCGTCATGGTCGCCGTCGCCGCCGCCTGCCTCCCGGTGTTCTTCACGGGCGGACGCGTCTCCCGATGGGAAGGCGCGATGTTCCTGGGGTACTACGGCGCGTACCTGGCGTTTTTACTCCTGTACGTCTCCCGAAGCGCCGCCCTGCCCGCGTTCAGCCTGGCGATGGTCGCGTTCGTGCTGCCCGGAACGATCCTGGGACTGGGCGCGTCGGTCCGGCAGGCGTTGCGCCGCGCGACGCCGAAACACGATGGCATTCCATAAACGCCGTCGGCGGACGAAAAAGACGTGTTTCAACCAGGGACTTGGATTTTCCCTTTTCTCTGGATATCATACCCGCTTGTCTTGCGCGACGAATCCTTTCCCCTCCGACGGAGTAACGACGTGAGCAACGAGTTGCAACATGAATGCGGCATCGCCGCGTTGTATTGGCTGGACGCCCCCGTGGGGCGTAACGGCGCCGCGAGCAAACTCATCCGAAACGGCGACGTGACCCCGCTCATGCCGACCATGCTGCTGAACCTCCAGAACCGCGGGCAACTCGCCGCGGGCATCAGCCGCTATCAGCCCGGACACCAGCAGATTCTTGACACCTTCAAGGACATCGGTTCGGTCGCCGAGGCGTTTCGCATGTCGCACCCCGCCAAGCACCAGGCGATCCTCGAGCAATACGCCGGCCGGGCCGCCATCGGACACACGCGCTACGCGACCTGCGGGCAGGACGACGTCCGCTACGCCCAGCCGTTCGAGCGACACCACGGGCGACTCTGGAAATGGTACGCGTTCGGATTCAATGGAAACCTCGCGAACTACACGCAACTGCGCGACCGGATTCTCTCGCGGCGCCATTACGTCTTCACGCTCGACACCGACACGGAAATCCTCATGCACGAACTGTCGTACCGCCTGCGCGGAGACAAGACGCCCGACCTCCTGAAAGTCTGGTCCGGCATGAGCCGCACGTTCGACGGGGCGTACAACATCGCCTTCCTCGACGCCATGGGTCGCATGGTCGTGGCGCGCGACCCCCTGGGGCTGCGCCCCTTGAGTTACGCGGTGCAGGGGCGGTTGTTCGCGGCCGCCAGCGAGTCGGTGGCGCTGACGAACCTGGGTTTCGACCACGTCCGCGACCTTCCGCCCGGGCACATGGCCGTCATCGAAAACGGGAAGTTCCGCGTCGAAGCTTACTCTCGTCCGCGGCGCAAGGCCCACTGCTTCTTCGAGTGGGTGTACTTCTCGAACGTCGCCAGCGAACAGGACGGCTGCGGGGTGTACGCCGCCCGGAACGCCTCGGGCCTGCGCCTGGCGGACGTGGAAGACCAGCCCATCGACGAGGACTGCATCGTCGTGCCCGTGCCCGACACCGCCAAGGCGGCCGCCGACGCCTTCGCCTACCGGATGCACATTCCCTGCGTCGAGGGACTCATGCGAAACCGCTACGTCGGGCGAACGTTCATCCAGGGCGACGCGACGCGCGGCAGCAGCGCCCGGAACAAGTACACACCCCTTCCGAAGGTGCTGGAAGGAAAACGCGTGTTCCTGCTGGAGGATTCCATCGTCCGCTCGACGACGCTGCGGGTGCTGGCGGAGCAGATTCGCCGTCGCGGCAGGGCGAAGGAAGTGCACGTGCGGGTCGCCTGCCCGCCGATCATCGCGCCGTGCTTCTACGGGATCGACATGTCCACGCTGGGGGAACTCTTCGCCCCGCGATTCGTCAAGGGGCGTTCCAACGGCGTGCCGGACGACGCGACGCTGAAAAAAATGGCCCGGGAACTGGGCGTCGATTCCCTCCGCTACCTGCCCGTGGCGGACCTGGGGCCCTGTATCGGAATTCCCAATCGGAATCTCTGCCTGGGCTGTGTGACGGGAAAATATCCCAGCGCCCGCGGAAACCGGCTTTTCACACAAGCCCGGAAAAACCTCGCCGGCCGTAAGACGGGAAGAACGTACGAATAACTACCCGCGTTTCCCGTTTCGGTTGCCTCTTGCTCATTGAGGCGTGGAAACGTAAGGTAGTAGGGACAAAATGAATCGGATCCCGACCCGAATCGGCAAGGAGCAGCCATGAAGGTGTTACAACGAAACCCACATCGCGGTGCACAAGGTTTGATACTCGTGTTGACGGCGTCCTTCGTCTTATGCGCAGCCGCCTTCAGCGCGGAACCCACCAACGCCAAGCAGGCCTCCGAACTCTGGGAGACCATGCGGTCGGCCTACGTCAACAGCGAAGAATTCGTCCAGGCCCACGACGAACTGGTGACGTTCCTGGGCGCCTTACCGGCGAAGGAGAAAACCGTCGTCGCCGCGGCGATGATGCGACGCGGAGACGGGGACGACATCAACGCTGCCGCCCTGGAACTCTTCGGCGCCGAGGGACTGCCCCCGGCGAGTCTCCAACCCCTCATCGAAAATGAAAAACGCACCTGGCCGCAACGCGTGCTGATCCGAACGTACTATCACTTCCTCCGTCCGGAGTACGAAACCCGCCTGAGCGAACCCGCCCGACGCGAACTGGTGCAAATGCTGGCGGATCGCCTGAGGCAACTGGCGAAGCTCAAAACCGTCGATTACGGCGAACAGCGTCTCCTGACGCACATGATCCAGGCCGCCCTGTCCCGCTACGCCGGGAAGAACGACGTGAAGGAAATGACGGACCTCCGCGCCGCGATGAACGCCTACGCGGCTGTCAAACGCGAGGACGACGTGCTGTCCGAGTCGATCCGCGCCTGGGACACCATGACGCCCGATCCGAAGATCACCACGCCCGCCGAAGCACTCAAGGCGCTGGGGCATTTCAACGCCCTGGTTCGCCAGAAAGCGGCGGTGTTTCTGGGATCGGCGATCCGGAAAACGCCCGACCTCGGCCAGACCGTTCTGAAACAACTCCAGGATCCGCGGGATGAAGTCCGCGCCGCGGCGGCGGGGGTGTTCAGCTTCGCGCTGAGCTACGCGCCGGAGAAGGTCATCCCCGCGATGGTCAAACTGCTGATCTGGGATCGCGGCGTGATCGTGCAGGAAGCCGCCTCCGGAACCTTGATCGCCCATTCGGACGAAGCCCAGGCCATCGCCGACCGCCTGCTGGAAGAACTCATCACGCGCGACCCCCTCCCCGGACCGCGACGCACCACGAGCATTTTAACGACGCTGAGCTACTTAATTTCCGAAGACACGCCCGGCAGTCAGAAAAAACGCCTGCTGGACGCGGCCGTGGCGAATCTGGACTGTGCCCCGGCCGGGGCGCTGCGGGCGCTGGAAGCCCTCGGACCGGACGCCAGGCCGGCCGTCGGAAATATCCGCGAATACCGCGACACGAAAGCCGACCGCTTCACCCGCCTGCGCATCGACCGCCACGTCCTGATGGCCATCGACCCCGAGGCGGTGACCTCCAGGAAAAATTAGGCTTTGTATCGGAGAAACCTTCCATCGCTACCGGGATGACGGTGGAAGGATCAATCGAAAGCGTCGGAGATGTGTTCGATTAGGGGTTCGCCTTCGTCGGGCAGGACGATCGAGACGATGTCGTAGCGAACGTGAAGATCGTCGGCCTGTTTTTGACGGAGGTAGTAGCCGGCTACCTTTTGAACGCGTCGCCGTTTGTCCGCGTTGACGGCGCCCGCCGGGGACGTGTACTTGTCGCGGCGACGGGTTTTGACTTCCACGAACACGAGGGTGTCCGGTTTCGTGCGGCGGTCCAGGGCGATGATATCCGCTTCCCCGGCGGGACAGCGGTAGTTGGTCGCCAGGATTTTCATTCCCTTTTTCCGAAGATGTTTTCGAGCGAGCTTCTCTCCGCGCGCACCGCGAACGGCGGTGGTGGTTGGGGATGTCTTGGACGTGTCAGCCTGACCGCGTCTGGAGCGGAACGGCCACATTCCTCACGCCTCGACGGTTTCGGGGGTTTCTTCGGCGTCCGTTTCGACCTGGGCTTCGGCTTCGGCGGCGGATTTGACGGCGGCGGATTTTTCCGCGGCGGCGCGTTCGGCCTTCGTCGGTCCGCGAAGCTCTTTCAGGCGAGTGGACTTGCCCACGCGATCCCGCAGGTAGTACAGCTTGGCCCGGCGAATCTTTCCGCGACGGACGATTTCCACCTCGGCGACCTTGGGACTGTGAATCGGGAACGTCCGCTCGACGCCCTCGTTGTTCACGATGCGACGGACGGTGAAGGTTTCGCTGACGCCCTCGCCGCGCCGGCCGATCACCGTTCCGGTAAACATCTGGATGCGTTCCTTGTCGCCTTCGACGATGCGACAATGCACCTTGACGGTGTCGCCGATGTGAAATTCGGGGAGGGTTTCCTTTCGGCTGCCTGCCGCGGCGATATTCAATAATTCCTGAGACACGTTCTATTCTCCTGCTTCGGTGTCGTTCTTCGTTGTTTTCTCGTTACGGTATTGTTCCCACAGGTCGGGCCGGCGAAGCTGCGTTCGCATCTCGGCCTGTTCCTTGCGCCACCGGGCGATTTTCCCGTGGTCGCCGGACAGCAGAATTTCCGGCACGCCCAGCCCGCGAAACTCCCGCGGGCGGGTGTACTGCGGATACTCCAGCAGTCCCTGCTGGAACGATTCTTCGGTTGTCGATTCGTCCTTGCCCAGCGCTCCGGGCAGGAGTCGGATCACCGCGTCGATGACCGCCATCGCGGCGAATTCGCCTCCGGAGAGGACGAAATCGCCCAGGCTGATCTCGCGGTCCACCAGGTGCGTCCGGATTCGCTCGTCGAATCCTTCGTAGTGCCCGGCCAAAAATATCAATCTCGGTTCGCCGGCCAGCTCGTGGGCGATCCGCTGGTTGAACGTTTCGCCCTGCGGCGTCAGCAGAATCACTTTTCCGGCCGGTTCCGCTTGCGGCTGCACGTGCTCGACGGCGTCGAAGATCGGCTGGCACATCAGCACCATGCCCGGCCCGCCGCCGAAGGGCGCGTCGTCCACCGTGCCGTAGTTGTCCTTCGCGAAGTCGCGAATGTCGGTCAGATGGATGTCCGCCAGACCCTTCTGCTGCGCCCGCCCGACGATGCTCGTTTCGCAAAACGGAACGAACAATTCGCGGAACAACGTCAGGATGTCAACGCGAAGGGGCATACCAAAGGCTCCCGGCGGCGCGATCACCAAGGGGGTGTTATTTCGCGGCCGTGATGCCCAGCTTCTTCTTCAGCAGGTCGCGAACGGTCTCGGACGGTTGGGCGCCGACGCCCAGCCAGTATTCAATCCGTTCCCGGTTCAGCGATGCCTGCTGGTCCTGTTCCTTCGCGCCGGGATCGTACCATCCGAGTTCCTCGATCACGCGCCCGTCGCGCGGGTTGCGCGCGTCCATCGCGTTTAACCGGTAGAAACTGCGGTGCCGGCGTCCCATTCGCTTCAGTCGTAACCGTACTGCCACGAAACTCACTCCCAACCCGGCCGAGCCGGTGCCAAAACGATCCAAACGCATCCCGTAGGGGAAGATACACGCTTCCCGCACACGAGAATCGAATATTGTAACAGCCTATTTCTCGACTGCAAGTCCTTTTTTCCGGTTTCGTCACGCGCAAAGGGAGTTTTGAACGCCTTGAGGTTATCGATGGGAATACGCCCGCAGGATGGGGATGTAACGTCCGGGCACGGCAGGAGTAAGGTTTTCCCCGGCGGCGCGGGATTGGGCGCTGCGCCAGAGAGCCTGGTCGAAAGATTCCTCGGAAGGGGAGGAAACGGCGATGGAGGGGAGTGTTTCAGAGGGAACGTCGGGATAACGCGGGTGAAATACACGCACGCCCGCGTGGGGGGAGGACGGGGGGGACTGTTGTGCAACGAACGAATCCGGCTGGGATGGAGGATTGGTACCGGCCGATTCCGCGGGAGGGGTTTTCCCGGCGACGGCGGTGGGGAGTCGGCTGGGGAGTAATTCCCGCACGTCAAATCCCGCCCGACGGAGTTTTTTCAGCAGGCGATGCAATTGGGCTTCGTCTCGCGTTTCGATTGTTCGGGTCAGTTCGTCAAGGGTTCGTCGCGTTTCGGGATCGGCGTTTACCTTGGCGCGGCCGACGGTGCGGGCGATTTCATGTGCGTCGGTTTGGATGAGTTGCTCGGTAAGGCGTGCGTCGCGG
Source organism: Phycisphaerae bacterium (assembly GCA_016929245.1). Classification (GTDB taxonomy): domain Bacteria; phylum Planctomycetota; class Phycisphaerae; order SM23-33; family SM23-33; genus JAFGEJ01. The sequence goes on from JAFGJE010000251.1 coordinate 48,930, forward strand.
GAAGGCAGAAGCAGCAGCGTCGCGCAGAGCAGGATCGTCAGGAGCAGCAGCAACGGCGTGCGACGGGTGCATCGCCACAGATCGAGTCGTCGTGGCAAACTTTTCGCGAATTGCGTCGCCTGGTCGTACACGAACAACGCTTCGGGGGATTCGTCTCCCGCGGCCCGCAATTCGCGGGCGGTGCTGAGGCGCTCCTTCAGATCGTAACGAATATCCAACAGCCGGGCAGCTTGCAGTTCGTTCGTGCCGCGCACAATCGCGATGATCATACCGAGAATCGCCCCGGCGGGAATCAGCACCAGCGGAATCACCCAGCCGGGAATCATTGTTATTCCGTCAAGAACGCGCCAGTCTAAAATCTGAAGAATCATCCCCAAAGCCGCGAGTAGTCCCGCGAATATCGCGCCAACTTCAGCGGATTCCAGCACACGCACAACTAACAATCTTCGCCGAAACTGCTTCAACAGGATGGGCAATTCGTTTCGCATCCTCTTGACTATATCAAATTATAAAGCATACGGAAATGCTCGGTGGAGCACCTGCTCCACCGAGTTCTTATGATCTTGGACAATTAAAAAAAACCTGGCGGAGCAGGTGCTCCGCCAGGCGTTGGTTGTGTTGTCTTTTAATCCGCATTTCGCAATCCGCAATTCCTACCCCTGCCACTCGGTCTTATCGACGGTGGTCTCGAATTTCGCCTGGACGATGTCGGGCAGTTCTTCGTCCTGGACGGCCTGGAGGTCTTCGGGGGAAGGTTTGCCGATCTTGACGAGACTTTTCATGGGGCACTTTTCCAGCACGAGGGACATAACGTCGTCGATCTGATCGGGGTCGTACTTGTCGTAGTCGATGACGGCTACGTTGTCCTTCACCTCGAACAGGCCGTTCGAGACGCGCGTGCAGGCTTTGCAGCCGATGCAGCCGACTTTGCAGACGGCGCGGACGTCCTTTCCGAAGTCCTTGTTGCTGCACGCCACGACGTACATCTGTTCGGCTTTGAAGGGCACCATGGAGATCACGTTTCGCGGGCAGACCTTCGCGCAGGCGCCGCAGCCGACGCATTTGTCGTAGTCGATTTCGATCTTTCCGTTCACGAGGTGGATCGCGTCGAACTTGCAGGCCCGGACGCAATCGCCGAAGGCGAGGCAGCCGTAGGTGCAACCCATCACGCCGGCGACGAGATTCGCCGTCGCGCAGGTTGGTTCGCCGCGATATTCGTTGCGGCCCAGTTTCTGATCGCGCGTCGCGGCGCAGTGGACGGCCGGTCGGTAGGGGCAGCTTTCGTCGAGTTTGATTCCCAGGATGTGCGCGATCGCTTCGGCGACGGCCGACCCGCCGACGGGGCAGAGGTTCGCCGCCGCACCGGCGTGGACGACGGCTTCGGCGTATTCCATGCAGCCGACGAATCCGCACCCGCCGCAGTTGGCGCCCGGAAGGGCGGCGTTGACTTTCTCGATGCGGGGATCGACTTCGACTTTCAGCGCCTGGTTCGCCCAGCCCAGAACATACGCCATCACCAGCGATAAGATCAGCATCGCGCCGGCGGCCATCATAAGAATTATCGCGGTCGCACCCATGGGTTATTTCGCTCCCTGCATTGTGATTTGCGTTTCGTTCGTGTCCGCGTTTGTGGTTTCCGCGGTTTGGGATTTTTTCCCGGCGTCGTCGGTCGTGCTCGCGGCCGCCGGCGCGGGGGTCAGAAGGTTCATCAGGTTCTTGTTCACGCCCGCGAAGGCCATGAACGCCATCGCGAGAATCGCCGCCACCAGCAGCGTGATCCCCGCGCCCCGCAGCGGTTTGGGCACGTCGCACAGGTCCAGTTCCTCGCGAATCCCGGCCATGATGACGATCGCGAGGGTAAAGCCCAACCCCGCGAAGACCGACAGCGTCAGCGATTGTCCCAGGTCCCACATCTGCGCGGGGGTGTCCGCGCCGACGACCATTTTCAGGATGTACAGACACGCGAACAGGATCGCGCAGTTGGTGGTGATTAAGGGCAGGAACACGCCGAAACTTTTATACAGCGAGGGGAAGAATTTCCGCACGTACATTTCCACGAGCTGCACGCTGGAGGCGATCACGAAAATGTACACGAGGTAGTTCAGGATGCTCAAATCGCTGGGTCCTTCCCCGCCGAACAGGTGGTACACCGCCGTCGCCAGCGGCGCGTCGGGCCGCAGGACGTAGTACGTGAAGATCCAGCTGAGCGTGCCGGCGATCGCCATCACGAACGTCACCGCGCAGCCCATCCCGAAGGCCATGTCCACCCGGCGCGACACGCCGATAAACGGACAGATGCCGACGAAGTAGATCAGCACGAAGTTGTTGATAATCGCCGCCCCGACGGCGATCAGAAGCAATTCGGTAATGTATTCCATGATTTTGTCTTTCTTCTATTATCAATCGTGCGATGAGCGTGGTTGCTCCATCCCTTCGGGATTCCGCGAACCACGGCGCCCATAATCAAATCATTTTCGTCTTATTCGTCTTCATTCGCGAAATTCGCGTTCTCTTCTTTCCAATTTTCTACGCCGCCTGGGCTTTCTTTTTTCCCGCCATCGCGTCGCCGATCCAGTTTCCCGCGCCCAGCAGGAATCCGAGCGTCAGGAACGCCCCGGGCGGTAAGGCCATCAGCGCCCAACGGAATTTTTCGCCCGGTGTTCCCGCCAGCCAGAACATGTGGATGTCGAACCAGCTGCCCGTGGCGAGAATTTCCCGCACCGTCGCCATTGACGCCAGGCCCAGGGCGAATCCGAGGGAATTGCCCACGGCGTCGCAGATCGCCGTCCAGACGCCCTGCTTGGAAGCGCAGACTTCGCACCGGCAGATGATGAGGCAGTTGACGATAATCAGCGGGATGTACGGCCCGAGCTGTTTGCTCATGTCATACATGTAGGCCGCCAGCACCCGGTCCGCGATGGTCACGAATGTGGCGATCGTCAGCACGAAGACCAGGATGCGCAGGTGGGCCTTGAGCTGGTTGCGGATCATCGCGGTGATGATATTCGCGCAGATCAGCACGAAGCCGGTCGCCGCGGCCATCGTCATGGCGCTCTTCATCGTCGCGGTGACCGCCAGCGTCGGGCACATGCCCAGAATCTGCCGGTACACCGGGTTCTCCGGCAGGATGCCGTTCCAAAACCGTTCCAGAGGTGCGGGTCCGTCGCTCATATTTGGTAATCCTTATTTCGTCTCGGCCGCGAGGTTCTTGGCGAACGTCTCGGCGGCTTTGTTCACAATGTCCGTCAGGGAGGTCGAGGAAATCGTCGCGCCGGAAATGGCTTCGATTTCATTTTCCTTCGTCGGTTGGGTTTTCACGACCGTCAGCGGCGGCAGGACGTTTTTCCCGACGTATTGCTTGTTCCAGTCGGTGGTGATCTTGCTGCCGAGATTGGGCGTTTCCTTCTGGTCGAGGATGTAAATGCCCGTGATCTTCGTCGCGTCGGCGTTCAAGCCCAGCAGCGCCTTGATCGCGTCGGCGTAGCCCATGCCCGAAGCGGTAATCACCCAACCGACGTGCCGGTTCCGCGCGTCATACACCTTCAAAACCGTCTGCCCGGCGACGATCTCTTCCTTCGTGTCGGCAGCCGATCCGCCGGGCACGAGATTGGCGATCTGGCCGAAAGTTTCGTTCTTCTGGTTCTCCGCGATCTTCGGTCCCAACGCGCGGTCCACCGCCGCCAGCCCGACACCGAAGACCGTCGCCAGCACCAATACCAGCCAGCCTTGTTTCAGAAATTTCACTGTGCCTATTCTCCAAAAATGAACTCTTATTTTCTTCTATTGTTTGAATATTGATTTATTGTTTATTGAATATTTATCCAGCTATTTCGCTCCCAACGGTTTGGGCACGGTCCAGCGGTTGATCAGGGGCGTTACGGCGTTCATCAGCAGCACGGCGAACATCACGCCTTCGGGATAGACGCTCAACAGCCGGATGATCATCACGAAAACGCCCACACCCAGACCGAAGATGAACTTGCCTTTCGGCGTGATGGGACTCGTGACCGGGTCGGTGGCGATGAAAAACGCGCCGAACAGCACCGCGCCGCCGAGAAGTTCGTGCAGCAGTGTCCAGGCGGCCCCGGAATCGCAAAGGTTCGCGATACCGGCGATAACCGCCACGGCGATCAACATGCCCGTGGGAATCTGCCAGCTCGCGGTTTTTCGCAGACACAGGAACACCCCGCCGATCAGGCACGCCAGCGCGCTGGTTTCGCCCAGCGAACCGATGGTGTTTCCGAGGAACAACGCCGAAAGCATCGTCGAACGGTTGGATTCCTTCCAGGCCGTCATGGGCGTGGCGTTGGAGGTCGCGTCGATGTGGTCGTCCGCGTTCGCGGCGATCAGCGTTTGCGAGGGGGCCGCGTGTACGCTTTCAAGCCAGGGCATTTTGTCCAGGTGCTGCACGTAGGCCGGCGCGCCGACCGCTCCGGCGAAGGACAGCATCACGAACGCCCGTCCGACCATCGCGGGGTTGAAGATATTCTGCCCCAACCCGCCGAAGATCACCTTGCCCACCACGATCGCCACCGCCGATCCGATGATCGGAACGAAAACGGGCATGTTCCACGGCAGGGACAGCGCGAGGATCACGCCGGTAATGACCGCCGAGAAATCCAGAATCGGAATCGGCTTGCGACGGATCGCGGAACAGATCGCTTCGGTCAGGCAGCACGTGCCGACGCACAGGCCGAGTTGCTGCCAGGCGTACTGTCGGAAGATGATCGACGCGGCGACCACCACCGGCGCCAGTCCGATCAGCACGTCCACCATCATGCGGCGGGTGGTGATGTTCGTGTCCTGCAAATGCGGGCCGGGCGCGACATGCAGCACCGGAGCGGGCTTGGACTCCGCCGCCGATTCCATCGTTTCGTTATTCTTCGCTTCTTCTTCCATAATGTTATCTTTATTCAGGTTCGTCCCAAGGATCAAATCAAGAGAACGCGAATAAGACGAATAAAACGAATTGTTTTCTATCCTAAAAAATATTCGTCTTATTCGTTCTTATTCGTCTTATTCGCGTTCTCTTTTCTGTATTTTGTTTTTACTCTCTCGGCATCTGGGCTTTGCCCATGCGGATCAGTTGCACCAGGGGCAGGCTCGCGGGGCAGACGTACGCGCAACAGCCGCACTCGACGCACGAGGTGATGTGGTACTTTTTCGCCAGATCCCAGTCCTTTCCGCGACTGGCCAGCGCGATGCGCGTCGGGACGAGGTGCATCGGGCAGGCGTCCACGCATCGCCCGCAGCGGACGCAGTTGGTTTCCGCGGGACGCCGGGTGTCTTCCTCGGTCAGCACCGTCACGCCGCTGGTGCCCTTCGTCACGGGCGTGTCGAGGTTGCCCAGCGTGAAACCCATCATAGGCCCGCCGGCGATGACGCGCGTGGCTGTGGGCTTCAGTCCGCCGCAGTAGTCGATCAGGTCCCGATAGCTCGCGCCGATGGGCGCCAGCAGGTTTTTCGGTTTTACAATCCCCGCGCCGGTCACGCAGATCACGCGGTGGGTCAGCGGCTTGCCGCGAAGCACCGCCCGGGCCAAAGCAGCCGCGGTTCCGACGTTGATGACCACCACGCCGACGTCCAGCGGCAGGCCTCCTTGCGGTACGATTCGCCCCAGCGCCGCGAAGATCGTCTGCTTCTCGCCGCCCTGGGGGTATTTCGTCTTGAGCACGACCACCCGCACGTCCGTGCCCTTGGCGGCCTGCTGAAGCGTGTCGACCGCGAGGGGTTTGTTGTCTTCCACGGCGATCAGGACGCGCTTGGCGCTACAGGCCCGGGCCGCCAGCAACGCGCCGGTGATGATCGGCGCGGGCGTTTCGACCATCATCCGATAGTCCGCCGTCAGATACGGTTCGCACTCGCAGCCGTTCAGTAAAATCGTGTCGATGGGTTTTTCGGGATTGTATTTGAGTTTCACGTGGGTCGGAAACGCCGCTCCGCCCTGGCCGACGAGTCCGGCGGTTTTGGCGGCTTCGACGATCTTCTCCGGGGCGTACTGCTCCAACCCGCGGGTCGGCCAGTCCCCGCCGAGGACGTCCTTGAAAATTTCCTCCGCGGTGGGTTGCTCCTCGGCCGCCTTGATCGGAACCGCCGGTACGTGCCTGCCGTTGGGCAGCGTGGCGACGGACTGCATGCCGGCTGTCCCGTTGATGCCGGCGTGAATCGGCGCGGAGATGAACGCTTCGCTGTCGGCGATCCGTTCGCCGAGGGTCAGTTCCTGCTTGGGTTTGACTATTGATACGCAGGTCGCGCCGACGTGTTGCAGCAGGGGAATATTCACCTGCGCGGGCGTGGGGAGTACTTCAATCGCGGCGTCGGCCGCCAGTCCCTTTCGCTCCGGGGGGTGCACGCCGTGAGGGAACGTGCCCTCGCCGGAGAAAGTCGTCGCCGTTCTGGTCATAATAATCCGGTATCCTTATTCATGGAATGCAATCCTGGTGATTTGAGTTTACCATATGAAATCATCCACGGATTACACGGATTACAACGGATTGCACGGATTATTTTTAATAAAAAATCCGTGTAATCGTCTTTTAATCCGGTTAATCCGTGAAGTCTGTATTGTGTTTTCCTTTTCGCTTCAGCACGCGCGTCGCCGCGCCGGCCAGGATCATCCCGACGACGAACCCCGCCGTCGCGCCGAGCAGTTGGCTGTTCGGATCCCTGCCGATCATCGCCGCTCCGAGAATCGCCAGTCCCACCGGCAGGAGGAACACGAAAAACGCCGCGATCGCCAGCGGCCAGCCGGTCAACCCGTCGCCGGGGGCGATGCGGGGCATGTCGTGCGAATGTCCGCAGCCGCCGCAGGCGTCGCAGGAGGTTCCGTCGTCAGATTGTTCTACCGGCGGAGTTTTCATAAGTATCTCACGTGAAAACATCATCGCGGAAAACGCAAGAGTGTAACAGGCCCCACGAGTCCTGTAAAGACGTTTGCCGCGGGCAATTCGGGAGGGTATCCTATCCATGAGCAGGAGAACGCGAATAAGACGAATGAAGACGAATAAGACGAATTTGGTTTTTTTACTTCTGCTTGGCGGGACGGACCTTTCCATGAGGGAGTTCCCCCCCCCCCACAAAAAAATTGATTCGTCTTATTCGTCTTCATTCGAGAAATTAGCGTTCTCTTACAAGTAGGAGTGCTGATTATGGCGAAAGTCGCGGTGATCGTCCCCGGGGCCGGCGCCGGTGAGCGTTTCGGCGGGAAACGGAACAAGATTTTCGAGAAGGTCAGGGATCAACCGATGTTCATCCGGACGCTGGAGATCTTCACGGGCCATCGCGACGTGATCCAGACGATTTTCGTCTGTTCGGCTGCGGACCTGGACGAGGTGAAGGAACGATTCGGCGGACATTTGAGTTTCATGGGCGCTACCGTCGTCGAAGGCGGCAAGACGCGCACCGAATCGGTGCGCAACGCGCTGGCGAAGGTATCTGAAGAGGCGGAACTGGTCGCGGTGCATGACGCGGCCCGGCCTTGCGTCTCACGCGTGTGGGTGGACGCGGTGTTCGCCCAGGCCGCCAAAACCGGGGCGGCCTTGCTCGCGTTACCGCTGCACGGAACGCTCAAACGGGTCGCCGATTCGGGAGTTGTCGATTCAACTCTCCCGCGAGCGGAATATAAAAACCTCTGGGAAGCCCAGACACCGCAGGTGTTCTCGAAAACGATTCTGGAAAAAGCGTACGCTTCGGGACAAGACGCGACCGACGACGCGGCCCTCGTCGAAGCGCTGGGCCGGCCCGTCAGCGTCGTACCTGGCGACCCGCGAAACATCAAAGTCACCACCCCCGCGGACCTCGCCTTCGCCAACGCCGTCGCGAACACCCTCCCCAAGCCCCGCGACCTGGGCGCGCTGCATCCGTTCCAGGAAGATTTGCGGTTATAAGGAAGGCGGCGGGGAGCGGGAATCGGCAGCGGGAAGAAAGAATGAAAGCGAACACCGCCAAACGGCAAGGGGATTTTCGTGTCGGCTAGCCGTTTGGCGGCGTTATGAAAAATACGATTCGGACCTGTTCCTAAGGCCTGTCCCGCCAGGCGAATTGTAAGGGTCAATTTCTTTTCCGTCGTCGCAACGCCAATGCGCCGAATCCCAGCAGCGTCAGCGTCGTCGGTTCGGGAGTCGCGCCGGCTTTGATGGGAGTATCTACTTCCGTTTCATACGCATAGCCGGATATGAACAGCTTATTGGCGTTTCTATCGTATTGGGCCGCGATCCAGCCGTAATGCGTTTGGCTGTCCAGTTTGAAACTGACGCCAAGATAATAAAGGGAACCATTCTCCCAGTCACCTATGGGATCATCGTTATGCACGACAACCAGATTCTTTGTTCCTCCACCTCCGCTAAGATCGCCGGGAATGTCGTCATCGAAATCATACGCCGTCGCATAAAACCCACCGGCGACCCATGGGCTGTAAGAGCTTTCGGTGTTGGTGACGATCGTAAAATGATCGTCGTTATCGTAAAAATCATATTTCATGTTGAACTGTCGTTCTTCTTCAGCCAGGAATTTGATTTCGAGATTGTTGTTTTCCGACCAGACGGCGGTGTCCGTAATGTCGGTGTATTGGATTTTGGCTTCGGCGGAATTTCCGCTTCCTAAAAGCAAAGCCGTCACGAGCAGACACGATACATACAGCGATACTCTGTGGTGGAACATGGTTTGTCCTCCTCTTGTCCTTTCCTCTAAAAAATGAGCCTCATGAGCCATTCACAAACGAGTCATTCGTGAAATAGTGTATAGAAGAAAAAGGGATTTGTCAAGAAGCGACGCGATGTTCTCCCGTCATCATTTGGTAGGAAAACTCATTGACATCGGTCTGCTGCGCGGCGTGTTCCACTGTCATGCTGACGACGTGGTTATCCTTATCCACTTCCACGAGGACGTTTTCATTGAGATCGAACGTTTCGACGATTTCATTCCGGCTGAATGTCAGCAGCAAGGTGTCGGTATCCGGAAAATATTTCGCCTGCATGATCTTTACTCCCGAAATCGTCTGGAAAAAAACGTGATACTTTTTTCAATCTGACCAATTTCCTGGTCCCGAAGGGACTGAAAGCATTTAGCCGGGGATGAAGCGAAGCGAGTCCCCGGAATGCTTTTGTATCGGAGTCCCAACGGGACGACAGCAAACCAGAAACTTCATTCAGTATAACCGGATTGCTGTCGCCCCGTTGGGGCTCGAATCAATATAAATATCTCCGGGGGTTCGCTTCGCTCACCCCCGGCTAAACGCTCATCAGCCCTTTCGGGCTTCAAAACCGGTCTAGTTTGAGATTTACTATTTTGAGACATTTTTTTTCATTACAACGGACAGAGCTTTCTTTAATTCTGCTTCATCTTTAAGCGCTTGGGATAATCTTTCGGATAACTCTCCCAATACAATTCTAATACTCTCAGCTAATTCAAGACATTGCTCATCTGATAAGGCATGAATTCCTTCACTTAAGGCACTGTGTAAAAGCAGAAGAGGGTTATGTCCATTGATTAACAGGCTTTCAGGTATTGCGTCTTTCGCCATTTTCAAGGCATTGCTGAATTGGGTTTCTTCTATTGCCGCGCGTAATTTTTTGATTTGATCGTCTGGAGCATGAATATTTTCCGAAACTTTGATGATTTCTCCAATAATTCTATTTTTTTGTTTTTCCACAACCCTTCGATAATATGAAAATGCACCGATTCCCAAGCCTTGATTTTCACAAGTTCTCCCTTGTAAAAACTCATCTCGGTCAGGACCAATCAGTTTAATCAATTTTGGAGAGACCGGTGGCCCATAAGTTGGTAGCTCTCCAAATTTATAGCACTCCCCCTCTGGTTTTCTATTTTGGTTAACCTTAGCTGCAAGAGAAAAAGTTTTTTGGATATTTTGACAATTTGAACAAAGATAAGTTAAAAATATGAACTCAAAATTTTTATCATTAAGATCGCGTTCTTTCCCCGAAATACACCTAAAAAAACGAATTCCATTGCATTTTTCATGGTCGCAGTGCAATTGGATTTCAGGTGTGAATAACATGTTTCGAGAATATTTATCCAAATAAGATAGGTCGGATATATTTACAAGTTGATTTGGTGGATTGCTTTCAAGAAACTCTGCCATTGTCTGATATTGAGTTTCTATATTCATTTCCTCTTTATTTTGATCAGACATAATGAAACTCCAATATCATTGTGTGTGTTATCCCAGTTTTTCCTGCAGCAGGCGTTGCACGTCGGCCGGTGGGGCGGCGCCTTTGGAGGCTTGCATTACCTGGCCGGTGAGGAAACCGAAGGCCTTTTTCTGCTTCTTGCCGCCGGACTGGATTTCCTCGACGGCTTGGGGATTTTTCGCGATGGCGTCGTCGACCCATTGTTCGACCTGGGATAAATCTTTTACGGTCAGCAGTCCCTCGGCTTCGGCGATGGCGCGGGGGGAACCGCCTTCCGCGAGCAATTTTTCGAAGATTTTGTCGGCAGCGGTGGCGTTTACGTCCCCGGCGGACATCATTTTGGCCAGTTTCGCGAGCTGCTCCGCGGAGACGCCGATCTCGGCGATGGCGCAGCCTTTCTCGTTCGCCACGGCGGCCCCCCGGCCTAAGAGCAGATTCACGCAGCGTTTCGCCTCTGCACCGGCGGCGACGACGGCGTCCAGCAGATCCCCGGTCGGGGCGTCCTGCGTCAGGGCGTCGGCGTCCTTGAAATTCAGGGCGTATTGCTCCATGAACCGCGCCCGTCGCGCGAGGGGCAGTTCGCCGATTTCACTCGACACCCGCTGCCGCCAGGCGTCGTCCACGACGACGGGAATCAAGTCCGGATCCGGTAAGTAGCGGTAATCGTGGGCCTCTTCCTTTTCGCGCTGGAAGACGGTTTTACAGGTTCCGTCGTCGTAGCCTCGATTCTGCTTGCCGAGTTTCGCGAGGGAAAATCCCTCGGGATCGCTCTGCCACTCCTCGTACTGGCGCTGGAACTCAAACGCGACGGCGTTTTCCAACGCCCGGAAGCTGTTGAGATTTTTCACCTCGACGATGGGCGTTTTATACGTCTGCCCGCCGCGGGTGATGTGCAGGTTGATGTTCGGCTCGAATCGCATATGGCCCATCTGCATATTCGCTTCACTGACGCCCAGCCAGCGCACCAGCCGGTGCATGGAGCGGGCGTAGCCCATGACTTCCTCGACGCTGTTCATGTCCGGTTCGGAAACGATTTCCAGCAGCGGCACGCCGGCGCGGTTGAGGTCCACACCCGTACAGCCGGGGATGTCGTGCGTGTTCTTGCCGGCGTCTTCCTCCAGGTGGGCGCGCAGGACGCGGATTTTCTTCGTCTCACCGGAGGCAAGCGGAATTTCCAGGTATCCGTGTTCCGCCAGAGGCAGGTCGTACTGGCTGATCTGGTAGTTTTTCGGCAAGTCGGGATAGTAGTAGTTCTTACGGTCCCACTTGGTGTAGTCGGGCACGGTGCAGTTTAAGGCCAGGCCTACTTTCATGGAATATTCGACAGCCCGGCCGTTCATGACCGGCAGCACGCCGGGCATGCCGATGCACACGGGGCAGACGTTCGTGTTGGGCGGATCGCCGAAGTGATTTCGGCAACGGCAGAACATTTTCGTCTCCGTCGCCAGTTCGACGTGAATTTCCAACCCGACGATGGGTTGTATCGTGTCCGTTGCGATAGTGTCGATCATGATCCCAAATCCTTACGGGCCATCTTTTTTGCTTTTTCGGGGTCCACGAACTGGGCGACGAATCCGCACGTCAGGCACGCCCGCGCCCGGATGCGCAGGCCCGTGACCATCCCGAAGAATCCGCCCGGCGAGTACAGCGTGTTCGTCAGCCGGCGTTCTTCGTCAAATTCCGTCCCGCCGCACAAGGGACAACGCAGGATTTCCGGTTCACCATTTGTACTCACGATGCACCTCCCGGATTCAAGATCATACCGCCGTCGGGGAGGAATGTCATGCCTGAACGGTTTGAAAATTTTTTTCGTGAAAAACGGCGGGAGCATCCGCTTTTTTTCATCCATCGGGAAAGGAAAAATAGAGAATGTAGGAAAAGGAGGAAATTTTTTTCTATATAGACGGCAGAAGCGGTACGCGACGTAACTATTGAATTTGCGGCGAAATACAAGAATCCATAGGGTTTGTCTTCTACAGGGGGATCGTGTAGGGATCGGTTTTTCCCATATTTAATTAAAGTTCGTCCGAGAGCCTTCGAGAATCGGGGTTGGAACGGATTGCAACACAAAACACACGGACGCCGCGCCCCGCAACGGAGCGGGCCGGACAAAAATCAGTACAGCGGACTTTAGACGCCCGCGCCAATGACAATCAGGAGATGACTTATGCTAGCGATCAAGAACAACATGATGTCCATGAATGCCGCACGCAACCTGGGCATCAACTACGACCGCTTGAGCAGGTCGGTGGAACGACTCAGTTCCGGCCTTCGCATCAACAGCGCGAAGGACGACGCGGCGGGCCTGGCCGTCCGTGAATTGATTCGCGCCGACGTGGCGGTGCTCAACCAGGGCGTTCGAAACGCCAACGACGGGGTTTCGATGTTACAGGCGGCGGAAGGGGCCCTCGGCGAAATCGACGGTATTCTCATCCGTATGAAGGAACTGGTCGAACAGGCCAACACCGGAACGTATTCTCCCACGCAGACATCCATCATGCAGGCGGAATATGACGAACTCTGCCAGGAAATCGACCGTATCACCACCAGTACCGGGTTTAACGGGAACACGATGCTGGACAACACCAACACTGTCACCATTTCGTTGGGACAGGGAAGTGGTACCGGATCGGTGACGGTAACTTCGCAGGACATGCGGGCGGATACCTTGGCCTTAAGCGCCAGCAAGCGAACCGCCGTCGGCCCGACGGTTGCCTCGGCGACCTCCGCCTTTCTCGTTGATAGTGCCGACGCCCCTGCGGACACAGTTCGTTTCGCCATTGGCGGCCAGAACATCGACTTCGCCGTCGCGGCAGACATGACGCTGCAGGAAACCGTCGATGCGATTAACGTTGCTTCCGACGCACTTTCGCCCGGCTGGAATGCTGCCAGTATCATCGGCAATGCCGTCGACGGTTATTCCATGAAGATCACTGCTCTGGGCGACGGCGCTTCGGCGGCGTTGGTGATCACCGCGGACTTGGA
>JAFGJE010000252.1 GCA_016929245.1 Phycisphaerae bacterium
ACGCCGGCCGCTTCGCGGGGAACGAACATTTCCTGGTAATAACAATGCCACGGATACGTTCCCTGCGTCTGGAAATACCCCTCCCGTTCCGCGAGGGGATTCCCTTCGGCATCCTTGAACGTGATGTACATGTCGGGCCCATGCCAGCAATTCCTCGGTGTGCCGGCGTTTTTGCCTTTCAGCCAGACGAAAAAGCGAACTTCCCTGCCCCGCACCTGATCCATGTCCATGGGAATGGGCTTTTCGAAATCGATCCGCCGGGATTTGACCAGCCGAACAGCTGGGCTGTCGGAGGTTTTGAATTTCATGTGGAGCGGCTCGTTCACGAGATAGTTGTCGGCGTTTTGGTTCGGGCCGAAGAGTTCTTTCCACGGTACGGGCGTGGCGAAAAAGTCGACAATGCCGTGCATGTACTCCAGCCACAACTCCGACGGGCGATTCTCTTTCCGCGCGGCGGGCGTCCACGGGCCGACGTTGACAATGCTCAGATCGCCCGCGCGAACGGAATGACGATCCATGGCGATATCCTTCAGCCGAGGCGGCTGAAACGGCTCCGAGCCGAGGGTGGGCAGTGAAATACTCATAACCACAACGAGGCAAAGAAGGGGAAAACCAAATCGCATGACTTGTCCTGACCTTTCTATTACGGTTCCGGCGAAGCACAGCCCGCATCTTCGTCGAACATTTCCCACACGGTCCGGACCGAGACAAACGTTGTGAGTACACAAGATGCGTCATGAATCAGATTGTCCGAATCGTCCACCGCTGTGACGCCGGCGTCGGAGCGGACGACATTGTATACGTCCTTGTGGGGCTGGGGTGTTCTGTCGATAAAACGATCCGCGACGATAACCTTCGTTTCATCCGAAAGGAGATTCGGCCCGCCGTAATTCGCGCGGGAAATTTTGGTCTGCATCGTGTCCGGGGGACTCGTACCGCGATACGCGTAGCCGACTTTACCGTTCCATATGCCGTTATCATGACCCCGGGGAAACCATTTCTCGTAAGAGCAGTCCTCGTCGGAAGGGCAATACAGCATCTGGGGGGTAATCAGTTCCCGCAGCAACAACGGCCAATAGCTGTACCACTGATAACTTCCCGGACCGGTAACGGGATCGTCCTCACCACTGCGCGAGAGCAATTCCCGAAAGGAATAACCGCAGACCAGGCTGCCGCTGCCGCTTGGGTTGCAGCACATTGGAAAAGCGTCGTTTTCTTCCGACGCATAGAGGGTAAACGACGAGGCAATGCTTCGTAGTTGCGTTTGGCAGGCGGTCCGCTTGGCCAGTTCCTTCGCCTGTTGCAACGAGGGAAGGAGAATCGAGACCAGCAGCGAAATGATCGCGATCACGACCAGGAGTTCTATCAGGGTGAACGCCTGCCGGTTACGCGCGTCCGGGAGAGTGGTTTGTCGCGGCTGGGATTTCATGGTGATGCCTTGTGTTTTCCCGATAATGGGCCGGTGGATTCGCGAACGATGAGATCGGTTTCGATGATTTTTTTTCCCGCGGGTTTTCCCGCGACGAGTTCATCGAGGGTTTGGCAGATCCGTTCGGCTGCCCGTTGGCGCGGAACGCGGATCGTCGTTAAGGGCGGATCGACGTATTGCGTCCAGGGTAAGTCGTCGCAGCCGATGACGCTCACGTCGCGCCCGGGCGTCAGGCCCAGGCTGCGTATCGCGGCGTAGACGGGCTTGACGTGCTGGTCGTAGATAATCATGGCTGTGGGACGCTTGTCCCCCAACAGAAGCTCCTTCGTCTGCCGGTAAACGTATTTCTCCTCATAACCGACGTAACGCACCTGGTGGGACCGCGTCGGTAGACGATATTCCATCGCCAGACGGCAGAAGGCGTCCCGCCGCTGATCGGCAGGCCGGGAGAATTCCTCTTCCTGCACGGCATGGAGATACGCGACGCTTCGATGCCCCAGTTGCACCAGGTACTCGATCTGCTGCCGCACGATGTTCGTGTCGTCCAGCGTCACCGACGGTTCGACGGGCTGGGCAAGGTTGGGAAAGACGTGCAGATAGGGTATCTTTCGTTCGACGAACCATTGCGCCAGGTACAGGTTGTCGAGATCCACACAGGCCAGAAGGACTTCCGGGCGCGATTGGCTGACGAGATCCTCGATAATCCCCGAAACGTTCGGTTCTTCCCGCAGGATGTGAATGCGAAGAAATCGCTCCCGCCTGGCCATCACGGAAATCAGCGTGGTGGCGATTTCGTTGTGGAACGTGCCGTTGCGAATCCCCTCCGCCACACCGAAAAACAGGTAATCAACGGTTTTTCGCGTCGTCACGACGCCGCCGATGCGATAAAAACCCGAACGAGGCCTGGATTCGATGATTCCTTCCCCCTGCAACTTCGCCAGCGCCCGATCCACCACGACCTTATTGGCGGAGCAGTTCCGCATGATCTGTCGCACGGACGGCAGACGGCCTCCCACGGCGGTGGATCGGATCACCGACCGCATGTATTTCTCCGTCCGTTCCAACGGACCTGCCTGGGTTTGAAGTGGAGACATGGTAGATGAATTAATTGGGCTACTCAAATATTTCAGTTAAAAATACACAATCATCCCACAATGTATTGAATTTTGATGGACGGGGGCGTTTGGCGCAATAGATAAGCGGGTCGGCATGGCTGGCGGGGCA
>JAFGJE010000253.1 GCA_016929245.1 Phycisphaerae bacterium
AGGAAATCTATTACAGCGGCGGTTGGCAGCTTGGCGACCTGGTCAATTCGGGAACTCTTTATACGTCCGTAGCCTTCAATAGCAAGAATACGAACAAGAACAATTTCACGGCCTCCCTCGCCGACGGCGGTGTCGAGCAGATGTATTACTCCGGCGGCTGGCAGTCCGACGGTGTCGTACTGGACGACAAGGTGTATGTGGATCTGACGTATAACGTGGATGCCAGTCACAACGATTTCTACTACGGAGCCGTGGTTCCCGAACCGGCGACGATGAGTCTGCTGGTGCTGGGCGGACTGGGCGTTCTGCCTCGTCGGAAACGCTAGTTTATTCTCCTTTGGTTTCCCTAAACCAAACTCGGTCGGCGGGGCGGTCCAACCAGGCCGCCCCGCTTACCGGCGGTGTTCCATTCGCTGCATATCATCGGAGCGGAGAGTCAGATTTTGACTCCGTTACCAGAGCTTTAATCATTGAGGGATGATACCATGTCCAGACAGGCGCCTGAATATCGCCGTGAAAGGTCGCTTTCGTTCCTGTTTGTCTTGTTTGTTCTCGCCGTTGTCGCGCGGGCCGAAAATCCGACGCCCTGGCGGAATTATGTCGGCACATGTCTCGACACTTTGTTGACCCACGGCACGGACCGATACGGCGGAACGTCGTCGGACATGTTCGTCGCGATCCTGGACGTCGATACGCTGAATTGCCCGGAAACGCCCGAATGGCTGGATTCCGAGGCGTACTATGAAGAGGGACGTTCCCATCGTCGTTCGATGGCCGGCGCCAATTTCTGGTACGACCAGGAAACGATCCGGTCGATGTATCGCCTGTCGACTCTCACCGGCGACGGACAATACGCCGCCGGAGCCAATCGGGCCATCAACGCTTTCTACGACAACGCCGTTCGCGCGGACACCGGTATGCCCATCTGGGGCAGCCACACCTTCTACAACGTCTTTACGGATCAACGGGACGGCGATCCGGCGGGATATCACGAAACGCTGGTGTACGACGCGCAGTGGTCAAGACTCTACAACCAGCGCCCCACCGAAACGACGGCTGTCATCGACAACATGTGGGACCGCCACGTCGTGAACAAGATCACCGGCCAGTTCAACCGTCACGACAACGGCGCGAGCGGCTGCGACTTCGCCTTTGCCGGCGGTTCGCTGATTTCGGCGTTCGCGACGATGTACAACCAAACGCGGGATCCGGTCTACCTGCAACGGGCGAAAACCGTGGAGAACTGGCACTGGTCGCAGCGGGACCCGACGACGAATCTCGTCGCCGACGCGCCCGGATTGTCCGGCGTCCGGTACGACGGCGATCACTGCTTCACGACGGTGACGGGACCGTATGCCTGGCAACTCATGAACGCCTATGAACAAACGGGCGACGCGGATTTCCTCGATCACGCCGCGACGTACATCAAAGCCTATGAACAATACGGCTGGGACGACCAGGCGGAAACCTACTGGGCCATGTTGCAGATGGACGGCACGCCCGTCGTTGATCCCTTGCAAGGCGGCGGATACGACATCTGGGCGCCCACGGGCCATGTCGACCTGTGGAAAACGACGATCTACTCCTACGAATTTCCGTTGCTGGCGGCCCAGAGCGCGATTCGGGCCTATGAACTGACCGGAGACGCGGACCTTCTCGTGGCTGCGGAACACTGGGCCGCCACTATCGAACTACAACTGCCCGTACAACTCGGAGAACGCTTCGGCGACGCACTTCTCGCGGCGATGCCGGAACTGGCCGAAACCGACGGTTCCTACGCCGAAGACTACGGGCGAACCATCTCGTTCTACGTTCATTTGTATGAAGCCACGGGCGACGAGGACTACCTGGCCCTAGCCGAACAGGTCGCCCAGGACGCCGTCGAGAAGCTGTATGTCAACGGCATCTTCCGCGGGCATGTCGCCAAACCGTACTACGAAGCCACCAACGGAGTCGGTGTGCTGCTGGACTCCCTGCTGGAACTGGACGCGGCTGTGCAAGCGCCCGAACCGGCAACGATGGGCCTATTGGCCATCGGCGGATTGGGTTTGCTCATCCGCGGAAAACGGTAAGAATTCGTTTTTTAGTCCATGTATACACAAGAATCCTTTTTCATTTCCGGTGTGCGGACGATTCGTCGTGGAACGTCCGGCTTTCTGATAATTGAAAAGTGAAACACGTGATCTTTATGACGTTTCAGATTGTATTGAATGTCCTGTGTTAACGACGCGTCTCTCTCCCCGCGGTTTCATGCAACGGGCATGAAGCGGGATGTTTCTCGTGACATCGCTATTCGGAAAGGAGCCAATGATGTCAGCAAAACAACTCATCGGTATTCTGGGAATTCTCTTACCGTCGCTGCTGATCAGCGGAACCGCCTTCGGGTGGGCGGGCACGACGCACTCGCTGATCTGCAAGAGGAACTTCGATCTGCCCGTGGTGTCGCAGTTCCTCGGCGGGGTGGACCAAAGCGCGATCGAAAATTATGTCGGTGAACCGGAAGGCCATCCCGGGCAATGGACTGGAATCAAAGAGCGGTGTTATGTTACCGGTTTACCCTATAATGGTTTCAGCTACGGTTCCCTGGGCGAGACGGCGCTGCTTCAGGCCCTCATGCATCATGCGGGCGACGTAAGTGTACCGGCCCACCACGCGCCGGCGTGTTATGTCTTCCCCGATCACGGGTCAACCTACGAAGGAATCGCCGAAGGCGCCGCGGCGTTGGGATACACTTCCGTGGGCGAACTGCCCAACGTCGTCAACACGACGTCCTATACGCACACGCAAAACGGCCATTCGTTCAATTTCACCGGTACGATCCACGACGTGCTCGAGACCTTCGAAGACGCCTGCATGGACAACGCCCAATATTACAAGGACCATGGGATTGCGGGCGTCGCCAGCGCCAACTGGAACGCCCTGAAGATCGACCTGATGCTGCAACGCGCGGTGATGGTGGATTACTTCCTCGGGAAGCAAAATCCCGTGATCCCATATCATAACTACTGGGTCGAACCGAATGGTACCGTCTACTTTAATTTTCACGATGCCTACGACCCGGATTGCGTGACGTGGAACAGCAACGGCACGTATTCCCAGTTATACGGAGATACTGCCGGTGGCGGCGGAATTTCGTTTTTCCTGTACGATTTTCAAAATGACGGCGTATGGGATTACGGCTGTCCCACGGAAGCAACCGCTATCCCCGCGGAGTTATTGATCAACTACTTCGGATATCAAACAGGATGGAACACGTATCAACACGGTGTTGTGGATGATGAAGGAAGAGAACATTCACGAACCAGCAAAATCTACATATTCCCCAGCGGCGCGCCCGAACCGGCGAGTCTGAGTCTGCTGGCCGTCGGCGGACTGCTGGTCTTGCGTCGGCGAAGCCGGTAGGCAGAGGCGCTGTTCGTGTCATCACTGTAAAATTATGATTCATGTGATGATTTACGATCTGGAAATACGGCAAGGAAAGTAAGGTTCCTTTTTTTCGATGGACGGGGTGAGGGGCGATGTTGTCATCGTCCCTTCCCCGCGGTTTTTGAACCCGTCGGATAAGTATTGATAAGAGAAAATACTTTTTATTGGCCATCGGCGGATTGGGTTTGCTCATCCGCGGAAAACGGTAAGTAACAAACGTTCCGTATATATAATTTTTCGATGGTCTTTTTTCTCCTTTGGTTCGTTTTCCAAACTGCCAAACGTGGGGTTTCCCTCAAGGGTAACCCCGCTTTTTTTTTCAATCCATCGGTATCCTCCACTGTTTCGCGTATCGTTGGCAAACGGGAAACAAGGATTCCTTCCTTATGGAGACACATTCCCCAAGATTTTTTAATTCTTTACCCAGTAATAAGTAACAATATTGATCCTTCTCGTGGATGCTCTTTCTAATCAAAAAAAACTACCGGAACGACTTGACTTTTTATGACTGTATGGTACAGTATCTTTCAGATTAAAAACTGTACCTTTCAATAGGATGTTTCACAGATGGCTCCGACCGCTACCCGCTCTACCGACAGAGTGAAAACGTATCTGGACAAATGTCTCCAGCGTGTGAACGTCGGGGAGAAGCTTCCCTCCGTTCGCCAGGTGATGCGGGATTGCGGTGTCAGCCAGGCTGTCGTCGATCGCGTTTTGACAAAATATCAGACGGAAGGTCTGGTCCGGTCGCTTCCCCGGTCGGGCTTCTATCGCGCGGAGAAGCGGCAGTCCCCCGAAGCGATGCTGAACATTTTTGTGTTCGGTGATCCGGGGCAGTTGCAACCCGGTGGTTTTGGCAACGAACTGATGGGATACATGACCAGCCGGCTTGCCCAGCGGGGAGAGTCGCTGCGGGTTCGACTGATGGAACAGGAACCGGACCACGCGCGCGTGGTCGAGGAAATCGTCCGGCAGAAGCCCCCCCTGGTGGCGACCTATTCGATAGACGTTCCGCATACGCACTTTATTCGTGACCTGAACGTGCGGGGAATTCCCTGCCTGCATATGTTCCCCAACATGGAGGAGGTCATGGGATCCTGCCTGACGATTCACGACGAACAACTCGTGCGGCGGCAGGTGGAACACCTGGTGAAGCTGGGGCATCGCCGTATCGCTTACCTGCACGCCTTGACGGAAGACGTATACCTGAAAGTGCAGCGCGCCCGGCGGGATATTTTTTACCGGCTTTGCCTGGAATACGGCCTGGATGTTCAACCGAGCTGGGTGCGGAACATCGGCTGGTGCATTGGACGCGACACGGAATACACCCGCATGCAGATAAAGGATCTTATGACAAAGGACGGGCCCAAACCCACGGCTCTGATCATCTACGACGAGCACGTTCACCCCACGTACGCCGCGTTGCGCGAGTGCGGTTTCACGCCGGGCGTGGATGTCAGCGTGGTCGGAACGGACGACATGCCGTGGGCGGCGCACGTCGACCCGCGTTTAACGACCGTGCGCGTTCCCCGCGTGCGAGCGGCTGACATGATCTGTGAGATGATGGATGAGATTGCCGCCGGGAAAGATCCCGGTGTGCGATATCTTCCGACCGAAATCACGGTGCGTCAGTCGACTTGTCCTGTTCCGAATGAAACAAAATGATCCTTCGCCAAAAACAATCCGGCCGCGGTTTCACGCTGATAGAACTTTTGGTGGTGATCGCGATCATCTCGCTGCTGGTGTCGATTCTTCTGCCGAGTCTGCAAAAGGCGCGGGATTTGGCGAAATCAACAGTTTGTCTGCACAACCTGAAGACATTATCGATGGCGCTGAGCTTGTATGCCGCGGACAATGACGGTTCCATGCTTGAATATCTCAGTCCAGGGTTCGCGAGCTTCGGTTACGGGGGCTGCTGGCAAACGAAAGAATCGGGCGTCAAGGACGCACCGCCGCTGAATCCCTACCTGGGCCTGCCCGAACACCTGACGGAGGCGAACGACGACCCCGGTGTCGCCTGGTGCCCCGCCAATGAAAGTATGCGGAGAACCGATTGGGGCGCCAACTACTTCTATAACGCGCACATCAGCGGAAACCATTATTGGTGGAATATCCAGAAAGGGCTGTATCACTATGTGGATTTATCGAAAGGCTGGGCCGCGGATTCCGTCGGCGTGGACGAAGTCGTCGAACCATTCCGTACCTTTGCCTTCGCGGACTGGAACATCAAGGATCTCGCCGCCAATGGCACCGGGCCGTGGGAACTCATCCCCATTCATGACGAGATGGGATACCGGGTGAATATGAGCATGGTGGACGGCCACGCGGAGGGATTCGACGTCATGCCGGCACAACCGTATGATACGGGGTGGAAATGCGACTACCGCGCGAAAAACGACTGGGAAAACCAGCTTCCTTATCCTGGGTAACCCGATCCGAACCATTGATCTGAAATCCACTTTCGACCGATCCATACCGTATATTACAGGAGAATTATCCATGAGAGGCGTTCTATTCACGTTCGGAATTATCGCGTTATCGGCCTTGTCGGCGCAGGCGGAGGAATCCAAACCGCTTCCCGAAGGGGGCGAGGCGATCCTGACCAGCGAGAACACCGGCCTGTTCAGCATGGGCGGCGACGGCCGCTTTTTAAAATCCTCCGCGGACCAGACGGAACGAACCAAAGATTACACAAAGCAAGTGGTTCGGGTCAACGGCATGCCGTTTCAAAAAGCCTTTCGCATTCAGACACGGGACTATCGAGGAGAAATCTACGGTGTGGAGCTGGCGTCCTTCCTTCCCAAACCGGTGAACAAGGGCGACGTGCTGCTGATTACGTTTTATATGCGCGGCATCAAAACGCAGCACGAATCCGGGGAAGTCATCACCACGCTGCGGTTCCAGCGGCATGGCGCGCCGTGGACGGGATATATGCAGATCAAGTGTTCCCTGGCGGCCGGTACCGGCTGGAAAAAATACCAATATCCCGCCGTCTGCGGGGATGACATCGCGGCTGGGCGAAGCATGATCACCTTCCATCTGGGATACGCCAACCAGATCGTCGATATCGGCGGCGTGGAGGTGATCAATTTCGACAAGAAGGTCAAACCCGAGGATTTGCCTGTCACGGAATCGACGTATCCCGGGCGCGAGCCGGACGCCCCCTGGCGCAAGGCGGCTGCCGAACGCATCGAGAAATATCGCAAAGGCGACCTGAAGGTGATCGTGAGGGACGCCGCGGGAAATCCCGTCGAAGACGCGGCTGTGAAGGTGGACATGCGGAGGCACGCCTTTCCGTTCGGCACGGAAGTCAGCGGCGAAACCTTTGGCGAGTTAACTTCCGCGGGCAGATCCTGGACGCCGCGGGAGGCGGAAAAGTACAAGGCAATGATCAAAAAGCTGTTCAACACCGTGACCGTGGCGCATTTCATTGAGTGGCGGCAATGGGAACGGCCGGACGTACGGCATGAAAAAGAGGCCGGTCTTAAAATCATCCATTGGGCGAACCAAAACGGCCTGAACGTCGTCGGACAGGCGCTGCTCTGGCCAAAGATGCACTCCATGCCGGACGATATCAAACATCTGACGAACAGACCAGAGGTCATCGACAAGCGGATCAAGGATCACATGCGGGAAAAAACCACCGCCCTGCGCGACAAGATGTACGCCTGGATGGTGGTGAACGAGCCGCACTGCACGTACGCGTATCTGCTGTTCGACAAACTCGGCGGGAA
>JAFGJE010000254.1 GCA_016929245.1 Phycisphaerae bacterium
ACGCCGGCCAGGCGGGTGAGTATCGCCTGCAAACCTTGAAGAAAACACGTGCGAACATAGACCGCGTGCGGACGATATTTCACCATCCAGAACGGCAGGAGGATCACGGATAACGCCTGGAAAACGGAAAAGCTCAAAAACGACCGCCGCCCAAGGCGAACCAACCGGTATGCCTTCCCCGGACTCGTCTCCGGCAGGTCGCTGTAGGCCGGGGCGATGACGGTGACTTCATGTCCGTCGCGTTGCAGGCCGCGAACCAGACCGTGACAATGCACGGTTCCACCGCCGGGTTTGGAAAGGCTTTCGCCCCAGATGACCAGGATTCTCATGGTTCGTAGTGGGTAGTCGGTGGTTGGTCGCCGGTTACAATTGCACAAGGCACTCGACGATTTTTTCGGCGGCGTGCCCGTCGCCGTACAAATCCGTGGGCCGATTTTCGGGCAGTACCGCGTTGAGGGTTTCGAATTCCCGCACGGCCTGTAGAATATTCTTTGCCTCGGCGCCGACCACGCGATTGCATCCGGCCTGCGCCAGTTCCACCCACTCCGTCTCGTCCCGCAGCGTCACGCAGGGAACGTCGAACCAGTAGGCTTCCTTCTGCACGCCGCCGGAGTCGGTCAAAATCATCCGGGCGTGCTTCTCCAGCATCAGCATATCCAGGTACGGAACGGGGTCGATCACGCGCACGCGATCCGTGAGAGTCTCCAATCCCGCGCCGAGGGTTTTGCGCGTCCGCGGATGCAACGGCAGTACGATCGGGCGAGTCAGGCGGGAAAAAGCGTCCAAAATCCCCGTCAGCCTCGACGGATCGTCGGTGTTCTCGGCCCGGTGAATCGTGGAAAGATAATACGATTTGGATTCCAGTCCCAGCCGGTCCAAAATGTCGCTGGACTTCTCCGCCAGCCGCGTATTGTACAGCACCGAATCGTACATCACGTCGCCCACGAGATGCACGCCGTGATCGACACCTTCCCGGTTAAGATTTTCCACGGCGGTCGCGGTCGGACACAAAAGCAGCGTCGAAACGCTGTCGGCGACGATGCGGTTGATCTCTTCCGGCATGCGGCGGTTGAAACTTCGCAAGCCCGCTTCCACGTGCGCGACGGGGATGTGCAGTTTGACCGCCGCCAGCGCGCCGGCGAGTGTGGAGTTCGTGTCGCCGTAGATTAGAACCACGTCGGGCGTTTCGTTCAGCAATACCTCTTCAATCCGCGCCAGCATCGCCCCGGTCTGTCGGCCATGCGAACCGGAACCGATTTCCAGATTGATCTCCGGGCGGGGAATATGCAACTCGTCGAAGAATACCTTCGACATGTTATCGTCGTAGTGCTGGCCGGTGTGGACGATTTTTTCCGTGATGGTCCGTGCGCCGGCGGCGCGATTGTGCTCGGAGACGGCGCGGCTGACGGCGGCGGCTTTGACGAATTGGGGGCGGGCGCCGATGACGGTGATGATTTTCATGGTGGTTATTGGTCGTCAGGATCGGCGGTTCTCTATCTACCGACCTTGGACAGATGAATTATCAAACCTCCGCTTCAGAGCGGAGGCTCGTTTTTTCTGACTACGCTTTTACAAATTCGATGACTTTTTCCGCGACGTAGTTCAACTGTTCGCCGGTCAATTCCGGGTAGATGGGCAGGGCGAGGGTTTCACGGCTGGCTTTTTCCGCTTCGGGGAAGTCATCGGGCTTGTGCCCCAGCGGGGCGAAGCATTCCTGCACGTGCATCGCGACGGGATAGTAAATCTCGCAGCCGATGTTGTTTTCCTTCAGAAAGGCGATGCACGCGTCGCGGTTGGGCACTCGGATGACGTACTGGTTGTAGATCGTCTGGTTGTATTCGCGCACGACGGGCGTGGTGATTTCGGCTACGTCGGCGAACAGCGCGTCGTACTTCGCGGCGTTGGCGCGACGGGCGGCGTGCCAGGCTTCCAGGTGTTTGAATTTCACGAGCAGACCGGCGGCCTGGATCGCGTCGAGACGGAAATTCGCGCCGACCCACTTGTGGTAATACTTCGGGTGCGAACCGTGGTTGCGGCACTCGCGCAGGCGCTCCGCGAGGGCTTCGTCCCGCGTGACGACCATGCCGCCGTCGCCCAGGCCTCCCAGGTTCTTGCTCGGGAAGAAGCTGAAGCAACCGACGGTGCCGAACGAGCCGGCCTTCCTGCCGTTCTGCGCCGAACCGATCGCCTGGGCGGCGTCCTCGATGACGTGCAGGTTGTGCTGCTTCGCCAGCGCGAGGATCGGGTCCATGTCGGCCATCTGGCCGTACAGGTGCACGGGCATGATGGCTTTGGTTTTTTTCGTGATCGCCGCGGCGATTTTCGTCGTGTCGATGTTGTAGGTGTCCGGTTCGATATCGACGAACACGGGTTTCGCCCCGACGCGCCAGATGCTGCCTGCCGTCGCGAAGAACGTGTACGGCGTGGTGATGACTTCGTCGCCGGGGCCGATGTTCAGCGACATCAGACTCGCCAGCAGCGCGTCGGTGCCGCTGGAAACGCCGACGGCGGCCTTCGTTTGGCTGTATTCGGCGATTTTCTCCTCCAGTTCCTGCACGACCGGACCGCCGATGAAATACTGGCTGTCCAGCACCGCTTCGATCGCGGGCAGCATGTCCTTCTTCAACGTCGCGTACTGGGCTTTCAAATCCAACAAGGGTACGTTCATGTAATTATCCTTTATGTTGTGAAAGTTAGAGGAGGAAGAAAAGAGAACACGAATGTCACGAATGAAGACGAATTATGCGAATCTTGATATGTCTGTTTTCCTGACTACTGACTACTCTGCTTCGCCCTGCGTAGCGGCTTCGCAGAGCAGGGCCGGCTCCTGACTACTATTTCTTATACTCATCATACGTCTTTTCCCCCATGGCGAGTTCCTCCGGCAAGGGGGATTCTTCGTCGAGGTCGAGGCAGCGGAGCACGCCGGGTTCGACTTCCTGGTACCGAAATCCGCTTTCGGGGCAGGTCATCACGCCCTCGGCGTCGGGTTCGCCCAGCCGATGGCCGTGACGACTCATCCAGCCGTGCTGCCGCGCGGGGCAACCCATCATCAGGGCGTAATCGGGCACGTTTTTGGCGACCACCGCCCCGGCGGCGACGAAGGCGTATCGCCCGATCTCGATCCCGCAGACGATGGTGGCGTTGGCGCCGACGGTCGCGCCGCGGCGGAGGATGGTTTTCTCGTACAGGCTGTGCCGATTCACCTGGCTGCGAGGATTGGTCACATTCGTCAGCACGCAACTGGGACCGAGAAACACGTCGTCCTCAATGACCGTGCCGTCGTAGATCGAGACGTTGTTCTGCACTTTCACGTTGTTCCCCACGACGACGCTTCCGGCGACGCTGCAATTCTGTCCGAATACGCAGCGATTTCCGATCCTGGCGCCGGATAATATATGCGAGAAATGCCAGATCTTCGTGCCGTCGCCGAGGACGGCCCCTTCGTCCACGTAGGCGCTTTCGTGCGCAAAATAATTTTTGTCAGCCATGGGTGCTTACTCCGCCTTGATGGTTTTAAGGATGGGGTGATATTCGCCTTTCAGGCCGATGGGCTCCGCCGTACGCGCCCGCGAAACAATGTCGATGGCCTGTCGCGTGTCCTCCATGGTGAAACCGCGCCCGGCTAGGATTTCCTGGTAGCTGGTGGTGTGCAGGGTGGTGAATCCCTCGGAAAATTCAAGCTCCTCGCCGTCGACGGTAATCGAGCGGAAGGTTTTGGGTTTCTCCCCGCGGTTCGCGTCCGGAAGATCGTTCCGGTCGAGGGAAAGGAACCACTTCACGTCGGCCCGTTCCAGTTCCAGAACGCCGCCCATCTTCATCGGCGAGGCCAGATTGATCGTGTTGGTTTTCACGGAACCGAAAATCCACGTCAGCATATCAAAGAAGTGCACGCCGATGTTGGTGGCGACACCACCGGACTTTTCGACGTCGCCCTTCCAGGACACCAGGTACCACTTGCCTCGCGGAGTAATGTACGTCAGTTCAATCTGATGCCGTTTGTCCGCGGGACCGGCGAGAATTTTTTCGCGCAGCGCCCGGATGGCCTCGTGGAGACGCAATTGAAGGATCACGTTGACCGTGCCGCCGTATTCTCCGGCGATCACCTCCAGAGCGTCGAGATTCCAGGGATTCAGGACGATCGGCTTTTCACAGATGGCGTTGGCGCCCACGCGCAAGGCGAAACGGATGTGAGCGTCGTGGAGATAATTCGGTGAACAGATCGAAACATAGTCGATCTTGTCGCCTTGATCCCGATGCCGTTTATCGATGAAACGGTCGAATCGCTCGAATTCCGTGAAGAAGGCGGCGTTGGGAAAATACGAGTCGATCACGCCGACGGAGTCGTTTTTGTCCAGGGCGACGATGCACTCGTTCCCGGTGTCCTTGATCGCCTGGAGATGACGCGGGGCGATATATCCGCCCACGCCGATAATGGCAAATTTTTTCACGGCTTATCCTTTCTGTTTCCTTTGGCGAAACGGTGATTGTGTCACGAAACGCCCTGCGCGACGTACCAGTCGATCGTCCGCCGCAGGCCTTCGTCGAAGGATACTTCCGCCTCGAAACCGAACCGCTCCTTCGCGCGGCTGACGTCCAGGCGGCGGCGCGGCTGGCCGTCCGGTTTGGAAGCGTCCCATTCTACGGTTCCGGTAAATCCGGTCAAGGCCTGGATCTTCTCCGCGAGGTCGCGGATGGTGATCTCAAATCCCGCGCCGAGATTCACCGGTTCGGGATCGTCGTACCGCCGCGTCGCGGCGGTGATCCCGCGGGCACAGTCTTCCACGAAAAAGAACTCCCGGCTGGCGGAACCGGTGCCCCAACACACCACCTTCTCCTCACCCCGCCGCTTCGCTTCGACGAATTTGCGGATCAACGCGGGAATCACGTGGCTGGTTTGCAGGTTGAAATTGTCGCCCGGGCCGTACAGATTCACCGGCAGGAGGAAAATGCCGTTGAATCCATATTGCTGCCGGTAGGCTTGCAGCATCACCAGCAGTGCTTTTTTCGCGATCCCGTAGGGCGCGTTGGTTTCTTCCGGATAGCCGTTCCAGAGATCGTCTTCCCGGAACGGCACGGGCGTGAATTTCGGATAGGCGCAGATCGTTCCGACCTGCACGAATTTTTTGATCTCGGTTTTCCCGGTTTCATTTCGGATACGGGCCTGTTCGATCAGGTGCAGACCCATCGCCAGGTTGGCGTAGAAGAAGCGGCCGGGATTGTCGCGGTTCGCGCCGATCCCGCCGACCTCCGCGGCCAGGTGAATCACGACGGTCGGATTCATCTCGTCATACATGCGCACGACGTCGGCTTCGCGCGTCAGGTCGAAGTCCTCGATCTGCGGAACGAGAAGATTCTCCTCCCGCGCGCCGTTGCGTTTCAACTCCGCCTGGAGATATCGGCCCAGAAACCCCGCCCCACCGGTGACAACCACATGCTCATTGGCAAGATTGATCAAATTCTACCTGACCGTTTCCCTGTGCTCTTTGAGCACCCGTTCTTCCTTCGCCAGTGTCCAGTCGTGATCGACCATCATCTTCGCTAAACCTTTGAAATCCACTTTCGGCGACCAGCCGAGGGTTTCACGTGCCTTGGTCGCGTCGCCCAATAGCAGGTCCACCTCGGCGGGACGATAGTAGCGAGGATCGATCTCGACGTATTTCCGCCAGTCCAGATCAAGCTGCCCGAAGACTTCATCGAGAAATTCGCGGACGGAACAGGTTTTTCCGGTCGCCACGACGAAATCGTCGGCCTGTTCCTGCTGGAGCATCATCCACATCGCCTCGACGTAATCGCCGGCGAAACCCCAGTCGCGCTTGGCGTCGAGGTTGCCGAGAAAGAGTTTGTCCTGCAGGCCTTCCTTGATGCGCGTCGCGGCCCGGGTGATCTTGCGCGTCACGAACGTCTCGCCGCGGCGGGGAGATTCGTGGTTGAACAAAATGCCGTTGCAGCAGAACATCCCGTAGGCTTCCCGGTGGTTCACCGTCTGCCAATACGAAAACACCTTCGCGCACCCGTACGGGCTGCGCGGGTGAAAGGGCGTGGTTTCTTTTTGCGGGATTTCGACCACCTGGCCGTACATCTCGCTGCTGGAAGCCTGGTAAAACCGCGTGGGCAAGCCCAGGTCGCGAATCGCCTCCAGGAGTCGCAGCGTGCCGACGGCGTCCACCTGGGCGGTGTACACGGGCTGATCGAAACTCACCCGCACGTGCGACTGCGCGCCGAGATTGTACACCTCGTCCGGCTGCACCTTTGTGAGTACCTGTCGCAGTCCCGCCCCGTCGATCAGGTCGCCGTAATGCAGAAACAGTTTCGCCCCGGCGGCGTGGGGATCCTGGTAGATATGATCGATCCGTTCCGTGCCGAACGTGCTGGAGCGACGAATCACCCCATGCACCTCGTACCCCTTCCGCAACAACAGTTCCGCGAGGTAACTTCCGTCCTGCCCCGTGATGCCGGTAATCAGCGCCTTTTTAGGATCGCTCATGGTATCGTTTCGTTATGCTTTGTTTCTCGCCGCCGCCAGGCGGTAGTTTCGCTGCCGTTCGTAGTCGGCCATCTGCAGTTCGTATTCCCGGCTGGTTCGCGTGAAAAACGTCAGATACGTTTCCCGGTCCCGGCAAAACAGCAGCCTGCCCCGCAAGGCCTCAAACCGATACACCGGTTCGGCGCGGTTCAAAATCCCGATATCCGCCTCCGCCTCGGAACAAACGGAATCCACCGCCTCCTGCGCCCGACGGTACAAATCCAGATTCGATTCCCCCTCGAGATATAAGGCAATATCGATATCGCTGCCGGGCCCGACGCGCCCGTCTTTCGCGGAACCGTGCAACAGGGCGAAAATCGCTTCCGGGCAGGCGGTTTCCAATACCGCGGCGAGTTGTTCCACGTCAAAGTTCATTATTTTGGATGACACCGTTGTATTTCATACTCATCCCGAAGTCCGGGCAGACTCCGTCCCCGTCGCCTGTAGATTATGCTTTTTATAAAACACTCAAAAACAACAGGTTATGAGTGTTTTTCTCAAAAACAACCCAGGCGTGGTATTGTATTTTAACCCGCGAATCCCTCGATGGGTTCGAGCCAATCCGCGTCGATTTCGACAGCCGCGCCTTGACCGAGAATGGTGACATTCACGACAAATCGCGCTTGATTTTTTCTTCGTTCCACGTGTCCTTCCAGCCCCGCCAGCGGCCCCGTGCGAATGCGACACGCGGAACCTTTGGTCAATCCGGGGTAGGGATCGATGGACAAACCGCCGGCCAGCAACTGCCGAATGCGGGACAATTCCACCACAAGACCCGCCTGATCCGGCACGGGGATCAGTTTCGCGATCCGTTGGGTTTCCAGCGCGCGCAGCCGCTCTGATTCGTCGCAACACAGAAATACGTATCCCGTAAATAACGGAAGGACGGACGTCCATCTTCGTGATCGGCTTCGCTTTATTTTTTCATACATCGGCAGGAAATACCGTCCTCCTGAACGGAATATATCCCACGCTAAGGCCTTCTCCTGCCGAGGTTTCGTGTGCGCAACCCACCAGCGGCCAACAAAGTCGGCCAATGGCGTCTCCGGCGGCGATTGCGAGGGTGGGGTTTGTTTCATCCGTGCCACATTCCACCATTCCCATTCACGAAAACAGGATACATCAAAGAAGAACCATGGTATCCCCCTTCCCCGGAAATAGCAAGAACGATTGAAGCGCCCGGCTGGGTTCCAGCACTTGCTTTTTGCCGTCAGATATCGGATGATACTTCCCCGCCGAGAGATGGGAAACCGTAACATCCCGGCGGGCCAATCGATTGAATACCGTTTACACAACAACACCTTATATTTGAAGGAATAAACCCATGGCGGCAAAAACCATCGCGGATTTGACCAAGGACGACCTGGCCGGAAAGACCGTGCTGATGCGTGTGGATTTCAACGTCCCCCTGCAGGACGGCGTGGTGACCGACGACACGCGGATCACGGCGGCGGTACCGAGCATCCAGAAAGCCCTCGACGACGGCGCGAAGCTCGTGTTGATGAGCCACCTCGGCCGACCCAAGGGCGAAGCGAAATCCGAATACTCTCTCAAACCGGCGGCTGACAAGCTCGCGGAACACCTCGGCAAGGCTGTGAAACTCGGACCAGCCGACGTCGCCGGCGCCGAAGCGAAGACGATGGTCGACGCCCTCCAGCCCGGCGAGGTGCTCGTGCTGGAAAACGTTCGCTACGACAAGCGCGAGGACTCCAAGGACGAAGCGGAAGTGACGGCCTTCGGGAAGGAACTGGCGGCCCTGGGCGACGTGTACGTCAACGACGCGTTCGGAACCTGCCACCGCAAGCACGCCAGCATGTGGGCCGTCCCGCGGGAAATCCTCGCCAAGGGTGGACATGCCGTGGCGGGATACCTGGTCGAGAAGGAAATCAAGTATCTCCACGAAGCCGTCGCCAATCCCGCACGCCCCTTCACCGCCATCCTCGGCGGCGCGAAGGTCAGCGACAAGATCAAACTCATCAGCTCCCTGCTGGGCAAGTGCGACAAAATCCTCATCGGAGGCGCGATGGCCTACACGCTCTTAAAAGCCAAGGGCGCGAAAATCGGCAAGAGTCTCGTCGAGGAAGACCAGGTGGAACCGATGAAGGCGCTGCTCGCCGAAGCGGGCGACAAAATCGCCCTGCCCTGCGACCATCTCGGCGCGACGGAATTCGGCAGCGACGACGCCCAGGCGATTGACGGCGTGGATATCCCCGACGACCTGATGGGCATGGACATCGGCCCGAAGACGATCCAGACGTTCAGCGGCGCGGTAAAGGCTTCCAAAACCGTCGTCTGGAACGGACCCATGGGCGTCTTCGAGCGTCCCGCCTACGCGGCTGGGACGAAAGCGGTCGCCGAAGCGGTCGCGGCCGCGACACAAAACGGCGCGATCAGCGTCATCGGCGGAGGGGACTCCGCGGCAGCCGTCGAACAGATGGGCCTGGGCGAGAAAATGACGCACGTCTCCACCGGAGGCGGCGCGAGCCTGACCTACCTCGAAGGAAAACCCATGCCCCCCATCGAGGTGCTGGAACAAAAGTAGTCAGTAGTCAGTAGTCAGTAGTCAGTAAAAAAAAACAAAAATCATTCGCGTTATTCGTTCTTATTCGTCTTATTCGCGTACTCTTCAATTTGAAATCTGAAATTTGAAATTTAATATTTGAGATGGCATATCCCGGTAAAAATCCCTGGCCGCACCTGACGGGCGACGCGTTGATCGCGCCGAGTCTGCTTAGCGTGGACTTCGCGCGGGCCGGTGTGCAGATCGATGCGGTCCTCGCCGCCGGCGCGGAAATTCTTCACATCGATATCATGGACGGGCATTTCGTGCCGAATCTTTCGATGGGCCCGCCGGTCGTCGAAAAACTCCGCCGATACACCCCCGCCCCGCTGGACGTGCACCTGATGGTGACCGATCCGGGATTCTTCCTCGAACCGTTCGCCCTCGCCGGCGCGGACAGCCTGAACTTCCACGTCGAGGCGACGGACAAACCCGGGCAACTCATCGCCCGCATCCGCGAGATGGGCCTGGGCGCCGGCGTGACGGTCAAACCCCAAACCCCCGCCGAGGCGATCGCGCCCGTGGCGGACCTGATCGACCTGGTGCTGGTGATGACCGTCGAACCGGGATTCGGCGGACAATCGTTCCTGGAAGATCAACTGCCCAAAATCGAAGCGATCCGCGCCATGCTCACAAAAGGCCAGCGGCTGGAGGTGGACGGGGGAATCAACCCCCAAACCGCCCGTCAGTGTCGCGCCGCCGGCGCGGACGTGTTCGTCGCGGGAAACAACATCTTCGCCGCCCCGAATCCCGCCGCCGCGGTGAAAGAATTGCGGTCGGCGATCCAATAAAGTGGTATAATGACTTTACCCATGCAACTTTACGCGGTACAGACCGGAGAGACGGTTTGGGAGATTCAGAAGCGAACGGACTCCCTGGCGGGCGTTCCGCTGAGCGATCACGGCCGCGCGAGCATCGAACGCGTCGGTAAGGAGCTCGCGCCCCACGATCCGACGTTGATTTACGCCTCGGGCGGAGAAGCCGAACAGGAAACCGCCAAACTGCTCGCCGAGCAACTGGGACTGAAGGTTCGCACCGACCCGCGCCTGGATGAACTGGACTTCGGCCTGTGGCAGGGACTGACCACCTCCGAGATCAAACACCGCCAGCCCAAGCTGCACAAGCAATGGCTCGAAGCGCCCAGCGGCGTCCG
>JAFGJE010000255.1 GCA_016929245.1 Phycisphaerae bacterium
CTTGCTCCTAAAAAGAGTAACCAACAACTACTGCAAGTCACTGTAAACAAAAGAATAACCGAGCGCCAGAAAAAATTCTCACACACTGGCAACCGATACCGCCGAAACATACAGGGCTTACGCATCTACATTCTTTATATTTTCGTGTCTTTCGCCTGAAAGGCGTACAGATACCAGCCCAGGGCAACGCCCTGGGAAACGGGCGTTAGATGAATCAAGCCCTGTAAGGGCGTGAAAATATGTCTTGCCCTTACAGGGCTCGGAGGAATGGAAAATCTCTCACCCAGGGCTTCACCCTGGGCTGGTATATTTCAGCCCGTTGGGCTGTCAGAAAGAATTTAGATGCGTAAGCCCTGCCGAAACAACCCCCCCAAAAAAACCGTGATGCGCAAGTTCCACGAGAGAACCGGAACTACGGTGTGGAGGAGCAGGATTGCTCGGGATTTCGGGCCAGTTGGGCAGAGGGGGAATCCGGCGGCGGAGAGGCGGGTCTAAGGGGAGTCCGATCGTGCATGGTCACGCCGATGTCCCCGAAACCGGACATATCCATATCCGCACAGCCGTTCAAGAAGACAGCCAGGCCCACCAATACAAACAGCCAACATTTCATCGGACGATCCTTCGTCGGGTCCCAGCAGATGTCCATATCCGACTATGGCGAATATCGGGAAACTCCTTTCAATTTCTTGATTGAAAGCGGAAAGAATATATCCCCAAGAGTATGCGTTTCTTCCGGCAACGACAATCCTAACTGTCATCTCCTAAGGAGTCCCAAGGACCTGAGCGGAGCGTAGCCCCTTGGGGGCAAGCTGTGTCGAAGGACCTTACGGATAACTGCGCGTAAGGTCCTTCGACTTCGCTCGAAGACTCGCTGCGCTCAGGTCCTTGGGACTCCTTAGGAGATGACAGATAATAATTTTCCGGGGAAAAAGTATTAGAGTTCGTCGTGCAATTCTTCGGGCGCGGTGAGGGGATGCTGTTCGAGATACAACGACAGGCAGGCGAAGGCTTGCAGGATGGGGGCGGCTGTCTGGGGGGAGGAGGCGTCCGGGGGCATCCCCGCGCAGCAGGCGAACATCATGTACGTCGAGACGCCCCGGGCGAGCGTCTCGGCGGACGGGGCGCCGGCGAGGGCGACCACGGATCCACTCGATTTGACAATTTCGACTTTCCCCGGCAGGACGGCTACCCGCACCGGTCCTTCCCCCGTCGGCGCGGGCGCGGGGGGAACCAGGGAAACCCGGAATTCCTCCGGCGGAGCGGGCGCTTCGGTGCGAACCATCAGATACACCCCCACCGCCAGCACGAACACCGCCGCCGCCGCCAGCGTCGCCAACGCCGGGCGCAGCACCCACTGCTGCATCCGCTGACGGTGACGCAGATTACGACGTTCGACGGACTGGAGAATTTCCTCCCGCTGCATGACGAAATCGAACTCCGGAACGTCGTCGGCGAGTTTGGACAGTTCGGCGTCGAGGGTTTTGTATTCCTCCATCGCCGAGACCAGTTCCGGGTCTTCCTGCACGCGGGTGGTCAGATCGGTAACTTCCTCGGCTGTCAGTTCGCCGTCGATATACCGGCTGATCTGGTATTCGCACCAGGCGGAGCGCAGATCGGGATCGGAATTCACCCGTCGGGTCAACTCCTCGATCTGCGCGGCGCCGAGCTCCCCGCGGGCGTATCGCCCCAGGGCGTCCGACAGGTCAAAATTGTCCGGCTGTTCGATCATGTGTTCTTTACGGCAAAAAAGTCTTTTCGTTATTTATTTTTACAATACATCTCGCAATCGGGTTTTTAGTCGTTTGCGAGCCATGAAAACGTTCCATTTGACGGCCTCGACGCTGCATTGCAGGATTTCGGCGACCTGTTTCTGCGGTAGTTTTTCGATGCTGAACAGAATCAGCGCCTGCCGCTGCATATCGGGCAACTCGTCGATGGCGTCCCGCAGGAACAGCTTCATGTCCCGCCCGGCTGCCTGCTGGAGGGGCGTGGGGGTTTTCTCGTCGGGACGATTCGCGCCGAGGGTTTCCTCATCCTCCAGGGCCACGTCCAGGGACGCCGTTCGGCGCAGCGCGCGTGACCGGCGGCGGTTCAAGGCCAGGTTGCTGATAATCCGCAACAGCCACGATCCGAACCGTCCCGGGTCACTGAGAGTGCCCAAACGATCATACGCCCGAAGAAACGCTTCCTGCGCGACTTCCATCGCATCATCTCGGTTGGTAAGCAGGCGATAGGCCACCGCCGTCGCCCGCCGCTGGTATCGACGAACCAATTCGTCGAAGGCGGCAAGGTCGCCCTTGCGGGCGAGGCACACAAGTTCCTCGTCGCCAGGAACTTGCGCACCAATTACCTTTCCCATATTCCTTCTAGACACCGCAGGTACCGAAATGTTAGGAGGTTATCGAAAATTTCCGATTATTCTTTCGCCCACCCCTTTGGGAGCGAAAATCGGGCATTGCTGGTATATCGACCAAAAATACCTTTCAACGTTGCCCGGAAAAACCTTCAGGCGACGTGCATCATAGCACCAAGGCCGGCGCTTCCTCCAAAGGAAAATACCCCCGAAGGGGATTTTCGCTTTCGAGGGAGTGGTGATACGGACTCGTGAGAGACCGACCAGGGACGACTGTATCCTTAACCACTTTCCAAAAAAGGAATAACGTTTTTGGATTCCGATAAAAAAATCCTCACAAAACCCGATTCCCAAACCGATGTTAAGGTGTTAACGATACGGCGCGTTCGGCTTGGTGTTTTATCTGTTTCGTGTGGAACGGCGAATCCCCCCTGGGGGAACACAGGGACGTCTTGATCCATGAAAAATAAGATTTCCATTTTGATCGTCGAGGACGATTCGTTCAGCAGCACCTTTCTCGTGACCATGCTGGATAATTCCGGCCTGCCGGTGGAAACCATCACCCCTGCCGCCTCTCTCGCCGAAGCGTTCGAGGCGCTCAACACCGGCCATTACGACGTGATTCTGCTGGATCTGAATCTCCCGGACAGCCGCGGACACGACACGCTGACCCGACTCACGAAACAGTTTCCCGACAAGGTCGTGATCGTGATCACCGGCGAATTCGACGAGGAGACCGGCCTGAAGGCGATCTCCCGCGGTGCGCAGGACTACCTGCTGAAGGGAAAATACTCGATCGCGGACCTCGCGAAATCCATTCGCTACAGCATCGGTCGAAAAGAAGCCCAGGAAGCGGCGAAACGAAGCGAGCGCGTCTTCAAGACCCTCATCAACAATCTGCCCCAGAGAGTCGTGCTGAAAGACCTGTTCTCCCGATACCAGTTCTGCAACCGCAACTTCGCCGAAAGCCTGGACGCCTCGATCGCGGATGTCCTGGGAAAAACGGATTATGACTTTTATCCCGAAGCCGCGGCCCGGCACAACGTCGCCGTCGACTGGGAAGTCATCCAGACTTCCAAGTCCGTGGAGGACGTTCTGCGATACGATAAGAACGGCCGGGAATGCATCACCCGCGTTCTAGCCACAGCCGTCAAAAACGAGGTTGGAACGGTCGAGGGCGTCCTGTGCGTGTACGAGGATTTCACGAAACGGGTGCAATACGAGGAAGAAATCCAGAAAGCCAACGAAGAACTCCAGAAAACCAATCTGCAACTCAAGGAAATGCAGTCCCAGCTCGTGCAGAACGAGAAACTGGCGTCCATCGGGCAACTCGCCGCCGGGGTCGCCCACGAGATCAACAACCCGCTGGGGTTCGTCAGCAGCAACTTCACCTCGCTGGAAAAATACCTTGAAACCTTCACGTCCCTCCTGGACGCCTACGAGAACGCCGCGCAACAACTGCTGCGGAACGAATCCCAAAGCGCGAAAGACCTGATCGAGCAAATCGAAGCCCGAAGAGAAGAAGAACAGCTCGATTTCATCCTGAACGACATCCCGGGTCTGTTCGCGGATTCCAAGGAAGGCATTCGACGCATCATCCAGATCGTCAAGAGCCTGCGCGATTTCTCCCGCATCGATCAACCGGAGGATTTCTCCGAATTCAGCATCAACCAGGGACTCCAGGCGACGCTGATGGTCGCCCAGAACGAACTGAAATACGCCGTGACCGTCGAAACCGAATACGCCGACGTGCCGGACGTCTTCTGCAACTCCGGACAGCTCAACCAGGTGTTCCTGAACATCCTGGTCAACGCCGCCCAGGCGATCGCCGAACAGCAGCGCCGGGAACGCGGAACGATTTCCATCAAAACGTACTTTGACGAAACGTACGTCAGTTGCGACATCAAGGACGACGGCCCGGGGATTCCCGAAAAATATCTATCCAAAATCTTCGACCCCTTCTTCACGACCAAACCCGTCGGACAGGGAACCGGACTGGGACTGAACCTCTCCTACGACATCGTCGTGAACAAACACAAGGGGAAGTTGCTGGTGGATACCCACGAAGGACAAGGTACGACGTTCACGATCCGGATTCCCCGGAATCTGGATATCACGACCGAGGACACGCGGCATAAGGAAGTGGAACATGGAATCCAAAACGATCTTGTTTGTCGATGACGAGGAACGAATCCTCCACAGCATCCAGCGCATCACGTTCAAAAAACCCTTCAACTCCCTGTTCGCCGGCAGCGGACCGGAAGCCCTGAAGATTCTGGAAACGCGCGACGACGTGGCGGTGCTGGTCACGGACATGCGCATGCCGGAAATGACGGGCCTGGACCTGCTCCGCGTCTGCAAGGAGAAATATCCCGACATCGTTCGCATCGTGCTTTCGGGATATTCCCACATCACGACGCTGCTGACCGCGATCAACCAGGGGGAAATCTACCGGTACATTCTCAAACCCTGGGAAAGCGAAGAGGAATTGCTCGGTTCCCTGCGGGACGCCCTGGCGCATCACGACGAGTTGAAGAACCGGAACGTCCCCGAACCGGTTTCCTCCGAAGGAGAAGAATAAGCGGCGACCGCCGCGGAATTCCACCACTCCTCCCGCCGCGAAACACACCGGAGAAACCATGTCGACATACACGTTGATTCTGGTCGATGACGACGCCAAAGTGCTCTCGTCCTTAAAACGGATGTTCACCCTCGCCCAGACGCCCTACACGTGCTTCTTCGCCGCGTCGGCGAAGGAGGCGTACGATATCGCCACCCGAAGGAAAATCGACCTGATTTTGACGGATTACCAGATGCCCCGCGAGTCCGGCGTGGATCTGATCCGAAAAGTCAGCCGCCTGTATCCCGACGTGGTGTGCATGATTCTTTCGGGAAAAACCGATTTTACGATGGCGGTCGAAATCATCAACCAAGCCGTCGTCCACAAATTCATCGCCAAACCCTGGAACGACGCCGAACTCCTCCAGACCATCGCCGGGGCGCTGCGGGAACGCGATCTGACGCGGGAAAACCGAAACCTGCGGATGCAGATGAAGAAAATGATGCAGGTCATTCAGGAAATGGAAAGTTCGCATCCCGGCATCACCAAACTGGAAAGGGATATTGACGGCGCGATTATTATCGATTGACCACGACGCGCCCCCGATCGACTTCCCCCCCTGCCGTCGCGCATTACAGGTCAGGCCGCGTGGCGCAGAATCCCAGCGTCAAACCGCCGTCGAGGGTAATGCTCGCGCCGGTGAGATAATCGCATTCATGGGACGCCAGAAACGCCGCCAGCCT
This sequence comes from Phycisphaerae bacterium, assembly GCA_016929245.1. GTDB lineage: Bacteria > Planctomycetota > Phycisphaerae > SM23-33 > SM23-33 > JAFGEJ01. The sequence continues at coordinate 5,657 of JAFGJE010000255.1, forward strand.
CGCCGTCTCTTCCACCGTGCCGATGCGCCCCGCGGGGATGGACGACAGAAGATTCTCACACCGATCCGCCGGCGTCATGTCCGTGGCGATCGCGCCGCAGACGATGGAATTCACCTGGATGTTGAACTCCGCCAGTTCCATCGCCATCGCCATCGTGAGCATGTCCAGGCCGGCTTTGGAGCTGCTGTAATGGGCGAAATTTCGCTTGGGGACCTTCGCGTGCACGGAGGTGATGTTGACGATCTTCCCCCCGCCGGCGCGACGCATCATTCGTCCAGCCAACTGGCCGCAGAGAAACGGCGCTTTCAAGTTCACCGCCTGCACGAAGTCCCAGTCCTCTTCCTTCAGTTCCAGAAACGCTGTGGCATTCTGCGTGGCGGCGTTGTTGACCAGCACATCAAGTCGGCCGTGGGGTTCTTCGATCACGCGGAACATCTCCCGGATCGCATCCGCGTCGGAAAGGTCCGCGACCTGCACGATGGATTTCGGGTTGAGCGCGCGGACTTCCTCCCCAGCCTGCCGCCAGGCGTCGGACTCGCGCGAACCGTGCACTATTACCGCATACCCTCGCCGGGCGAGTTCCACGGCAATTGCTCGTCCGATCCCGCGGCTGGAATCGGTGACCAACGCCGTCTTGTTTTCATCGCTCATAACTTTGTTTCCTCAGGAAAGACAAACATCTCCCCCACGTTCAACACCCGATACGAAACGCCCTTTTCATCGGCGGCCTTTTGAAAATCCTTCACGTCGGCGGTGTTCAGCGTGAACATGTCATAGTGCATGGGGATCGTCAATTTCGCGCCGATTTGCACGGCGAAGTCGGCCGCCTCCTCGCACGTGAAATTCCCCTCGAATTCCAGATGGTGGCGGAAATCGTCGCGCCCGTTGATCGGAAGGAACGCGAGATCGACGGCGAAGGGTTTGGTTTTTTCCACCTGCTCCTCATAGGGAATCGTGTCCCCCGCGTGCAGCAGCGTCAGGGCTTGCGTTTGAATCACGTAGCTCAGGTACGGATACTCATCCGAATCGGAATCCGCAGCATGCGAATCCCCGCGTACAGACGTTCGAGGTGATCCCGCAGGGCGAACTGTTTTCCGTGGAAGGAACGAGTCATGTCGAAGACCATATCGCCGAACATCAAGGCCGAGTCGAAGACCGACACTCTGGCTTCCGTTTCCGGGACAAACGTTCCGTTGTAATACACCTTCCGTTGGGACATGTTGAAACTCCTTGGAAAAAGATCAATCCAATCGCAACCCGCCGTTGACGGCCAGGTGTTCGCCGGTGATATAACCGGCGTCGTCACCGGCCAGAAACGCCACCACCCCGGCGACATCCTCCGGCTGACCGATTCGCTTCCGCAGCGTGTTCTGTCGCAGTTGTTCCAGTTGTTCCGGCGAAGTGTTTTTCCGATGGATTTCCGTGAGAATCACGCCGGGCGCCACCGCGTTGGCGGTCACGCCGAATTCGCCGCCTTCTTTCACCAGGGATTTGGTGAGGGAATTGACAGCCGCCTTGGCCGCCGCGTAGTGACTTCCGCCCGGCCCGCCGGCGTTGTTCACGAGAATATCGATCGGTCCGTCCAGGCCTTCCCGCGCCTGCTTCACCAGGCGTACGCATTGCCTGGGCTGGGAGACGTCCGCCCGCACCCCCGTCGCCCACAGGCCGTCCCGTCGGAATTGTCGCACCAGTTCTTCCGCTCGAGCGCCGCTACCGCGATAATGCACCGCGATATGGGCCGCACCGGGCGAGGGCAAGGCTGATCGCCTCGCCGATTCCTTTCGCCCCGCCGGTCACCAACGCGCGCCGGCCCGTCAGATCGACTTGAATCGGTTTCGTCATGATCCGCGTCCTTTGCCCTCCACCGGCGGACGGGATTTCGGGGAACGCGCCTCCAGTTCATCCAATCGCTGCTGAAGAACGTGCTTGAGCATCCGCGCACGGGCCTGCTCCGGCCGGCGATCCTGGATGTATTTTTGGATGCTCCGATGGTCGCGGATGGTGCGTTTGGGCTTCCGGGCCAGGAGGTGACGGTGTTGGCGCTGCTTTTCCCGAAACTGCTCCGCGATGAGTTGTCCGAAGACCAGAAGGACGGGATTGTGCGTCGCCTGCAGAATCGCCTGGTGGAAATCCATGTCGATTTGTTCCGCCTCTTCGACGGGCCCGTCGGTTTCCTCGAACCGCTCCATTGCCTCCGTGATCTGCAACAGATCCCGCGTCGTTCGTCGCCGGGCCGCCTCCGCGGCGATCACGGATTCCATCGCCGCGCGTGCTTCCAGGAGATCGTCGTACGTGTATCCCCGGGCGGATAAATGCCAATCAATCGGTTCCCGAAGCACCTCCAGCGACGGTTCGGCGACGACGGTTCCCCCCCGGCGACGGGTTTCGACCAGTCCCTCCTGACGCAGAATGCTCAGCGCTTCCCGCAAACGACGCACCCCCACGCCGTATCGACGAGACAATTCCGCGTGCGTGGGAAGCCGATCCCCCGGCGACAATCCTTTCCGCGCGATCTGCTCCCGGAGGAGCCCGGCAAGGGATTGCGGCTTGATGACCTTTCTGTTTTTTATCATGGCATAATATTATCTCATACTATGCTGTAATATCAATCTAATATTTTTATCCTGATATTATTTTTTATTTTAATAGGCATAATATATTTTTATTATGCCATAATAATTTCACGAAAATCATCGAGATTCCCTATTGGGGGGGGGACATCAACCGGCGACGGACGATTTACCGGTCGTATCGCGTTCTGGCGGGAACGTAGGGTGAGGGAACTTCCGGAGTATAGGTTGATTTCTCGTAATCGATTCCGATCCCCGCGGCGGTGGGTTTTTCCGGGGTGGAATCCAGGCGGGAGAGTTTCTCCAGACGCTCCGTCGTGTCCTGGATGACGTAGTCCAGAAAGATGGACGTCTCGGAATCCTTCGTTTCGTGTTTCTTCGTGTTTTCCCGGAACGTTCTGAGGTGATTCAACAGGTTGTTCATGATCTCCTGCACCGACACCATCGTCGCCCGCAGGACGCGCAGCCGCTGCTCCTGCACGTCGTTTTCATGCTTTTCCCGCTCCCGCTTTCCGTGCTCCGAGAGTTTGGGCAGCCATCGCCAGATTCCGATCGCCACCAGCAGGAATCCCGACAGGTATCCGACGACTTTCTCCAGAATCGCCTGAATTTCCGTGTCTCCGATAACGACAAAGCGGTTCAATTCCTCGAAATTGTCGGATATGTCGATCACCGAACCGAAGAAGATCAGGACAAATCCCCAGACCATCATCCCCCAGCCCGGGATGCGGCTGACGTCTTCGTCCCGGCTGACGCGAAGCAACCCAAACAAAATTCCGCCAGCGACGGCGGCCCGAACGATTTCAATCGTAATATCAATCGTAGTATCCATTCCACGCGCTCCATGGATCGCTTCAAACGTATACCAATCGTTTCTATCGTTTCTCCACCCCGAGGTAATTTATTTCATTCCATACCTCTATATCGGAAAAATTCACTTTTTTCTCCCCTCTTGTCTTCGTCGATTCCCTTCCGGAGGCCGGTTTGGGCATTGTGTCCGATTCGGCCTTGTCTTACAATACCGCCTTCCGTCAACACCGATAAAGGAATCCCCGATGCCGTTGTCCTCCGAAATCGTACGAACTTTTCTCAGCCCCGCGCGGGTTTTGTGGCACAATGAACAGGTTCAGTCGTCTGAACTTCTGCTTCGCCCGGGGCGGGGCCAGGCGCTGAATCTCCCCGAAACTCCACCGTGCTGCATTATGGACAGCCGGGAGTCAACGGCTTCGCTATTGGTGGATTTCGGGAAGGAGCTTTTCGGCGGGGTTCAGATCGTCACGAACAACACCCGCGGCGACAAGGCGCCCCTGAAGGTGCGCGTGCGCCTGGGCGAGTCGGTCTCCGAAGCGATGGGCGAACCGAACAACGACCACGGCATCAACGACGACGTGATCTCCCTGCCGTGGATGGGCGTAACCGAATTCGGGAAAACCGGCTTCCGCTTCGCGCGGCTGGACGTCGATGACCGGGAAGCCCGCCTGGACCTGGTCGAATTGAGGGCCTACGAATACACCCGGAATCTTCCGTTTCGCGGCACGTTCGAGTGCGGCGACGAACGCATCAACCGCGTCCGGGCCGCCGCGGTGCGAACCGTCTACCTGAACATGCAGGAATACCTCTGGGACGGCATCAAGCGGGACCGCCTGGTATGGATGGGTGACATGCACCCGGAAATTCGCGTGATCTCGGCCGTCTTCGGCGAAGCGGATATCGTGCCGGACAGCCTCGATTTTCTGCGGGACTATTTTCCGCCGGCGAGGTTTTTCAATCAGATTTCCAGTTATTCCATGTGGTGGATTCTCGCGCAGCACCACTGGTACGTATGGCACGGGAATCTGGATTACCTGCGCCGGCAGGAGGCGTATCTGCGGGAACTGCTGAAGGTGTTCGAGGGATTCGTCGACGAAACGGGCAAGGAGACGCTGCCTCAATGGCGATTCATCGACTGGTTGTCTCACGGCGACGACCAGGCCGTTGATGTCGGCATACAGTCGCTGCTGACGATGGCGTTCCGGGCCGGGGCGGACCTGCTGCGAATCCTGGGCGACGCGACGACGGCGGAGCACTATTTCGCGCTGCATCATCGGATGCGGAAATGCACCCGCCCGACCTCGATGAACAAACCCGTCAACGCGATTCGCGTGCTGTCGGGCTGTGCCGAAGCCGACGAGGTGAACCGCACGGTGCTGAGCCGATCTCCCCTGGAAGGACTCTCGACGTTCTACGGTTATTACGTTCTCCAGGCACGGGCCGCCGCGGGCGATTACACCGGGTGCTTCGAGCTTCTACGCAAATATTGGGGTGGAATGCTCGATCTGGGCGCCACGACGTTCTGGGAGCATTTCGACATGGAATGGCTGGTCAACGCCGGACGCATCGACGAACTGCAAGACGAAACGAAGGTGGACGTGCATGACACGTACGGGAAACATTGCTACGAGCGCCAGCGGAACAGTTTCTGTCACGGCTGGGCGGGCGGACCGGCGGCCTGGCTGTCGGAGCACGTCCTGGGCGTCGCGCCGGCGAGTCCCGGTTTCAAGACGGTGCGCATTCGACCCGACCTGGTGGACCTGGACTGGGCCAAAGGCACGGTTCCCACACCCCTCGGTGAAATCGAAGTCTCCCACACGCGCCAAGCCGACGGCACGGTGAAATCGGACATTAAACTCCCCGACGGCATACAACAGGTGGATTGATTTCGGTTTCACCGATCAACCGAATCTCCTATCGATACGCAGGGAAAACGTGATTCATGACTCTCCCGATCATTTTTCCGTCTTCGTTCCATATCTGTGCTCACGAGTGAATTCGCCTTTATTTTCAGAAAATTGCACGAAAAAAAAAGGGCGTCCCATTATGATTGCACGCCCAACCCACTATTGACCGAGTCTTTCCTGAAACCGCGTCAAAATATCACCAGTGATGAATGGATTAATTTGAGATATTTTTTTCGCCGTGGCCATCGCGCGAGCGGAGGTAATATATTTCCCTTCCACAAGAATAGCCATGGCTTCCAATCCCCACACGCACGAAATCCCCTCGTCCTCACATGCCTTTCGCAACGCTTTATCATTTGTGAGTATGCCCCAGCCTTCTTGGCGAACCAAGATCAAACAAAGTCGATCCTGAAACGATGTCGGCCCGTCGCTCTCCTGGGCCTCAAATAACTGGTTCAGGTCAGGTTCCACTACAACGATCCCCAAATCAAACGCATCCTTTTCGGAAAGCTGTTGAACTTCGTCCAGCACGGGAGATGGGATATACAACGTTGCCACC
>JAFGJE010000256.1 GCA_016929245.1 Phycisphaerae bacterium
ATCTATCACAGCGGCCTGTGGCGAACCTACTGGACACAAGAAAAAGCCGCCGCCTGAGGCCGCCATGATTTATCCTCGCACACTCCCCCGGGGGGGAGGAGTTTTTTTGAACCACTGGTGCGGGGTTCATGATACCATGAAAAAGAAACAGCGCCGAGCGGCAAGCCGATTTTCATCCCGACTTGTCGCTCGGCGCTGTGCTTTTTTTTGTTATTTTTTTAACTGACTTCTGTTTTCTGACTACTGACTTCTCCAAGAATGCACCCGTAAGGTCCTTCGACTTCGCTGCGCTCCGCTCAGGATGACAGCGATAAATTACCTGCATCCTTCCACGTTATCCACGCACCATTTTACCGCGCGCTGGATTCCTTCGTCGTATCCGACGGTCGCTTTCCATCCCAGGTCGCGACGGGCTTTTTCTTCGCTGAAGAAGCATTTTCGCCCGATCAGCCAGACGCTGTACCGCGTCACGAGGGGCGGTTTCTTTTTACCCACCATATGGCCGAAGAGTTCCATCAGAAACGCGGCGTTGTAAGCGATGGAATACGGCACGTGCTTTTTAACGGGTTTCGCGCCGATGCAGGCCGCGATCTTGTTGAAGTATTCCTCCTGCGTGAGATGCCCGTCGCAGGAGAGGTTGTAGTTTTCACCGACGGCTTTGTCGGTGGTGGCCGCGAGGATGCAGCCTTCGGCTTCGTTGGCGGCGTAGGTTAAATTGAGGCGGTTCTTACCGTCGCCGAGAATTTTCCCTTTCCCCGCGCGCAGCGCGCGAATGATCCGCGGCATCGAGGCGCGGTCCCTGGGCCCGTACAGCCAGGAGGGTTTCACGACCGTCACCGGCACGTCGCCGCGCTGGTGGGCTTCCCAGACGAGTTTTTCCGCCTCCACCTTCGCGCGGCTGTAATAGCTCCACTTGTGCAGGTTCACGCCCAGCGGGGCGGTTTCGTCCAGCACCATCCCCTTACCGTTGGGATGCCCGTACGCGCTGATGGAGCTGACATGCAGGAATCGCTTCACGCCGGCCTTCTTGGCGGCGTCGAGCATGTTGGCGGTTCCGCCGATGCTGACGGGCACGAAGTATTTCTCCCAGTTGCCCCAGTCGCCGACGGCCGCCGCGGCGTGGTAGACGGTGTGCACGTCCTTGCAGGCGGCGGTGAGACTCTCGCGGTCGGTCACGTCGCCGTAGGCCTGCTCCACGCCCCAACTGTCCAGAACGCGCGTGTCGCTGCCTTTGCGGACGAGCGCCCGGACGGGCCGGCCTTGCTCGATGAGTTTTTCGATGATATGGCTGCCCAACAGCCCCGTCGCGCCGGTAATCAGATTCATGGGTATAGTGCTCCTGTTTGGTTCTTGTGGAATCGGATCAATGTAGACCCGCCGGGGGGAATCGTCAAGAACTCATTTTCGTCGGATGCGTCAGAACCTTTGGACAGGTAGAAACGTATCGAAGGACAGAGAGTAAAGCGAATGGCTTTACAAGACAAGGTAAGAAAAAAACGGTACAGCCCACCGCGTAGACGGGCTGTACCGCGTGAAAACAGTAAACAGTTGGAACGGCTAAAGGTTATTCAAAATAGGCCGTGTCGTGCGCGTTGAGTTCGTGGTTGAACTGCACGGCGATACTCATGTAACCGTTGCTGGACAGGCGGCCACGTTCTATACGAATAATGGTGGCTTGAAGAACATGACTACACGGAAGATACACATCCGGGAAGACGTCGAAGACGTCATCCGAATCCAGGTCGAGCGTGATCGTTTGCCCGGGAAACAGATCCTGATGGGCCAGTACGTTCAGGAGCATGCCTCCCGAGGAAATATCCACGCTACGGGCCGGAAGCGCTTTTCCGTCTTCGCGTCGAAAGCGAAGGTTGGTTGAGTACAGGTGCCGTGTGTGCTTGCGCCGCTCTTGTATCGCTAGTTGTTTCATGGACATATCATCTTTTCCCCAGTAGTTTGCCACAATACATCGGAAGCAGCGGGGACGGTCTTGAAAATTCCTTCCTGGGAATTTGGGTAGTTGACACCGCAGATTCCCCTGGGGTAAGCACACACTACAAAGGGGTGTAAATACCTATTTTATATCAGATTAAGGCTGAAAATTTTCGGCGGAATGAATGGGTAGGCCGTCACAAGGATTTTTTCTGAAGTCTCCGCTCAAGCCAAGCCGATAATAATCAACAGATTGTGGTTTGAAGGGACTACGATCCAATATCTTGTAGTAAAAGCAAAAGGCTGGGAATCTCATTCAAGGCATTGGAGGCATTTTGGGTATCGTGTAAATACGACTTTGCCCGTGCGGAAAACCGCTTCAAAATGACTCCAAAAAATTTTAAAAAAATTCGGAAAAAGATTCAGGAACTCCTTGACGTTTGTACGATGTTAGGCTAAGGTATGACGCGAACAAAGACCGAATTTTGCGACGCGAGCGTAAACTGGTTCAAAACTGGGTTATCGGAACGGTTACCTGTAATCGATGGACGGACGACGAAAGGATTTAGATTCCTGGATGATTCTTCCATCGACGTCACGGACGACACCAGAAAGGTACGGACGCCATGACCGACCGATTCGACAACCCGCCATTGTGCCAGTTCGGCCCGGGTGGAGATTATCGTTACACCTACCCCGGCGGGCAGAAACCGATCCCCGCCGCGGATGCACCCAAAGGGCTGGACAAGCTAGCCGAAGACCTGGGCCTTCAACCGCCGCTGGTGAGTGTAGGTCCGGGAGGAATCGCGTGGCAGCCTAAGGCGTCGCCGACGCATTTGAAAAACGTGGTTCGGTCGCTGCTGGAAGTGTTGCGACGCGTTCGGGCGGATGTGGACGGCTCGAACGACGAAACGCTGGTAGCCGATCAGATCGCCGCCGCCGACGCGGCGCTGCGGCGCCTGCCGGAATCTTCGTCGGATACGACCCCGACGATGGTGTCAACACCGACGGAGTCTCCGGCGGGGCGGATTCTCGCCGAAGCCTCCGCGCCGCTGGCGGGATTGGTTGCCGAAGCGGCGGGTTTGGCGCCCCACCCGGCCGGGGCGCATCGGCCCGCGGCGACGAACCGTAAAACGACGAAACCGAAACGGGAGAACGAACATGCAGACGGTAACACCTCGACAACTGGAAATTCTTCGCTTCATTCGCGACTCGCGGCTGGCCAACGGTTATTCCCCGACCATGCAGGAGATTGGGGATCACCTGGGGCTGACCAAGGTCACCGTGTTCGAGCACGTCGGCGCCCTCGAAAAAAAAGGACTCCTGCTGCGGGGCGCGAAGCACAGCGCTCGCTCTTTGCAGGTATCGGATAAATTCACCTTTCCCGACGAAGACGCCGGCACGAAACTGCCCCTTATCGGGCGGATCGCCGCGGGAAGTCCCATCGAAGCCATCGAGGACACCGAAACCCTCGACCTGCAGGCCGTCTTCGCCGAGGGGGGAAACACCTTCGTATTGGAAGTCCGCGGCGACAGCATGATCGAGGATCACATCTGCGACGGCGATTACGTCATCTGCCAGAAGCGCAACGCCGCCCGCGACGGTGAGATCGTCGTGGCGCTGCTGCCCGACGGCGAGGCGACGCTGAAACGCATCTACCGCGAACCAAGTCGAATCCGCCTCCAACCCGCCAACGCGGACTACGAACCCATCTACACCCAGAACGTGGACATCCAGGGTGTCATGATCGGCCTGGTGCGGAAGATGTGAAAGGATTGGCGGTTCCGGAATGGATCCGCGAATTTCGTGAAAAACAGGGGGTAGGACGGCATATACGGGCGTCAAGAACCGCCGGTCGCTCATGCAACGCGCCGTACCCGTAACGGGCTTTGTAGCAAACCGGTTTGCTCATGGATTCAAGCCGATATGCGTAGTGGATTGTTGTTCGGCGTTGTTGGAATATCTCGGGCGATGCTTTCATCCCACAATCCAGATCGTCAGGTTGCCTCCGGCGGAATTTCGTTTTCCCGGGGAACCTTTTGGCTGTTCGCGTGTCAAAGGAAATGAACCAACCAACGAAAGGGCAACCATCATGCGGATTTTTCATAATCCTCGGCGGGATCGACAGTTCCTTTGGTGCGCGAGTCTGGTTGTGGGAAGTCTGGCGACGTTCCTCGATGCACAGGAATCTCCGAAAGCGGCTGCGTCACGGGCTGTCCGACGATCCGTGGTGATCCAGGGAGTTCCCCATATCCTGCAGAAACCCGATTTCTGCGGCGAGGCGTGCCTGGCGATGTGGTCTAAAAAAAGCGGGTACAAGGTTTCTCAGAACTGGGTGTTCGGCGCGGCGGGGGTTTGCCCGGAACTGGGTCGGGGGGCTTTCGCTCCGGAATTGTATCGCGCCATTCAAGGCTTCGGCCTGGATCCGGGCCCAAAGGAACAGGCCTGGGCGAAGATGAATCCCACCCAAGCCGACGCGGAACTCAACGCCCAATTCGACGCGATGCTGGCGGACCTGCATCAAGGCGTCGGGGCGATCGTCTGCATGCACTACGACGAACAGCCGAATACCACGGAGCATTTCCGCCTGGTTCTCGGATACGACGCGAAGACGGACGAGGTGATCTACCACGAGCCGGCCGTCCGAAAGGGCGCGTATCGTCGAATGAAGCGAAAAGAATTCCTCGAACTCTGGCCTCTCAAATACAAACAGGACGAATGGACGGTCATCCGATTTCGCCTGGAACGGATCGGCTTGGTAAAACTCGCGCCCGAACCGAAGCGCCGGCGCCTGCTCCTCGGCCCGGACGGACAACGAAACGAGGTGGACGTTCCCGCTTTTACCGACGCGGACTACGCCCAGCATATCCGGCGTTTGAAACAAAATCCGGTTGTTACGAATCTAACCTACGTCGTGGAAAAACCGTTCGTGGTGGCGGGGAATGAATCCCCGTCTGTCGTGCGGCGGCAGGCGGAACGGACCGTCCGCTGGGCGGTCGAACGGCTCAAGAAGGACTATTTTCCCCTCGATCCCGATTGCATCATCACGATCTATCTGCTGGGCGATAAAGCATCCTACGAACAGGCGGCCCGGGCTGTCTTGCGCGAACCGCCGGGCACGCCGTTCGGGTTTTTCTCCGAATCGAAACGCTGCATGGTCATGAACATCGCCACCGGCGGGGGGACGCTGGTGCACGAAATCGTCCACGCGTTTATGAGGCCGAATTTTCCTCAGTGTCCCACATGGTTTAACGAAGGCCTCGCGAGCCTGTACGAACAGTGCGGCCAGCAGGGGGACAAAATCGTGGGATATACCAATTGGAGACTCGCGGGACTCCAGCGAGCCATTCGCGCCAAGGCGGTTCCGAGTTTCAAGCACCTCACCGCCACCACCACCAACCAGTTCTACGGCGATGAAGACAGCGGCCTGTATTACGCCCAGGCGAGATATCTTTTATATTACCTGCAGCAAAATAAGAAGTTACGGACATTCTACAGGCGGTTCGTCGAGAATGTCCGCACCGATCCGACCGGATACCAGACTCTCCAGGCGGTTCTGGATTTGGAGGATATGAAAAAATTTCAGGCCGATTGGGAAGATTATTGTTTACGTTTACGATTTCCTGAGTAAAATTCCCCCTCCCTTGTACCGATATGACCGGGGGGTATGGCAACCCGGGAGGGGCTTTGTTACAATGCTATCCGTGCCGGACTATGACATTATTCTTTTGGACCTTGACGGAACGCTGACGGATCCGACGGAGGAGATGATCAGCTCGGCCCACTATGCGCTGAAGCAGTTCGGGATTAAGGAGCGCGACCCGGAGCGGATGCAGCTTTTCACGACCGTGCCGCTGCTGCACTGCTTCGAGGATCATTTCGGGCTGACGCGCGAGCAGGCGGACCAGGCGTTCATTCATTACTGGTACTACGCCGGCACCTTCGGGGTCAGCAAGAACAAACCCTACGACGGTGTGCCGGAGATGCTCAAAACGCTCCACGACCAGGGCAAAACGCTCTGCATCGCCACCGCCCGGCAGACCAAGAACGTCGAGCAGATCCTCAAGGCCTTGAACCTGGATCACTATTTCACGATCATCCTCGGCGCCAGCGAAGACGAGAGCCGGCGCACCAAGAAAATGGTCATTTTCGACCTGCTCTGCGACTTACCCGACCACACCGACAAAAACGTCATCATGGTCGGCGACCGCGTGGTGGACTTAATCGGCGCGCGGGACAACGCCATCGACTCGATGGCCGTCACCTACGGCGCCGAACCGGTGGAAGACCTGATGAAGCTCAACCCCACCTACGTCGCCAACAACGTCTCGGAAATGGCAGCCATCCTCATCGGCGACGAAAAACCCGCCGACCTCCAGCCGTCCAATTCGTAATAAGGTTGTCATCCTGAGCGAAGCGCAGCGAAGTCGAAGGACCTTACGCGCACGTTCCCGGAAGATCCTTCAACTCCGCTTCGCTCCGTTCAGGATGACAATTGATTAAACTCGCCGGAATATGATTACCTTTTTCGCCGTCGCCGAAGCATCGCCAAACCGCCCAGACTCAACAAGCCCAACGTCACCGGTTCGGGCATGGCTGTAACGGTCAACACCGTATACCCAGCCAGATCACCATCTGTTCTATAGTCCAGTGTGTAATCCTCACCATAAGTAGCGCCGGAAATATGCGCCCATGACGATGTGATATCGTCCCAGAAGCGGATCGCGTTCGTACCCGTTTCGTTTTCAAGAAGGCCCAGGAAGTCCGTCAAGGAATCATCCTCTTGACCGAACAGCGCCAGCATGCCGCCGCCGGCTATATTGACGAAACCTTCTCCATCTTCCTCGTAGTCGATAATCAGCGTTCCGGCGACACTCACCAATCCGCCATTGATGATCGTCAGCAAACCGTTTCCGAACCGGCCGACGGAAAAGGAATCACCAGTGATTCTCAACATCGAGCCGGCGCCATCCACAATCACCTCGCCTGTCGAACCGGAAACCTCGCCGATGTATCCATCACTACAACTCACAACGCCCCCGTTTGTGATATGGAGTGCGCCGTCGCAGGACGCGCCCAAACCCACGATCAGGCTACCGGAGTTCGTCCACGTTGACCCTTCACCATCCACGTTCACCACACCCGCCGTACCGCTCAAAATAGCGCCGATGGTTCCGCTGATATCGCTGACGGCACCACCGTTTGTGATATTCAGCGTACCGTGATCGCGACAGCCGACGGTAAGGTATTTACGAACCGTCCACATGGAACCGTCACCGGAGACATTGACTTCCCCCAACGAACCAACCATGGCGCTGATGCTGCCGTTTTCACTATTGACGCCGCCGCCGTCCGTGATATTCAACATACCACCGCCGAAATAGGCGACGTAAAGAGTTTCGCTGGTCGTCCATGTTGAGTCGGTTCCCGTTACGATCACCTCTCCCGCGGATTCGCTCGCATAACCGATGTAACCATGCTTCGAAGAGATCGCTCTTCCCTCGGAGACACTCATCGTACCGATATCCTTATAACCCGCTCCCATCGATCCGCTCCCATCGGCATCCAATTGCAGGATGACATTTCGACCGGGATTTCCGTTGAGGACAAACGTCTGGTTCAATCCATGCGTAGCGTCGAAAACCAGTTCGGTGTCGGTGACCAAGCCGTGCGTATGGATCGTTCCCGCACCGGCCAGATCATCCAAGGCGCAGAAAAGACTACTCGTTGTGAGGGTTCCGCCATCCAGATGAATCGTGCCCGAAGAACCGGAATTCCGGGCTACCCAGGTATCCTCGCTCACAGACACCGCACCGCCGTTGGCGATATTCAGTGTTCCGTCGCCGTCATAACCGATGGAGAGATCGATGCTGTTCGTCCACGTCGATCCGGCGTCGTCCACTGTGACCACGCCCGTGGAACCAGTTTCGTTTCCGATGAAACCATTAATGTTGCTGACAGCGCCTCCGTTGGTGATATTCAATACGCCGCTTCCCTTGTCGCCGAGGTAAAGATTCGCGCTGTTCGTCCACGTCGATCCGGTTCCAGAAACAGTCACTTCTCCCGTCGAACCGGATTGACAGCCGATGTATCCGTACTCGTTAGTGACACCGCCGCGGTTCGTGATATTCAGTGCTCCTTCACCTTTCCAGCCGACACCGATATATTCGCTGTTCGTCCACGTCGAACCAAGTCCATCGATTGTAACTTCACCCATCGAATTGGGCGCATAACCGATGAATCCGGCAGTATTACTGACACCGCCGCCGTTGGTGACATTCAGCGTTCCGCTGCCTTCGGAGCCGATTTGAAGAATGGCGCTGTTTGCCCATGTCGAGTTATTTCCATCCACCGTCACCTCACCCGTGGAACCAATTTCCTGTCCGATGTAGGCGTTCTCATTGCTGACCGCACCGCCGTTTGTGATATTCAGCATACCATCACCGGAACAACCGATACGAAGAATGAAATTATTCGTCCACATGGAACCAATTCCATCCACAGCGACCTTGCCCGTCGAACCGGATTCATAGCCGATGAAACCGATGTCGTCACTGACACCGCCACCCTTGGTGATATTCAATGTGCCATCACCGCTGTAACCTACATATAACCACCCTTCGTTCAACCACGTGGAGTTTGTTCCGGACACGGTCATCGTACCCGTCGAACCGGAAACGCTTCCAATTTCGCCTCTGAAGGATTGAATAGAACTTCCGTTATCGACTTGAACTGCACCTTCCCCCGTCTTTCCGACACGGGCGGTTGTTGTATCGGTCCATGTCGTCGGATCGGCGGGATCTACGTCAGTGGCCCCAATGTTGTCGGGATCCACGACTACGGCAGCATGGGCATGTTCCATCAGAAGAGGCAGAAGTGCTACACAAAGTGCATATTTCATCGCAGGAAAACGAGCCATACTACAATGCCTCCCTTTATAGTTCCGCTCAAGTAATCCTCCCAACGGAGCCGTCGGGATACCCTAATCCCTTGAGCCGAAACCACGGTTTACAAGCGACTCGTCATTATATCCGAATTTGGGAATTCGTCAAGAAAACGCTGTAATTCTTTTTATGAACATGGATTAGAAAGGTTGGCGTGATGCGCATTGGCAAGAAGAACTCGCGCGGCGGGAAAGATTCCCGCTGCGCATGATATCCATTGGAAAGCCTTTTATTTGTACCAATACTCCTGCAGAGCGTCGCGCTGGGCTTGTAGGGTTTCTTCTATGATCTTTTCGGTGTCGGCGGGGGAGCTTACCATCGGGTCGACCAGCAGCGCCCGGCGGAGCAGGTCGCGGTCGCCCGTGACGGCTGCCATGGCTGACAGCTCGTGCGTGTCGAGTACCTGCGCCCACATGCCGCGCAAACCCACCGGCGCCTCGCCGACGGGTCGGGGCGACGGACCTTCGGGAGTAAAGTCGCACAACAATTCCAGGAAATCGTCATCCTCCAGGTTGGACACCGCCCCGTTGTTGTTCGTGTTGACGTAAAACGGTTTTCCGAGATTCGCGACCATGTTCTCGATGATGTCCGTCGCGTGATCCGGGCCGAAGGTTGACATGTACTCCCCGATGGGCGTCGCGCCGGAGTTGAAGTCGGCCACCTGCTTCCACATATCCTCGTGCCGCTTGTAGCGAAGGTCGGTTTCCCAGATCGACAGCGGCGGAATCGGTTCGGGCGTCTTGCCCAGGCCTTGCCAGAACCGCACGTATTCCTTCGTATGCCCGACGCAGGTGGGAATGTGTCCGAACGCCTCGTACAGCGCGTATCCGATGGAGGCGTTGAATATCGCTTTCGCGCCGGTGTCGCCGCCGTCGGTTTCCTTCGCCGCGTCGGCCTTCAGCGCCTCGGCGATTTTCTCCACGACGTCCTTGCCGTCGTACTCGGCCTTGACGATCCAGGTGAAATGATTCGGGCCCGCGATGCGCAGGTCGAACTTCGCGTCCTGTTCGGGCGTGAGGGTTTCCTTCTCACCGAGAATCCCCGCGCGCCGGGCGTAGTTGTTTTTCACGTGCGGCATGTGCAGGCCGTCGCAGAGGGCGAAGCTTTTCAGTTGCGGGACAAATCGCTTCAATCCCACGCCGTTGGCAGCCGTCGGGTTGATGTAGTTGATCACCCACGCGTCGGGACACATCGCTTCGATGTCCTTGCAGCAGTCCAGAATCACCGGAAATTCGCGCAGCGTGCGGAACACGCCGCCCGGGCCGATCGTGTCGCCGCTGCACATGCGGATACCGTACTTCTCCGCGATCGCGCAGTCGATGCCGCGATATTTCACCGTGTCGTCGGCGAAACTCAACACGACGAAATCCGCGTCCTTCAGAACATCCTTCCGTTCGACGGACGCTTCGAGCTTCAAGGGAACGTTTTCGTTTTCGATCACCTTTTGCGCGAGAGTCGCCATGTTTTTCAGGCGCGATTCATCGGTATCCACCAACCCCAGCGTGCCGGTGCGGAGATGTTCGGAATGGACCATCTGCCAGATCGCCTGCCGGCCGAAAAACAAACTCCCCGCCCCGAGGATCACAACTTTCGGATGCCGCATGTCATTATTCTCCTAGACAATATTTCCTATGCCGTCGTTTGACGACATTTCCTTACATTAATTTCCTAGATATTATCAAATTTTTCCATGGAAAGGATTGCGAAAAACATGGATAATATTGATATGGCTTCTAAGCGTCCATTGTCCGTGGCCGCCTTTCATCGGGCGACGCACCCACCGACGCGCCTGCCGTATCGCGTGTACACCATCGGCCGAGCGCACGATCAACCGTATCACGCCACGCGCGGAACTTATCACGACGATGCCATGTTCACGCTGTTTCTCTCTGGAAAAGGAACGTATATCCAATCGGACCGCGAAGTGCAGATTTCCGAAGGGATGGCGGGGATGGTTCTGCCCGACGATAACGTTGGATTGCTGCTGGCGAATCCGGACGATCCTTATGACCATTATTTTTGTCGTTTCAACGGCGCCGAGGCGCTGCGGACCGCTCGGAGAATCGTTTCCGAACGCGGCGGGAAATCTTTCTTCGCCTGGCCCAGCCGCGCCGGCGCGGTCGAACTGCTGCAGCGAATGAACGACACCGGAAATCCCGCGCAGACGCTAGACATCGAACGCACCCGGCCTGTCGACGCGATGCTCGCGGAACTGCTGAGTCTGCTGGATTGCCCGCTGGAAGAACGCGGCGACGAACTGACCGCGCAAAATCTGCAACGATACATGCTCGATCACATCGCCGAACCGATGGACTTACAAGCCGTCGCGGATCACTTCAGCCTGTCCCGCTGCCACGTCAGCCGCACCGCCCGACACTTGCTGGGCGAAACGCTTATGGAAGCTTCGGTGCGTATGAAAATCCACTGGGCCCGGATCCTCCTGCGCGAAACCCCCCTGCCGATCGCCCACGTCGCCCGCCGCGTGGGATACGAAGACGCCTTCTACTTCTCCAAAGTCTTCCGTCGCCGGACGGGCCTCTCGCCAAGACAATGGCGGGACAGAATTGCGAACTCTTAATCGGATTGGTTTTCGACGTTTTCGTACATAGTTGATTCATGTCACATTTCCGGGGAAAAGAGAATGCACGAGACTTACGGATTTTTGATAGTAGCCCCGGGCGCAAGCCCGGGGACACCAACGCCGACAGACTTCAGAGCCCCGGCGGGGCGAATGAACGTTTCAATCGCCCCGCCGGGGCTCTGAAAGAAAAAAACCGACCTCATCCACGGGCTCGCGCCCGCGGCTACTATCATAAAAAACCATGTAATGAACTGAAACCAAAAATTTTTTTGCCATCTCTTAAATTTTTAGTTGATGAATCCCGGAAGCCCGGTATAATTCAACTAATCTTTTAGTTTTTAGAGAAGGGAATATCATGGCCAAGGGAAATACGAAACTCACACCCTTAGAATCGGTTATCATGGACGCCGTCTGGGAGCTTTCCAAAGCCACCGTCCGGCAGGTGCGAGAGCGACTCAAGTCCACCAAGCCGATGGCCTACAACACGGTCCTCACGATGATGCGCATTTTGCGGGACAAGGGATTCCTCGTCTCGCGGCGCCAGGGGCGCGTGGACGTTTATCAGCCGGCCGTCTCGAAGGAAAACGTCGCCCGCCGCAACCTGCGCGAAATCCTGCAGCGGTTCTTCGCCGGGTCGGCCCGGGCGCTGGTCAGTCAGCTTCTGGAAACCGAATCGCTGGACGCGAAGGAAATCCAGGCGATCCGCGAGGAAATCAACACCACGCTGCGCCGCAAAACCAGGACGGCGAACAAGGGAACCCAATCATGCGAAACTTCATCGAAACGCTGAACACACTCGGTGAGTGGCTGGTGGAGAATCTTCGGCTGCTCAGCGTCGAATTATTGATTCTCGCGGGAATCGTCGTGGCGATTCTGTTCCTGCTGCGAGTCCGGTCACCGCGCGTGCGACATATGTTCTGGCTGCTGGTTCTCGCCAAGCCTGTCGTGACGCTGCTGATCGCCTCGCCGATTTCGCTGTACTGGTTTCTTCAGCCGGAAGCGCCCGCTCCACCCCCGCCGGTGCGCACGACTATCGTCGCGCCCCAGGCCGCCCCGATGCAGCCGCCTTCCCGGGAACATGCTCCCAGACCCTATCGTCGGCCGATGACAGCGGTATCCGCCGCGCCCGCGGAAGTGAAGGAACCTTCCGCGTGGGCTTCGATCAATCTGTACGGAATTGTGGCAATGTCGTGGTTGGTGATCGCGTCGGCGTTGGGATTGCGGCTGCTGGTGGGATACGTGTATGTGACGTTCCTGCGAAAGACAGCCGAGGTGCAGCCGTGCGATTCACCGCTGGGAGAAGCGGTTCTCGACGCGGCGAAACGTTTGAACATGCGGCCGCGGGCGCGGCTGGCGCTGTCGGGCGTATCCCACGCGCCGGTGCTGGCGGGAATCCTGAGGCCGTTGATTCTCCTGCCCCGCGCCCTGCCGAAACAACTGCCCCCCGAGCAGGTACGGCTGGTGATCGCGCACGAGCTGACGCACGTCCGCCGTTGGGACAATCTCGTGCTGCTGCTCCAGCGGATCGCGGAAATGCTGCTGTTCTTCCATCCCGTGGTCTGGCTGTGCGGCTGGGTGATGCGACGCGAGGCGGAGAACGCCTGCGACGACGCCGTGCTGAAGGCTTACGATCTGTCGGTGGAATACGCCGAAAGCCTGACGCGCGTCGCGGAGACGCATCACAACCTGGCCCGCCGGTTACTGGTAAATACGTTTGCCGCGGCGGAGAGCAACCTTTCCCGCCGTGTGCGACGCATCCTGACAGCCCGGCCGAGTAGAACAACGCTGATCCTGAGCATCTCGGCCGTCGTCGCGCTGGTGCTCCTGGGCTGCCTCGGTCTGCCCACGACCGCGGAACGTAAAGAAAACAAACAAGAACAACCCTCCTATTCCACGAAAGGGAAACATCCCGTGAAAATTGACTATTCTAACCTTCGACTGAAAGGCAACCATGAGACGCAGGATGCGTTTTCCCTGGTTGTCCAGGCAGCCGCGAAATTGTATGGACTTGATGTGGATTACGAAACGCTTTACGCCCTCTCGACGAACGCGTTCGCGCCCGATATTCGTCTGGATGAGCCGACCAAATGCCACTGGCAGGTGCAAGGCCGAGGACGCTGCCTGGACCTGGTCGCCCGACGGATCGGATTGAACATCCGGATGCTCCCTCAGCCGGATCACAGTAAAGATCCGTCTGCACCCAAAGATTCCACCAAACGTGAGGTATGGCTTCGGGAATATTGGCGCAAACCTTTTATTAAACCGGTCCGCGATGCCCTGGCGGCGGGAGAAATCATTATCACGGATCGCGAATGGGATCCTCGCGACGCCTTCTGGTGCGACTGGGGAATCATTCTGGAAGCGCGGGAGGATGGAACGTTCCTCGGAATTACCACCAACGGCAAGAAGAATAATCGAATGAGTCACATCGGGCCTTCCGTTCCCGTTCTTTCCCAGGGCAAATCGACGCTTTCCGCTCATGAGGCGGACCTGGAGATGTTGCGTCTGGCGGCCTACCGTATCCGTGGACAGGAGCGATTCGCACCGGGCCCCGAGGGCAAGGGCATCATCTTCGGACTGGCCGCCATGGATGCATGGATTCACCAGATGAATTCCGTCCCCTACGATACGGAACAATGGCAAGGAAATGACCGAAGCGCGGACCAGGCGAAAAAAACCGCCTTACCGACGTACGAAGGCGCCAAGGTTGCCGCGGCGCATCTCCGCAAACAAGTCAACACCTTCGCGGAAGGCGCCCGGCCGCATCTCGAAGCCGCCGCGAAGCATTATGACCGAATCGTGAAGCTTCTCGATCCCGCGATCAACAGCCGTGGCGACGAGAACTACGACCGCTTCATGGGGGATCTGGACAAACAAAAGGCCCACATCGAACGCGTTCTCAAACCGGTCAAATCCGAATTTGCCGCAGCCGCCGATGAAATGGAACAAGCCCTGGTAGCCGAGGGTGTGAAAGTGCCGAAGCCGGCGACCGCATCGGATGGAGCGGATACTATGAGTAACACAACCGATATTACATCAACCGAATCGACAGCGAAAAACGTCCGTCGCGAAAATGGGAAGGTTTGGATCGAAGGGGTCGAACCGCTGGTTGTAAAGGAAGATCGACGAAGCAGCTTCTTTGTTGCCATGAAAGCGGTGTTATGTGCGATGGGGGAAGAGACGACGTATGATGAGTTGTTGGGAATGTCCGCCTACGCTTTTCGAGTTCAGTTCTATGAGAAGAAATTTTGGTGCGACAGCGCGCCGTGTCCTGTCTGTGGTGCGGATAGTGCCGGCGCGGCCTTGGCGGCATTTGGTTATGAAGAAACCACGTACATGGCTGAAGAAAGCGCCCCGGAAGAAGTTTCCAAAGCGCGAAAAGCTGTTATGGCAAGCATTGACGCCGGCCGACCGGTAATCGGATTGGTTTCGCATGAACAGGGCAAGATTGACTGGGGTCTGATCGTCGGATACCAGAACGACGGAAAACAATTTCTCTGCCGCGGCAGCGACAATGCAACCAACGTATATCCGCCGTCCCTTACATGGCCTTGGTTGACAATCGTTCTGGAACGAAAAGACAATCCTCCTGCGCGAAAAGAAAGTACCATCGCTTCCCTGAAACAGGCACTTGTGCAAACCACGACTCCAAAGTACGGCGATTATTTCAGCGGTTCTGCGGCATACGAATGCTGGATGGACGCGCTTGGCAAGGACGACGCGATTCGTTCCATGTCACCGAAAGACTTGGGTGCTGCATGCGAAGGTAACAAATTGCATGCCTTATTGCTTCTGGACAGTCGGCTTGCAGCCGCTAGGTATCTTCGGTCGATCGCCGGGAATTTTAGCGGGGACACGTCGAAGCATTTACTGACGGCGGCGAAATATTATCACGATGCCGCAAAAATACTCGAGGATTCACAGCGTCAAACACCACCGTTATGGGCATCGAATATCGAATGGACCTCCGAGCGGCGTAACGCCCAGATTAAAGTATTACGGGCGGTGGCGGATTTCGATTCACGCGCCAATGTTGAAATCGAACAAGCCCTGGCGGCGGAAGAAAGTGACAGAAAATAAAAGGTTCAAACCCCATTTGCGAGGAGTTTTTTATGAGAATCACGGAGCCATTCCCTTGGGAACAGGGATTCAATTGTCTTCGAAGTCCCGGAGGGACGATAGCGTTTAGCCGGGGCGTGAGCGCAGCGAACCCCCGGTGGAGTGCGATTCAATCTGAGTCCCGACGGGACGACAGCGGATCGGGAATTTCCATCCATTTGGCAACATACGCACATCGCTTCCGTCCCGTTGGGACTTGTGGGAATACATTCCTTTCCGGGGGTTCGCCGCGCTCACACCCCGGCTAAACGCTGACCAGCCCTGTCGGGCTTCAAGACGAATCCGTTCACGTTTTCCCGATTTGGGGAAAGGTTTGCGCAGGGGACGATTTTCAATATGCATTTTGACTGTATCGAATCTCTCCCCGTTAATTGGACATAAACCAAAAAAACGCGGTTGAATGACAAGTCAAAGTCATTCAACCGCGTTTGTTGAAGTGACTCCGTTCAGAGCAGAGCTTTTTTAAAAAACTAAAAGCTGAGCCTTCGGAGCAATCCTCTGTGGACACGTAAAAATGATGATCAATGAGCCGAGAATTACGTCTCCACATAAAGCGATTGAATAGTATACGGCAAAAACGAAAATTTGCAATCCGGCAATTGTGCTGTCAACAGGAATAGGGACAGCCGGTCGGGACGCGAATCGACGTAACCTTTTTCAGGCAAAGCTTTTCCTTAGCGATTCAAACGCACCCAATG
>JAFGJE010000257.1 GCA_016929245.1 Phycisphaerae bacterium
ATATTATCAGTGGCGTAACGAGGCCTCCTACCGAAGCCGTCGAAAACGTAGTCATAAATTGAAATTGAAGTAGCGCTGTCATATTAACCCTTGGTCTTTCGGAAAATGGTGGACTGCTCGTAGTTCACCATACGTTTGCAAGAGTTGATTCATCTACGGTACAGGTTCGGATATTCTCCTCTCGCAAAGCGACGAAGTCCGAACAAAAACAATATTCGGAGTGAACCATGAAGAAAGAATACGATTTCTCCACAGGAGAACGTGGGAAGTTCTATCAACGAGGCGCACAATTGAACTTTCCCGTCTATCTCGACAAGGATGTACGCCGGTTTGTCGAGAAAATTGCGGGAAAGAAAAAGCGAGATGTATCCACGGTCGTCAATGATCTTCTCAAGTCCGATATGCAGCTTGCGAAAACCATCGAATAGAGATTGACAGGGCGCGGAAACGCGGATAATAGACGACGCGTAGTAGAGCGGATTCCCATCCGAGGCCGTAACTGCCCCTACGAAGGCTGGAAACTCCAAGGCCGGGCCGTCGCGACCATCGTCGACGGGGACGTAAAATTCCGATTGTAAACCCCTATCATTCGCTTTCTCAAATACGAACATTCTCCAAACACAGGAATTGAATGATAACCCGATTCCCTTTTCTTGATTTTACCGAATTTATCCGAGCGCCGGAGCGATATTAATGTATATATGGGAGAACCTGCAAGTGACAATCCCGCGGATCGGCGGCAATATACGCGGTACGATCTGGAGTATACGATCCAGTTGATCAGTCCCGAGGGGGATTTGGTCATCACGGGTTTAACGAGCAATATTTCCGACGGTGGACTTCGGGTTCCGCTTCCCGGGGAGTGTCTGCCCGCCTGCGGAAAGCAGGTGCAGGTGAACCTGACGATCCTTCGTGGCGGTGGCGACGACGCGGAAATGTATAACGCAGTGGGAACCGTTCTGCGGCATGGAAAAGAAGACACCAACGGGTTGTCGGAAGTCGCCCTGCAGTTTTTCAGTCCGATGAATTTACGGCTGCAAAGCGAAGGCGTCGACGCGTCCATCGTGTTGTAAGGGAATGGCGGACAGTCAGAGACGATTGATTGTCCGAAGCGGTTTGTCTTGAAAACGGTAACGGCTTGGTGATGGTTCTTCTTTTGTGGTGAAAAACTCATGAGTGATTTTATGCACAAACAGCCCGTTCGCGTGTCGGATTCCACCGGTCGCACGGGTCGGGAGCGTCGAAGATATCCACGGTACGACCTGGAGTGTCCCGTGCAGGTGATCGATCCGGACGGGGATATGGTCATCACCGCGTTAACGACGAACATTTCCGACGGGGGTCTTCGGTTTCCCATGCCCAGCGAGTGTGTTCCCGAATGCGGCAGGGAAGTTCTGTTGCATCTGACCCTGCGCCGTCGTCGCACCGGCCGATACGATATCTATCACAGTATGGCCCGGATTCTCCGTCACAGTCCGGAAGACGAATACGGCGTCTCGGAGGTGGCGGTGGAGTTTTCCCAACCGATGGACCTGAAGCTGCAATATGAAACCGCCGAGGCGATTCTGACGTTTTGAATCATAACGGACGGCGTGTTCTCGCCGGACGTCCCCAAACCCCAGTTCCCAGTCTTACACTTCCAATGTCGAATCCGCCGGCGGGGGGGTGATTTCTTTTCGTTTCAGCAGATCAATCTTCCGCCAGGAACCGCTCTCGAACCGCCAACAGAAAACGACCGCCAGCATGATGATAAACCCGCTGGCGGCCAACCAGGGCCCAAGGCTGGACAGTTGCGGGAAGAAGTGAACGATGGTGAATCCGCCGGCCACCAGGAACACCCAGCAGAGGAGGATGGTGCAGATCATCGGGAAAAAGGTGTCTCCCGCGCCCCGCAGGGCGCCGTTGTAGATAATGACCACGGCGTCGAAGACCTGGAAGACGGCTGCGCAGAGCAGCAGTTTACCTCCGATGCGCGTAATCTGATCGATCCGGGCGGCGATCTGATCGGGCAGGAGCTTCGTGTTGGGCGAGATGGTCATGTAGAATCGCACCAGTTCGTGCCGGAACAGGAAGAAAAACACACCGCAAATTCCCATATACAGCGCCGCGGCGATCAATCCCGCGCGCACCCGCCGCAACGCGAGGTCGGGACGCTTCTGGCCGATGTATCGTCCCACCAGCGCCGTCGTGGCGATTCCGATTCCGACGGCCGGCATGAACGACAAGGACATGTACCGGATCACCGTCGTATTGGCCGCCAGGTGGTCCATACCGAATTTCCCGACCAGGTACGCGGTGATCACCCCCCAGGCGAGCACGTCCTGGGAAAACTGCACCCCCGCCGGCCAACCGATCCTGAGAATCTCGCCGCATTCGCGAAGTTTCATATCGCGCGGCTGGCGGGTGGCGTAGCGTTCGTTGCATCGTCGCGAGAGGAACACCGCCGCCAGCACGCCCAGCATCACCACGGTCCCCAGCACCGTGCCGATCGCGGCGCCCTCCAGGCCGAGCGCGGGGAATCCCCAATGGCCGTAGATCAACACCCAGTTGGCGAAAATATTAAACGCGTTGGCGAGGAAACTGCTGAGTAAAACGACGTTGGATCGCCCCAGGCCGTAGAAAAACTGTTCCAGCACCTTGGCCGTCAGTAACGGAATCAAGCTCAGCAGCATGTACCGAAAATACATGGTTTCCATCGCGGTGGCGCTGGCGCCATGTCCGAACGTTCGCATAATCGTTCCGGCGGGGATCGTCAGCAGCTGCGCCGACAGCGCGAAGGTGAACGCCACCGCCAACCCCGCCCAGGCGTACTGTCCGCAACGGTGCAGCCGTCCGGCGCCAAGGTTTT
Source organism: Phycisphaerae bacterium (assembly GCA_016929245.1). Taxonomy (GTDB): domain Bacteria; phylum Planctomycetota; class Phycisphaerae; order SM23-33; family SM23-33; genus JAFGEJ01. The sequence goes on from JAFGJE010000257.1 coordinate 2,849, forward strand.
GACTGACGTAGGTATTGACCACCGTCAACATTCCGAGCATGAACGCCGCCGGGACAAAACTCATAATTCCGCCCACAAATTGCGCGCCCAGCGGGTCCGGTCCGTTGCTGGCGACCATAATCCCGTCAAAGAACATCATCACGGTGTGGCTGAGCATGCTCAGACTCGCCGGCCACGCTAACGCGAGAAGCTCCCCCAGTCCCCAGAAACGCCTGGGGTCGTGCGACGGGGATTCGGAATGTGCATTTACGTCCGTCATAGGATTCCTGCTGGCGAATCGGTGTTTGTATCCCTACAATCTGCAAACTGCAAAGTAATTTCGGTATCTTTTTTCGTTTGAGGATCAACAAAATATCAGGCATAAGGAAAAAACGACAAATCCGACACTGAGATACTGAGGGACAGAGAAGATTTTTTGTTTTATTCTTCTTGTCTTTCTCAGGTTCTCAGGAGCTCAGTGTCGGATTTTCTTTTCTCGATTATGAAAATACAGCCGTACAGATTGTCGCAGATTCCGATGGGCGATTTTACCATCGTGGGATACTCCGTCGCGGGCGAGGAGTCGGTGATTCTCGTTCCGGAGCTGGACGTGTGTTTCGACATCGGCAAGTGTCCGCGCGA
>JAFGJE010000258.1 GCA_016929245.1 Phycisphaerae bacterium
CACATGGTATCGTTGTCATTCTGAGTGAGTCGTGGCGCCTTCAAGTGTCGTTTCGACGCTTGAAGGTGCCACGACTCGCTCAGGCCCTTGGGGCTCCTGAGGAGATGACAGGTATTGTCTTTTTCCCAGACCAGAGAATACTACAGCCGTACTATCACTTTCAAACGATTGGCCAGCAGAGTTATTGCGGTGCAGAGGATGACATACGGCAGCGCCGCTAAGCACACGCCCCACCAGCCTTCCAGCCACCAGGCGCCCGGTCCGAAACGAATGTATCCGGAGGTCGTTCGGAGGACATTATAGCCGATGTCCAGCGCGTCTCGCGTCCATCGCGAAATGCTCGGTGAATTGATCACCATGTCGATCCCGCCCGCCAGGCCGTAACTGAGCATGTACGCGAACAGCGGATTTTTCCCCAGCGCCGTGAAGGGACTGGTGATCGCGGGGAAATATTTCATGTCCTTGACCGGCCGGCAGAGTTCCCACACCAGCCACAATCCCGCGCAGCACAGCCCGATGAAAAACAGCGTCCGACGAATCGACGCCGGCTCGAAGGTGCGGAAGAAATCCCCGCCGAAAAGCAGCGCGATGACCAGAAACAATCCCGTCATCCCCGCGAGTCCTTTACGAATCGATCCGTCGGTTCGCTCGCCGAGGAACAACTCCCCCGCCAGCGCCCCGGCCAGCACCATGCTGCCGTAATATCCGAACCGCGCCCCGAAATCGAGATACCACACCACCCGCCCCAGCCAGGTCGCCAGGAAGGCGTCCTTTTGTTGCAGGTGCATCATCAGACCGAGCATGATCGCCAGGATCAGCCACTGGATCGGCTGGCTTTTACGGATGACCAGCCAGAGCAATCCGACTTCCAGGTACGCGAAACCCAGATACCCCAGAATCGAGGCGGGAAACACCCCCTTTTCCGCGCCGTAGGCGGCGAACACGCCGGGTTTGGGGTTGTATCCACCCCGGAACATACCGAAGACCTCCCCGTCGACGGCCGGGCCTGTCTTCATCAGGAAACTCGCCCACAGAAGGTATCCCAGCGCTGCCACGCGGATCGCCCAGCCGAGAATCTGTCGCCAGCGGACACCGCTGCGCGTCAGCGGCCAGGTCGTCAGCAAGGCCGCGGGAAACACGAACCCCCAGAAATACCACGCCCCGCAGAGCAGGGAGTTTTGCTCCACCGGGAACAGCCAGGCGAAGCAATACCACCACCCGCCCATCGATTCCCGTGCGGCGGTGTTGAAGGTTTCGACGTGCCGGAACCAGTACGGATGAATCACCGTGCCGATCCAGATCAGCAGCCCCGCGCGGAGGAGAATGTGCCCCGCGAGCTTCCAGGACGACGTGCCCTTCGCCAGCCTGGACGCGATCGCCAGGGGAATCGCCGCGCCCATGATGAACATGAACATCGGGGAGATCAAATCCAGCCACGCGACGTGCAGCAGGTGAGCCCGGTTGTTGAACGAATGATTCATCCACCAGGGCAAATCCTTCATCATCGAGGTGGTGTTCGCGAGGATCATCAGGAAGATCGTCAGTCCCCGGTAGATGTCCAGGCTCGGTTCGCGTCGCGGGGCGATTGGGTTCATGGAAAGCTCCGATCATTACACCGTCGCGGAACGGCGTCCAGGAAATTAACTTTCGCTGAAACCCTACCAGCGAAAGTGCCGATGAACAAGATGAACTTTTCGGAAATCCTTCATGGCAAAATTTGCGAAACACGGGAGATGCGCATGAAACACGTGACACACATTCTGCTTCTGGTGGTGATCCTGTTCGCGATGACGGTAAGCGTCAGCGGGATTCTAAGCGGCTGTACGTCGTGCGACGATGCTTCGATGGATACGCGGAAACCCTCCGCGAACGAGGAGCATCGCGACGATCCGGACGCCTTCAACGACGAGCAAAGCACGTTCGAGATGGATAAGATGAAGGACTGACCGTCCGCGGGATGTTATTCCTCGACGGTGCGTTTGAGATTCATCGCCTTGTTGGCCATCGCGTCGGCGAGGGTGTTCTGCTCGCGTCGCACGTGACGGATGGAGAATTTCGCCAGCCGCCGGGCCAGATCGTTCGCTTCCTCGAACAGGGGTTTTAATCCGGCGTTCTTGACGCGGTATTGCCCGTTCATCTGCCGCACGAGCAGTTCCGAATCGCTCAGAACCTCCACCTGCCGCGCCCCGAGGGTCTCGGCGCGACGGAGTCCTTCGATCAATCCCTGATATTCCGCGACGTTGTTCGTCGCGTTTCCCAGAAACACCCCCGCCTGGGCGAGAACCGTTCCGTCGTCGGCGGCGCGGATCACGATCCCCGCGCCGGCCGGTCCGGGATTCCCCCGCGATCCGCCGTCGATGTTCACAATGACGTTCACAGGATGGGATTATCCTTCCGAGGGGTCGATGTAGAGGATGCGCTGGCAGTTGTCGCACTGGCGCACCTCGTCCCGCGTGCGCAGGGCGTTGGCGTGTTCGGCGTTGAGGCTCATGAAGCATCCGCCGCAGGTATAGGTATACGGCGCGCGCCGGCCGCTGACTTCCACTTTCGCCAGCGCCTCGCCGTCGTATTGCCCGGACAGGCGGTCGAACAGCGCCAGGATCGACTCCGGCAGCGCCCCGGCCGCTTCGTCGCGCTGGGTTTGCAGTTTCGTGAGCATCGTGTCGAGTTTCTCGATTTCCTCGGCGCTGCCGGCGTTGATCTCCGTCAGCCGGGATTCTTCCTGCTCGATATGCTTGTCGGTTTCGGCGACCTGGGCTTTCAGTCCGTCCACCTCGCCGAGCACCTTCAGCGCCTGTTCCTCGAACTTGGCGTTGTCGGCCTTCTGGGTGTTGATCTGCGTCAGCAGGGCGGCGTATTCCTTGTTCGTCTTGGCGGCGTTGAGCGTCACGCGGAGCTTGTCGATGTGCTCCTCGTTCTGCCGGAGGGTCAGTTCGAGATCGTCCGCCTGTTTGCGACGTTCAATGGCGGTTTGATGAAGCGAGTCGCGTTCGAGCTTGTGTTTTTCGATGCGAGCTTCCTGGGCCTTCACGGCGCGCATCCGCGCCTTCTTCCGCCGACGCACCTGAGACAGATCACGCTCGATGGCTTGGAGTTTCTCAAGTGCCGTTATCACGGGTCCCATGCAGTTGTGTCCTCTCCATTCGCGCCCAGCCGATTCACCGGCACGAACGCACCCTCGTCAACCCGCGAACCTTCGGCGAAATTCCGCCGAAAACGGGCTGATCCGTCCATTCGCACCCGGACGCGATCCAAAAACATCTTCGGTTGTCATATATAGACGCAGAAAGGATATTATGATTGCCGGGGAAACAAAAAACAAGACACTTTACAAATCTTTCTTATTCCCTTGTTCCTTGTTCCCCCGGCTGTCATCCTGAGCGGAGGCCCGAAGGGCCGGAGTCGAAGGACCTTACGCGTAGTTACCCGCGAGGTCCTTCGACTTCGCTGCGCTCCGCTCAGGATGACAGCCGGGTTTTTTTTACTATTTCCGGGCGAATACGTTACCTGGTTGCTGCTTTACGGCCCCTTTTAATACCAACATCGTCATCGCCGCCGCGGCCTTTCCGGTTTCCACGCCCGTGTAGTGCACCAGGTCGTCTAGGTGGCGCGGGCCTTCCGCTAATGCTTGAATCAGAAGGGTTTCCATGTCGTCCAGACCCGTGGGAATCGCTTTGGCGTCCGGTTCGGGCGGGTGGATTTTTCGGCCGACGTCCCCCAGCGGACCCAGGATGTCGTCCAGGTCGGCTGCCAGGTGCGCCCCGTCGCGCAGGAGCTGGTGCGTCCCCGCGGACATCGGGGAATCCACCTTTCCGGGTACGGCGAAAATTTCTCGTCCCTGTTCCGCCGCCTCCCGCGCGGTGATCAGCGCCCCGCTGGGCAAGGCGGCCTCCACCACCAGCACGCCCAGCGACAGCCCGGAAATGATCCGGTTCCGCGTGGGGAAATTCCCCGCCAGGACGGCTGTCTTCATCGGCAGTTCGCTGAGAAGCGCCCCGCGATCCTCCGCGACGATTTTCTCGAACAGCTTCTCGTTTTCCGGGGGATAGTGCGTGCTCAGCCCACAGCCCATGACAGCCACAGTTCTGCCGCCAGCGCGGAGCGCACCGGTATGGGCGGCTGTGTCCACGCCCCGCGCCCCGCCGGAGATCACCGTCAGCCCCGCCCGACCGAGCAGGCCTCCGAAGCGCTCCGCCTGTTCCGCGCCGTAGTGCGTGCAGCGGCGGGAACCGACCACGCCCAGCGCGACGGCGTCGGCAGGCTCGAGTCTGCCTCGGATGTACAGCAGCGGCGGGGGATTGGAGGTTTGCTTCAAAACGGCTGGGTAATCGTCGTCATCCAGACAGAAAATCCGCACGCCCAGCCGGCCGGCTTCGGTGAGTTCCTCGTCGATCTGATCCTCGGTGACGGCCAGCAGGGCATCGAGCTTCTTTGGGCCGACGCCCTCCACCCGCTTCCACGCCCCCGGCGAGGCAGCGACCGCCTGCTCCACACCGCCGAACGCTTCGGTCATCCGCTGAAACGTCTTAGGCCCGACGCCCTCCGCCAGCGCCAGACGCAAATACGCCCGAATACAATCCCGCGCAGCCATACACACCCCACATCCAAATGCGCCCAACCTCCGATTTGTTGGACAGGTTTTTACAATTCGAAAACCCAGGTTTGCCCACCAACGAAACAACCCGGACAAACCCCGTATATCAGATTCGTATCATAAAAGGATCGGCCTTTTTGGGAAAGGTTTTTTTCATCGAATCTATGTATTACCCGCTACCCCGGATAATCGAAGAATCATATCGACAAATCCTGTTTTTTTGCCGTTGACCGGGGTGAAAAATGTCGATATAGTAAATACGATGTAATTACATTTCCATTGCGTCGCGGGAGATACTGTCATGCACGCCTGTTTGGTGAGAATCGGAAATTCACGCGGGGTTCGCCTGCCCAAGAACGTCATCGAAGAAGCCGGCCTGGGCGAGGAATTGGACCTGGAAGTCCGCGACGGAGCCGTGATCCTTCGCAACGCCGAGACGATACGCCGTGGATGGGCCCAAGCCGCCGCCACCTGCCGCGACGCCGGAGAAGACATCGTGGAGGATTGGGACGCGACGACTGACGACGGGGACTGGACATGAACGTCAAACAATCGCAGGTGTGGTGGGTGAACCTCGATCCGACCCTCGGTAGCGAAATCCGTAAAACCCGCCCGGCGGTGATTGTCTCCCCCGACGAACTCAACGAACACCTTCGTACCGTCGTGGTCGTCCCGTTAACGAGCGGACGGGCGTATCCGTTCCGCATCAAGACCCGAATCCAGGGTAAAGACGGCGTGGCGGCGGTCGATCAGGTGCGAACCATCGACAAGGCCCGGCTGGTCAAGAAAATTTCCACGATCAAACCCCAGACGTGTGCGAGGATAAATCATGGCGGCCTCAGGCGGCGGCTTTTTCTTGTGTCCAGTAGGTTCGCCACAGGCCGCTGTGATAGATGG
>JAFGJE010000259.1 GCA_016929245.1 Phycisphaerae bacterium
CGCCCGCCGCGTGCAGCAGATCCTCCAGCGGTACCGCGAGTTGCAGGACATCATCGCGATCCTCGGCGTCGAGGAACTCTCCGAGGAGGATCGGCTGATCGTCGCCCGGGCGCGGCGGATTGAGCGGTTCCTCTCCCAGCCGTTCTTCGTCGCGGAAGTATTTACCGGAAAGGCCGGTAACTTCACGCCGCTGACGGAAACGATCCGCAGTTTCCGCGAAATCTGCGAAGGCAAATGGGACCACCTGCCCGAACAGGCGTTCCTGTACGTCGGAACGGTCGAAGACGCCGCGGAACAGGCGGAGAAGATGAAGTAATTCGTAGGGCGTGCAACTCGTTGCACGCGATTTGAAAGAGCACCCACAAGCGAGAAGATTCGCTTGAAGGTGCCACGAGAAAAGTAGAATCAGGGAGATGAATATGGAACTCTACGAAGCGATACGAAAGCGATACAGCGTTCGGAGCTACGAAGCGAAGGACGTGGAGGACGAGAAGCTCCGTCGCGTGCTGGACGCCGGGCGGACCGCCCCCTCGGCGCGGAATCGGCAGGAATGGAAGTTCGTCGTTGTGCGCGATCCCGCGGTTCGGGCGAAACTGGCCGCCGCCGCGGAGCAGGAATGGATCCAAGCCGCCCCGGTCATTATCGCCGTCGTCGGCCTGACCGACGGGCAGACGATGTTCTGCGACGTGCCGAAAGATCCCGTGGATTGCGCCATCGCCATCGACCACATGACGCTGGCCGCCGTCGCGGAAGGACTGGGCACGTGCTGGATCGGCCATTTCAAGCAGGACGAAGCGAAAAAAATTCTCGGCGTGCCCGAGGGAGCGAAGATCATCGAACTGTTGCCCCTCGGATACCCCAAAGGGCCGGCCAAGGCCGACAAACCCAGAAAGAGTTTCGACGAAGTCGTCTGCTGGGAGACGTTTTCGTAATTCAATGTACTCTGCGCGGCGGGAATCCTTTCCCGCCGCGTAGTCGTTAATATAGGAAAGACGTTGTGGGAAAGGATTCCCACCACGCCGAGACAGAATTTGGCGGAGCACAAGACATTTCGTTGTCACATCGACACCCCGGACGGCAGGGCGCTGGCGGGGGTGTACGTCAGCCTGACCGCGCCGGCGCTGGACGGGTACATCGGCGTCCTGGCCGGGCGAGCGCCGCTGACCGCCGTCGTGACGACCGGGCAGATTACCCTCGTCCCCCCCCAGGGCGCGCCCGAGGAACTCTTCGTCAGCCGGGGATTCCTCCAGGTGCACGAAGACACCGTCTCGATTCTCGCCGAGGAGTGCAAACCCATCCGCGAGCTCGACGCCGAACGGGCCTGGGACCTGCTCCAGCAGGCCTACAAACTCCCGCGCGAAACCGACGAGCAGATCGCCTATCGCGACGAAATGATCCGCGCCGAGCGGATCCGCTTCGGCCTCGCCCAGAAGGCGCGGAAAGGCATGATGTCCATGGAGCAGATGCTCACCCGAGGATTGACATGAAAAATTGGAAAATATCGGAAACGTTTTCCGCCGATATTTGTCTAACGACGTAAGCATTACGACGTTGTTCGTTTTTCCACGATCCGGAAGGGAGTGATGATGAATCCATCTTCTTCCGCGGCGACGCGTTCCACGGGAATGGAATTCCTCGCCCGGTCCATGCCCTGGGTGATCAGCCTGCTGTTTCACCTGGGTTTGTTTCTGGTCATGATGTTCCTGGTGTACGCCATGATCGAATCGGAAAAACCCGTGGAGATTCAACCCCGCGCGGTGTTCCTTCCGGAAGAGAATCATTTCCTTTCCTCGTCCCTCGCTCCGTCAGAATCCCTTCAGTCGGGAATGTCCCGTTTCCCCGGGTCGGTCAACACGCGGTCGTTTCGTCATTCCGTATCCAGCCGACAGGATACGCTTTCGCTGATTTCCCCCGAGAAGAAGGACATGGCGCACCTGCTTTCCGCGCAATCGAATCGCGAACCGTTGAACCCGGCGACGTCCGCGGGGAAGAGTGACTTTTTTTCCGTTCCGGCCCGGGCCCGCGGCGGCGCGACGGCGGGCAATATCGTGTACGTGATCGACTGCTCGGGATCGATGATGGACACCTTCGACCGCGTGCGCGATGAAGTGCTGACGTCCCTGACTCGTTTGAGCGATAAGCAACACTACCACGTGATTCTCTTTTCCCAGGGACTACCGAGAGAAAATCCCCCTCGACGCCTGGTGCGCGCGACGCGGGAACATCGAAACGTCACCGCCCGATTTCTCCGGAACGCCCAGCCGGAACGTCAAACCGACGTGATCCCCGCCCTGCGACGGGCCTTCGCCGTCCTGCGGAACGCGAAACAGCCGCATTCGACGATTTTCCTCCTCACCGACGGCGTGTTTCCCGACAACCAGGCCGTCCTGGAGGAACTGCGCACCCTCAACACCGCAAAACGCGTCAGTATCTCCACCATTCTCTACGGCGCGCGCCCAAGGGAAGCGGAAACACTGCTGCGAACCGTCGCGAAAGAACATCAGGGACAATATCGCTTCGTTCCGCATGAGTGATCGAAAAGTGATGTTGGGAATCGACATTTTCCCCGCGAGTCGATATTCTTAACGTCGTTATGAACGAAAAGACACTGCGGGATATGCTTCAGCGCCATCGTTCCGGTGAACTGACTCTCGACGAGGTTGTCGCCGCGCTGCGCCAGTTGCCCTTCGAGAATACTCCCGAAGCGAAGATCGATCATCATCGTTCGCTGCGCTGCGGTTTCGGCGAGGTGATCTTCTGCGCCGGTAAGACGGTCCCGCAGGTGCGGGATATTTTTTCGCGCCTGGCTCAGGCAGGGCAAAACGTCCTGGCGACCCGTGCCGCTGAAGAGATGGCCGCCGCCGTTCGGGAGGATTTTCCCGAAGCGGTGTACACTTCCTCCGCCCGGACGATTCATCTCCGCCGACAACCGAGTGAGCAGGTCGGGCACGTCGCGATCGTCGCGGCCGGGACGAGCGATTTGCCCGTCGCGGAAGAGGCCCGCGTCACAGCCGAGACCATGGACGCCCGCGTGACCACGCATTACGACGTGGGCGTGGCGGGTTTGCATCGCCTGCTCGCGGAAACGAAGGAACTCCAGCAGGCGCTGGCGGTGGTGGCTGTCGCGGGAATGGAAGGCGCCCTGGCGAGCGTCGTGGGCGGGCTGGTGGCTGCCCCGGTGATCGCCGTGCCGACGAGCGTGGGCTACGGCGCGAGCTTCGGCGGCGTGGCGGCGTTGCTGGCGATGCTCAACAGTTGCGCCAGCGGCGTGAGCGTGGTCAATATCGACAACGGTTTCGCCGGCGGATACACCGCCGCCGTCATCAACCGCCAGTCGGTTCAAAAGTAACGTCCACGAATTACACGAATTTCTCGAATTGAAATAAAAAACAGAACAAAAAAAAAGAATTGCCACTAAGTTCACAAAGAGCACAAAGTTTTTCATTCAAAAATTCTTTTCTTTGTGCTCTTTGTGAGCTTTGTGGCTTCTTCTCTTATTTGTCATGTGTTTCTTATTCGAGAATTTCGTGCAATTCGTGGACGATTCACAGGAGTTGGAAACGATGGAACGAATACAGAATCTACCGAAACTTCCGCCACGTCCCGTCGACGCGCATAAAGGCGATTTCGGCAGGGTGCTTGTGGTGGGCGGTTCGCGGGGGATGGTCGGCGCGCCGGCGCTGGCGGGATTGGCTGCCTTGCGCGGCGGGGCGGGATTGGTGACGCTGGCGGTTCCCGAATGCATCCAGCAGACCGTCGCGGGATTGTGCCCGTGCGCCACGTCCATACCCCTGGCGACGAACCAGGACGGCGAATGGACGCCCGAAACCATTCGGCAGGTTCTCCAGGCCGCCGAAAATGCGGACGTATTGGCGGTCGGTCCGGGCCTGGGCGTCGGAGCGGACCGTGAGCAGCTCCTGCGCGCGGTTCTCGAACAGTCCAAACCCGTCGTGCTGGACGCGGACGGCCTGAATGCTCTTGCTCGCGTCGACGATTGGCCCGCGCCGCGGCGGTGTGAGATCATCCTCACCCCGCACCCCGGCGAATTCGCCCGCCTGACGGACACGACCACTTCGCACGTGCGGGAAAATCGGGAATCCCTCGCCGTCGAAGCGATCACGCGATGGAACCGGCAGGCTGCCGACGTTCCCCCGATGGTGCTGGTCCTCAAGGGCGCGGGAACCATCGTCACGAATGGAACCAAACTCTACGTGAACGAAACGGGCAATCCCGGCATGGCCACGGGCGGAAGCGGGGACGTGCTGACGGGCCTGATCGCCGCCTTGACGCAACAGCAGTTCCCCCTTTTCGACGCCGCCTGCCTGGGCGTGTACCTGCACGGCCTGTCGGGCGACCTGGCGGCGGAGGAACGCACGCGGCAAGGTCTGATTGCCACGGACCTGATCGATTATCTCCCCCGGGCGATTCGGGCGATCTGAGCGGCGGCGCATATCGTCCCGTCGGGAAATCAGGTCTTACCGGAACTCCGGCAGGAATTCACTCTGCAACGTCAGCATTTCATCCAGCATATTTTCAGCGGCGGTGATGCCTTGGACGTTCGGGTCCAGGAGCAGCGCCTGAAGGAGCAGCTTCTTCGATTTCGTGCGATACGCTTCGGTCAGAAGATTGTGGATCGAAAACTGCGTCCGCATGATGCAGGCGAACGGTTCGGGGATCGGGGCGACCTTCATCGGGTGCAGCCCTTGCGCGTCGACGGTCGCGGGCACTTCGATCACGGCGTCGGCGGGAAGATTCTCGATATAACCTTCGGTGTTCAGGACGTTGACGGCTTCGCGGAACGATCCGCGATCCAGCTCGATGTCACAGATGATCGGCACGGTGATTTCGCCGCTATCGCGATACAGTTCCTCGATTGGCGCGCCGCCGGCGGCGTAGGTTTCCAGCGGCGTTTTCGCGGCGGCCGGTTCTCTCAGGGATACTTTTTTCACCTCCCGGCCGTACTTCCACTTGACGCCGCCGAACTCCGATCCGTAGGAGAGATATTCGCCGATGTGGTCGTCGGAGGGATACGTCATGACGTCGAAAATTTCGGCGATTTTGTGTGCCAGCGGCGGCAGGGAAGGATCGCGTTTCCATTTCGCCAGAACGTCGTCGTACAGGTTCTTTCCCGTTTTTTTGTCGATAACCTTTTGCACGCGGTAGAAGTGGTTCATCCCCGCCGAGACGATTTGCAGTTCTTCCGTCGGCCGATCCAGAATCTCGCCGATCTTGTGAATCGCGCTGAAGACGCCGTGGCAAATCCCCGCGGCTTTGACGTTCGTCAGACGGCAGATCGCGTTGAGGACGCGGGCTTCGGGATTGGTGAAGTTCAGCAGGAGCGCGTCGGGGCAGATTTCTTCGATATCGCGGCAGATAGGGAGAATCAGCTCGAAACTCCGCAGGGCGTGAAAAATCGCCCCCGGTCCGCCGTTTTCACCGAGACAGTGTTTGCAGCCGTACGATAACGGCACGCGGAAATCCTGCTCCCAAAGTTCCCAGCGTTTGCGGGCGACGGAGGTGATGACGTAGGTCGCGTCTTGCAGCGCCTTCGGTCGGTCGGTCGTGCTCTGGATATCGATATCCGAACCGGTGTTCTTTCTGACGAGATGCGCGATGTCGGTCATCAGCGCCAGCGCGGCGGCGTCCTCATCCACCAGGGTGAACGTCAGATTCCGCCCCATCAGTTCCTTCGACCGGAGGAGATCCACAACCTGTCCCAGGCCGAAGCACCGGCTGCCCGCTCCGATTAATACGATTTTGGATTTGGACATGGAAAAAGATCCTTTGGGTATTCATGTAATTTGTATTTTCTGATATACTATAGACCATTGTATAATATGAAATCAAAAAACAATAAAAAATTGAAGGTATTATCCGGGACATCTATTGCATATTCTGATACGGATGATCCGAATCCCTCTCCCTTGAGACGGTTCCGGTATCCGCTGGATTCGGATCACCCCCTGATCGTCCACGCCAATCACTACGACCACGCAACCTCTCCCGACTGGGACGTTCATGCCGGGCTGGAAATGGGGGTCATCCTGCGAGGAAAGGTCAATCGCTGGCAAGGCCGATACAAACAGACCCTCACCCGCGGGGAAGTCTGGCTGTGCAACGCCTGGGAGCCGCACGGATTTTCCGCGGTCCGGACACCGGTCGATCTGCTGGAGGTGATGTATTGGCCGGCGGGACTGGCGATGTCCGGCGCGGTGGACCGCGTCGATTATCTGCAACCGTTCCGCCTGCCGGCGGCCGATCGACCCGCGGCGAAAAGCAAGGCGACGAAGCGAAAAATGATTCAACTTGCCGAAGAGATTCTCGCGTTACAGAACGCGCCGTTGGGATTCGAACGGCAGGCGCTGCTGGTGAAATGGATCCTGCTGGAATTGATAGCCGGGCGCAAGAACCTCCCGACCGGCGCGAATTCCGCCACCGGCATGGAACGGATTCTCCCGGCGCTGCAACTCGTCCAGGACCATCCGACCCGCCGGATCCCCCTCGACGAAGCGGCCCGCGCCTGCCATATCAGCACCCCGTTGCTGGTTCGGTTGTTTCGCACGATGATGGGCGCGAGTTTTGCCGAGTACGCCCGACGCCGGCGACTGGCTGCCCTGGCGGCGGAGTTGCGCTCCTCCGGGACGAAGATTTCCGCCCTGGCGAAAACCCACGGTTTCATCGACGCGCCGCACCTGAATCGCATCTTCAAATCCGCGTTCGGGATGACGCCCGGCGAATACCGCGGGCAAAGCGGATGAACCGCGTTTTCCGATTCCCGGGACACATAGGCGGTCACATCGCGTCGGTGTGGGGAGTATGGGAATGGCGGGACAACCGATCCCTCGCCGCGGCGAGTTTGTGCCTGAAACCGTCCTTGCGGAAGGCGGACGCCCATTGTCGCAGCGTGATCCACCCGCCCGCGCGATACAGGTCTTTGGTCCACTTGCGTCGCCACGTTTGCCACGTCGCCTCCAAACGATGCAGCCCGAACGCGACGTACGGGAATACGAGGATATTCAGACCCACATGGAACAATGAACGCGGCCGATAGAAATGCCCCATGATCTTGTAGGCCGACGCCTGCAACTCTTCCGGCGTCAGCGGTTCGTCCGGCTGAATGATCGGGAAATTCCCGTCGTAATATTCCAGTCCGACCAGGTCGGTGGAGAAGATGCGGTTTTGCGCCCGCATCCGGGCCGTAAACACCGTTCCGGGCAGCGGAATCGGCTGAAGCACCTGGACGGTGTCGATCTTCGCCTTGCGGATAAAGCGGCGGAAATGTTTCACGCGTTCGTCCGCCGGCATGTGGAAGGGGACGCCCTCCTGCGCGGGATAACCGAAGATGAACATCCCGTGGAGTCGGAACCCGGCCTTGCGATATCGCTTCACCAGGTCGAGCATGTCCTGGGGCTTGAGATGCTTGTTCATGGCCGCCAGCTCTTCGGCGATGGGCGACTCGAATCCGATCGCCAGCACGTTGACACCCGCTTGTCGCATGGCTGAGAGGAGTTCCTCGTCGCGGGCCTTGTCGAGACGAATCTGCACGGTGATGCTGAAGCGCGTCCGGGCGCGGTTCTGGTAGTCGCGCAGCAGATGACATAATCGGATGGTTTCGGCGCGGTTCTGCCCGAACAGGTCGTCCACGATGAAGAAAATCCGCCGTCCCCAGCGTTCGTAGATCGACGCGAACTGCTCCAGCATGCGCTCCGGCGAGGCGAAACGGGGCTTGCCCTTCACGGAGCAGAACTCGCAGTCCATCCCGCAGCCGCGCGTGCCGGAGACGGGGAAAAAGATCATCTTCGCGTATCGCAGCGTGGAAAAATCGGGGATGGGCAGTTCGTCGAAATCGCGGATCGGTTCGCGTCGCGGCGTGAGAACCAGTTCGTCGTTTTTCAGAAACGCGATACCGTGAATCTCTTCCAGGTCGCCGTCGGCCTCGAAACACGCCAGCAGTTCGGTGATCGTTTTTTCCCCCTCACCGAGCACGACCACGTCCACGCCGTTGCGCAGGGCGTGTTCGACGTTGTCCTCGACGAAATGCTGTCCGCCGGCGACGGTGCGCACGCCCATCGCCTTGTACTGCTTCGCGATGTCCAGCAGGCGCGGGATCGTGCTGGTCAACCCGCCGTACAAACCCGCGACGTTCGCGGGACGCAGGCGTTGCAGTTCGGCGTGGTCGACGTGTCCGTCCCGGTCGCGCGGGCCTCGACGATAGTTGTTCTCGTCGATGACTTCCGCGTCCCACCCGGGGATGTCGTTGACGGCCGTGGCGATGCACACCGGACCTAAGGGCGTGGTTTCCTTCGCCAGGCGCGAATAAATATTAAACGCCGGATAGGCCGGCGAAACCATGCGCAAACGAGCGCGGCGATTGGTCCCCTTGCTTTCTTCGATACAAATATTCATGTTCCGCCGCCTTTCCGGTGGTCTTTAGGGGCAGCGGTTGTCCTCTGCCGTTACCGAACCGTCAAGCGACGGCTCTTTGAATATTATAGCAACCACGAACGCAAAACCGAGAGAAAAGATGCGGCTTGCCGTTCCGCGTGATCTTATTTCATCTCGTGTCAATTGGTGAAAAATCACGAAGGCCACGAAGAACACGAAGATCACAAAGAAAATTTGAAACAACTATGAAAAAATCTTAAAAAAAACTTCTGAGAATTCTGAAAAACTGACCACCCCTTAGGGGCAGGCGGCGACACAGAGGTCACAGAGAAAGAAGAAATATCTTATGTTTTTCTCTGTGTCCTCTGTGTCGTCGCCTGCCCCTAAGGGGTGGTCGGTTTTTCAGAGATTTCTTCTTGGTGATCTTCGTGAACCTGGTGTTCTTTGTGAGTATGAATTTTTTTATTTGTTCTTGAGATACGCATCGATGGACTTCGCCGCCGTTTTTCCGTCGCCCATGGCGAGGATCACCGTCGCGCCGCCGCGAACGATGTCGCCCCCGGCGAACACGCCCGGAATCGACGTCTGCCCGTTTTCGTCGACGAGGATGTTGCCCCATTTGTTGACCTTCAATTCGGGGCAGGCCTTCGTCAATACCGGATTGGCGTTGATGCCGATCGCCACGACCACGATGTCCGCGGGCAACTCGAATTCACTGCCTTCGATCGGCACGGGTCGCCGTCGGCCTGACGCGTCCGGTTCGCCGAGTTCCATGCGTTGCAAGCGCACGCCGCGCACCCAGCCGTCCAGGCCGCCAAGGATTTCCAGCGGCGCCACGAGGAAGTCGAACCGCACGCCTTCTTCCTCGGCGTGGTGAATTTCCTCGACGCGCGCGGGCATTTCCGCCCGGCTGCGCCGGTACGCCAGCACCGCCGGGTCGGAACCCAATCGCCGGGCCGTCCGGACGGCGTCCATCGCGGTGTTCCCACCGCCGAACACGACGGCGGCGGCGCCGCGGGCGATGGGGGTGCGGGAATTCTCCCCCTTCCACGCGCCCATCAGGTTCACGCGCGTGAGATATTCGTTCGCGGAATAGACGCCCTTGAAATTCTCGCCGGGAATGTTCAGGAACATCGGAAGCCCCGCGCCGTTGGCGATGAAGCAGGCGTCGAATTCCTCCATGATTTGCGAAACGGTGATCGTCTTTCCGACGATGACGTTGTACTCGATCTTCACGCCGAGAGCTTCCAGATTCGCCACTTCACGGTCGACGATTTTCTTGGGCAGACGAAATTCGGGAATCCCGTACCGCAGCACGCCCCCGGAAGCGTGCAGCGCCTCGAAGATCGTCACGTCGTGTCCCATGCGCGCCAGTTCGCCGGCCGCCGTCAACCCGCCCGGACCGGAACCCACGACGCAGACGTTTTTACCGGTGCGCTCGGCAGGGGGTTTGGGTGGTTCCATGTGTTCGGCTGCCCAGTCCGCGACGAACCTCTCCAGCCAGCCGACCGCGACGGGGTCGCCTTTCGCGCCGCGAACGCAGGTTTTCTCGCACTGCACTTCCTGCGGGCAGACGCGCCCGGTCGTGCAGGGAAGGGCGTTGTCCACGAGCAGAATCGCCGCCCCCCCGGCGAAGTCGCCTTCCGCGACGCGGGCCAGAAACTCCGGAATCCGCACCGCGACGGGACAGCCGTCCACGCACGGACGCTTCTTGCACATCAGGCAGCGCCGGGCTTCCCGGATGGCGGCTTCTTCAGCCAGGCCGAGGTTTACTTCCTTGAAATTCGTTACCCGCTCGTTGGCGGGTTGTTCGGGCATCTTCGTTCGTTCAATCGCGAGGCGCTCTTTGGGGGATAAATCGTTGCTCATGGTTCGTTCGTCTTTCCTTCAACGGATCATTTAGCAAGAAAGATTTTTTGCCACAAAGGACACAAAGGTCTCAAAGGAAAGAAAACATATTCTTTTTCTCTTCTTTGTGAACTTTGCGCTCTTTGTGGCTGACTTTCTTTGTTTTATTTTTTATCCAGTCCGATGCGGCAGTGCTGGTTGTCGGTGTAGGTCGCCTGGCGGTTCATCAGTTCCTTGAAGTCCACCGCGTGGCCGTCGAATTCCGGTCCGTCCACGCAGGCGAATTTCACCTCCCCGCCGACGGTGACGCGACACCCGCCGCACATGCCCGTCCCGTCCACCATGATCGGGTTGAGCGACACGAGGGTGGGAATCTCCTCCGGGACGATTTTCACGACGGCAGCCATCATCGGCACCGGTCCGACGGCGAAGATCGCGTCGGGCCTGCGCGCGGGATCGTCCAGCAGTTCCTGCAGGATGGCTGTGACGAATCCCTTCGTGCCGAGTGAACCGTCTTCGGTCGTCACGAGCACCTCGCCGAAGGCGGCCAGCTCGTTCCGCAGGATCACGAACGGTTCGGAGCGCCCGCCGATGATCGTGGTGACTTCATTGCCGGCTTTGGCGGCCGCGGCGGCGAGGGGATACAGCACCGCCGTTCCCACACCTCCGCCCACGCAGACCACCTTACCCCATTTCTCCAGGTGGGTCGGATGGCCCAGCGGGCCGGCTACGTCGCGCAACCCCTGGCCGGCGGCGGTGTTGACGATTTCTTCCGTGCCCGGGCCGATCGCCTGAACGATGATCGTGATCGTACCGGATTTGGCGTCCGCGTCGGCGATGGTCAGTGGAATCCGCTCCGACTGGTCGTTCGCGCGGACGATGACGAACTGCCCAGGCTGTCGGGTCTTGGCCACCCGCGGAACCTTCAAAACCAGCCGATGCACCTTCGGGGCCAGCACTTCGTTGCTCACAACTTCAAACATGCTCATTCGCTCCTTTGGAAAATCTTTGGCAAAAAAACGGGAATGGAGCATTATAGCAAAGCGGGTGGAAAAATCATCCATCATTTGTTGTCGGCAACGGGGGGGGGGTCGATGGGAGAAGACCCTCATAAACACCGTATAATTTGTGAATTCGATTGACTCCGGGGATAAATCCGATACAATAGGCGAAATAGGGAGTATTTGTAGAAAAACGTTACGTGAGTCTTGGCGTTTATTCATGTTCGGAGGGAAGAGCCTACTCTCCGTGCAGCGCGAGCGCAAAAGGCGTGCCGAACTTTTCCGTCGCGTCGCGATCATAAACGTCGGGTAGGGATTCATTTACTATAGGTAGGGAAATGAGGTAGGGACAATGCGCGAGAAATCTATCCTGAGAATCGTTGTGATATCGGTCTGTCTATCGTTTCTAGTCGCGGAGATGTCGTTGGCGGCGATTACGCAACAAAAAACCAAAGCGATCGAATCCGGTTTGACATGGCTGGCGCAAGAACAGCAATCGGACGGGCGATGGCATTATACGATGAGTTCCACGTCCGATTCTTTCGCGACCAGCGCCGCCTTGAAGGCGTTTTTAACCGCGGGGTATGCGCCCGGTCAGGATGTGATCCTCGGCGAAACGAATTACGGCGATGTCCTGGGCAAGGGATTGGATTACATTTTTGCCAATGCCAATCGCTACAGTATCGGGATGCAGCCGCACGGGAATCCGGATGTCAACGGAAACGGGTATGGTTTGTGCCTGGGGAATATCAACCAATCGACGTATAACACCGGTATGACGTTGGTGGCGCTGGCGGCCACGCGGGATCCGTATGCGATTGTGCAGACCGGTTCGGAAGCGGGTCGGACCTACCAGGACGTCGCCCAGGATGCGGTCGAGTTTTTCGCGTTCGGTCAATATGACAGCAGCGCGTATCGCGGCGGCTGGCGATTTCAGCCGAATCAGGGCGCCGGGAATGAAAACTCACCGTGGGCCTGTATGGGAATGTTGCAAGCCGAACAGGAACTGGGTGTGATCGTCCCCCAGTTCGTCAAAGAGGAGTTAACCTATTGGATCGATTATATCCAGTATCGTAATCCCGGACATCAGTTGGACGGTTCTTCGGGATTTACCACTCCAACCTATCTGAATAATCCGTCAAAGACGGGCGGCATGCTGGTCGAGATGGTTCTGGCGGGATATGACCTGAGCGATGACAATGTGCAGGCCGCCATCGGGTATCTGAATCGAGAATGGCCGACGGCGGCGTATAATACGTTTTACGGCCATTACGGCGATCCGTATGCGATGATCCAAACGCTCAAGGGTCTGGAAGTCACCGTGGGACTGGACGACACCACGTACATCACCAACCTGGGCGATTGCGGTTCGATGGACGACGGAACCCCCGCGAACTGGCTGGAGAATCACTGCGAATACCTGGTCGATAAGCAGCTAGCCGACGGAAGCTGGTCGTCGTACGCGTATTATGACCAAATTCTCGCCACGGCGTGGAACGTGGATATCCTGAACACCTCGATAAACACGACTCCCGAGCCGATGACGGTGAGTCTGTTCGCGCTGGGCGGGATGTGGTTGGTGAGAAAAAAGAGATAGGCAAATATCGTGCCGCGACGACCTATTCCCAATGCCCTTTGTTCTCGTCCGTCACCTGACTGAGATCCTGTCGGTCGGGACAATGATGGGAAACGCAGGCGTTGACGGCGTTTCCCGCCAGGCCTTGCAGGACGGTTCCCGAATGGATGACCGAAAAATGATCGCTTCCGACGTGGACGTTTCGGATGCCGTTGATGCTTTCGGCCTCGGAGGTGTGATAATGCACGATGACGGTCCGCCGGGCGCCGTTGCGGGGAGTTTTGCCGGCCAGGTCGTGCGGGCCTAAGGGTAGCACCATGTCCACCAGCCCCAGGAACGCGGGCGCCTCCTTGCCGTCCTTGAACGTTCCGTTCCTCAACAGGCTGTAGATCGCCGTCGCGCCGCTGGAGTGTCCCACGGCGAGGAACAGGTCGTCCCGCCCAGCCGGGGTGTTCTTCCTCTGTTTCCAGGCTTCGTACTCCAGGCTGAGGAACAATTCGGAATCCCCTTCGGGCAGCAGGCCCAGGAGTCGGCGTTTGACTTCGATTTTGTGGTTCGGGAAGCAGCCTTGTAAGCTCCGAATCATCGTCTGTTCGATGGCCTGCATGGTGTCGGCCGTCTGCGTCCAACCGGCCATGCTCACCAGGACGATTTGGGAATTTTCCGGCGGAGCGGTTTTCTTCTCGGCGAGGTTTTTGGTTTCCCCCTGCTCATCGCAACCCGCCAGACCGCCGAGAGCGGAAACCATCACGAATGTAACCGCGAATTTCATTTCTTCAACCCTTCCCGGGATACCCTGGAACCGGTTTTATATCCGTAACATCGGAAAAACCGGTAAGAATGATTGGAAAAAGATTGCTGTTATTTCCCCTTTCGCAGGGCGCGTTGCATGTCTCGTTGATGGTCCTTTTTTCGCAGGGATTCGCGTTTGTCGTAATTTTTCTTGCCCTCGGCGACGCCGAGTTCCACCTTCGCCCACCCGCGATGAAAATACATCGCCAGCGGCACGAGGGTTTTGCCCTTTTGCTGGATGCGCTGCTGAAGCTGGTGAATCTGCCGGCGGTGCAGCAGCAGCCTTCGCTTGCGCGTGGGATTGTGCTGCATACCCTCGGCGGCCTGGGGGTACGGGGCGATATTCGCGCCGACGAGGAACACCTGGCTGTTCTCGACGCGGGCGTAGGCTTCGTCGATTTTCGCCTGCCCCGCGCGGAGACTTTTGACTTCCGTACCCTCCAGCTCGATGCCGCACTCGATCTTCTCGTCGATGTGATAATCGTGGAAGGCCTTGCGGTTCGCGATGCGCACGGACTTGGGCTTCGGATCGCCGCCGTCGGATTGTTTCTTCTTCTTCGCCATGGTTCAGATCGCGGAAAAAGAATTATACGAACCTGCGCGAAAAAGACGAGTCTTTTCATCGCTTGGTAAAATGGTGTGTAAGGTTTTTTGTAAATCAAAAGTCTGTCATCCTGAGCGGAGCGCAGCGGAGTCGAAGGACCTCACGCCTAGCTACCCGTAAGGTCCTTCGACTCCGCTGCGCTCCGCTCAGGATGACAATATAAACGCGTCGGGAAAGGATTCCCACCGCGCAGAGGTGAAGGCGCCACGTTGCTATTCATTCAGCAGCGCCCAGTATTTATCGAGGCTGACCACCTTGCCGGTATCCATCGCTTCGTCGATGGCGAACGCGGTGAAGGCGGAGGTCAGGCCGTCTTCCAGTCCCGTGGACGGTTCCGTGCCGTTGAGCATACTGTCGGCGAGTTCCTTCGCGAGGATTTCATCCCCGCCGCCGTGCCCTTCGCCCTCGATGGTGTTGAGGGTTTCGATCTCGGTGTCGAACCCGATGCGCTTGAGTTGCAATTCTCCCGTCAGCACGTCGGCCCGGATCAGCCCTTCCGTGCCGCAGATGTACATGCGCCGTTCGGGGATCGCGGAGTTGCAGTTGGCGTGGAACGTCGCCCGCACGCCGTTTTCGTATTCGAGGATCGCCACCTGGTTGTCGATGATGTCCTTGTCCGACGTGAAGGGATTCACCATCGGCCCGAAGTTGCTGTGCGCGATCCAGGAGCAATAGGCGCTCCGGCCTTCTTTGTTTTTCC
Organism: Phycisphaerae bacterium; assembly: GCA_016929245.1. Classification (GTDB taxonomy): domain Bacteria; phylum Planctomycetota; class Phycisphaerae; order SM23-33; family SM23-33; genus JAFGEJ01. The sequence continues at coordinate 14,907 of JAFGJE010000259.1, forward strand.
CGATTTTTTGGATGTATTTTTCGTTTTCGGGCGTGAAGAAGTCCAGTCCGCCGAAACTCGCCACGCGCTTGGCGCGGCTGTCCACCATCCAGTTGGCGAGGTCCAGGTCGTGGCAGCATTTTTCCAGCAGGTGCGTGCCGGCGTTTTTCGTCAGCCGCCGCCAGTCGCCCATGATGTATCCGCCGTGGTTGAACTCCAGCGTCTCGTTGAACTCGAAACTGACGATCTTCCCGATCGCGCCGTCGCGGAGAAGCTGATTGATTTTCCGGTAGTGGGGGGAGTATCGCAGCGTGAAGCCGATGTTGAACATCCGATCCGTCCGCTTCCACCGGTGGTACATCTCGGCGCATTGTTCGGCGGTGATCGCCAGGGGTTTCTGGCAGAACACGTGCTTTCCGGCGTCGAAGGCCGCCAGCACCTGCTCGTGGTGGAAACAGTTCCACGAGGCGATCATCACCCACTGGATATCCTTGTCGGCCAGCAGGGCGTGATAATCGTCGTGCACCTTCGCGTCGGTTTTCAGGCGATCGCGGGTTTTTTGGATCGACGATTCCTGCGGGTCGTTCAATCCCAGCAGATGAATGTCGGGCGATTGCCTCAACAGACGTTCCGCGATACCGATTCCCATCGCCCCGCAACCAATCATGCCGACGCCGACAGCCATTGTCTTTCCTATCCTTTCCGAGGGGTTTGTATTCATTTGCCGTCAACAGACGGGAAAAGAAAACCTCCTGGGGAATTCCGTCCCATCGTGAAGACACGCCTGAAAGAACGAACCATGATATCCCAATCCCGGTAAATTGACATACCGGAATTCGCGTTCTTCGGTTTTATTTTTTATCGTTTCGCCAGTACGGTTTTTTCGTGCGCCCGCACTTCGTCCAGCCAGGTTTGCCCCGCGGGGACGTTTTGCTGAAGGCAGTAATAGTCCCACACCGCGCCGAAGGGGAGCGTTTTGCATTCTTCCAGCAGCGCCAGTCGGCCGGTGAAGTCGCCGGCGTCTTCGCAGGCCCGCAGCTTCGCGGTCGGTTCCACCATCGCCAGCAGCAAGGCCTTGATCATGCAGCGCGTGCCGATCACCCACGCCGCGACGCGGTTGATGCTCGCGTCGAAATAATCCAACCCGATGTGCACGCGGGAGAGATAATCGCCGCGAACGATTTCCTCCGCGATCGCGCGCAGTTCATCCGAGAGGATCACGACGTGGTCGGAATCCCACCGCACCCCCCGGCTGACGTGCAGCAGCAGTTCGTTCACGAAGCACAGGATCGAACTGATCTTGTCCGAGATCACCTCCGTGGGGTGGAAATGGCCCGCGTCCAGACACAACAGGACGTCGTTCTTCGTCGCGTACCCCATGTAAAATTCATGCGATCCGACGACGTAGGATTCCGAGCCGATCCCGAAGAGCTTGCTCTCGACGGCATCGAGGTTGTGCTTCGGATCGAGTTTCTCCGCGAGGATCGCGTCGAGGCTTTCGCAGAGGCGTACGCGCGGCGATTTGCGGTCCACGGGAATGTCCTTGGTTCCGTCGGGAATCCAGATGTTCGTCACGCAGGGTTTGTTCAAGGCCTTGCCCATCGCTTCGCCGATCTTGCGGCAGGCGATTCCATGTTCGATCCAGAATCGGCGGATGCCCGCGTCGGGGTGGGACAGGGTCAAACCTTCCGCGGCATTCGGGTGCGAGAAGAACGTGCCGTTGAAATCCAGCCCCATGTTTTTGGATTTGGCCCAGTCGATCCATCCGGTGAAATGATCGGCAGTCAATTCATTCCGTTCGACGGGTTTTTTTGTATTGGGTTCCGCGTAGATGGCGTGCAGGTTCAGGCGGTGCGTTCCGGGGATCAGCGACAAGGCCTTGTCAAGATCGCCCCGCAGTTCATCGGCAGAGCGTGCCTTTCCGGGGTAATTGCCCGTCGCCTGGATGCCGCCGGTCAGTTCGCCGTCGGGATTCTCGAACCCGCCCACGTCGTCTCCCTGCCAGCAGTGCAGCGAGACGGCGACCCCCGCCAGCGCTTCCAAAACCTGGTCCGTATCCACGCCCAGTTCGGCGTATTGCTCCTTCGCCAATACGTAGGCGCTTTCGATGCGTTTCTTATGACTCATGGTTTCCATCCTATCCTGTTACAACAATTTCATTTCGCGGGGCGGTAGCCCCGCCCTACAAGTCCCCAGTCCCCAGTCCCCAGTCCCCAGTCCCCAATCCCCAATCCCCAATCCCCAATCCCCAATCCCCAATCCCCAATCCCCAATCCCCAATCCCCAATCCC
>JAFGJE010000260.1 GCA_016929245.1 Phycisphaerae bacterium
TCCCAGGGCGTTGCCCTGGGCTGGTATCTGTACGCCTTTCAGGCGAAAAACACGAACATACAAAGAATGTAGATGCGTAAGCCCTGCGGTGTGCTTGAAAGCTGTCCGCAAGGTTTTTCCGGCAAGGACAACATACTGCTATCCAGAGCGTGTGAATTCAAATTTCTCCCACACTCGGCTGGTTGACGATCAATCGCACGTACCGGAGAATCACCTAGCATTCACGAGAAATCCTCCCCCCGAAAAAATTTATTTTTAATCTTGATAATATCGATCAATTTAATTATATAAAAGACCGATCCGAACGGATTGGCCTGAAGCGTGTTGTGGTATTCATGCTTCCGGATTCGTTCCACGGAAAGGAATAATTGTATGCAGGACGTATCGATTGTCATGGGTTTGGTGATTGCGGGGATCGCGTTTGGTTGTGAATTCGTGGATTCCACGCTGGGAATGGGGTACGGCACGACGCTGACACCGCTGTTGCTTCTGATGGGCTTTTCGCCCCTGGAGGTGGTTCCGGCGGTGCTGTTTTCGGAACTGCTGACGGGTTTGGGCGCCGCGGTGGCGCATCACCGGGCGGGGAACGTCAACCTGTTTCCCAAGGCCACCTACGCCATCGTGGCTATGCGGCGGGGAGGGATTTCGATGGTGATCCAGCGCGCGATTCCGAAGGATTTGAAAGTGGCGCTGCTGATCGGTCTGTGCAGCGTCGTGGGAACGGTGGGGGCGTTTTTTCTGGCGGTGAATATCAGCAAGTTCCACCTGAAGCTCTATATCGGCGTGATGGTGCTGGCGATGGGGGTGTATCTGCTGCTGCGTCGACGGCGAGACATTCCGTTTTCCTGGGGCCGACTGCTCGGGCTGGGGGTGGTGGCTTCGTTTAATAAAGGTCTTTCCGGCGGTGGATACGGTCCTCTGGTAACGGGGGGGCAGCTTTTATCCGGTGTGGAAAGCAAAAACGCCGTGGCGATCACCTCCCTCGCCGAGGCGCTGGTGTGCCTGGTGGGCGTGATCCTGTACATCGCGACGAAAACCGTCTCGAATTGGGGACTGTTTCCGTATATGTGCGGCGGGGCGCTGCTGTCCGTTCCGCTTTGCGCGTTGGCGGTCAAGCGCGTTCCGACGCGAACGCTGCGCCTGTTGATCGCGCTGCTGACGGTGATCCTCGGGGCGCTGACGCTCATCAAAACGATCTGGTAGTGCAGTAAGAATTGCGGGGGATACACCGCGTCAAGAGACACGATGGACCATGGGCGAAGATAAAATCGGATTTTATGTTAGTCCATGGTCTGTCTATTTCCCCAAATCGACGTACCCGACGAAATTGACGCTGGTGTATGGTGGGGATGCGTCTTAGTCATGGACCGGCGCGGCCGTTCTCCCGTGGAATCAACTTCACAGGATCGAAGTTCCGAAGGGAACCGCCTGAGTTAGGTTTATATAACGATTGAAAATAAAGGCAGATACGCCGCAATCAACAAAAGATCGTGAGTAACCTGTTGTTTCTTGTGAGGAACTTTTTTCTCACAATATTTTTTATCAGGGGTGTTTGTAGGGTCTTGAAAAGGTTGCAGTTGCGCGCGAAAAGTATCAACAGCTTTTTCGGAAGGAATTCCTCGCATTTCTTGCGGGAAAGTTCGTTGACAACCGCGCCGCGAAAGCGTATTTATCCTTTGCTGTATTGCCGGGTTATGGAGGCGCTTTGTCATCAAGGCGTCTTGGTGCCGCGAGGATGACTGTGAATCGGATACCATTGATTTTGCTGAGTGTTTGTGCGTGTTGGGCGTGGACGACTCGCCAGGCCGACGCGCAGACGCTTCCCCATACCGTCGTGGAGGTTCGTGTCGAGGGAAACGAACGTCTCTCCAAGAACGCCGTGTTGAGTTACGTCAAGACGCGCGTCGGAACGACGTACGACGACGCGATCGCCAAAGCCGATCGCGACCGGCTCTCCGCCAGCGGACGATTCAGCAACGTCACCGTCACGCGCACCCCCACCGACAAGGGCGTGATCGTCACGTTCAAGGTCGTCGAGCGTCCCACGATCAACCGCATCGCGCTGGTGGGCGCGAAGCACTACACCGAACAGGAACTTCGCAAGGATTTGCCCCTCGCCGAGGGCGACCCGCTCAGCGCCGCGTCGGTGCAGGCCGGCAAGCAGGCGCTGCTCAATAAGTACCACGGCGACGGATTCTATTTCGTGGAAGTGACCGTCGTGGAAGGTCCGCCCGCGGAGAAGGACGAAGTGATCTATCGCATCGTCGAGGGTCCCCGCGCGATCATCAAGAAGGTCGTCTTCGAGGGGAACCATTACTTCAAAGATATCACGCTGAAACTCAAAGCCGAAACGAAGGCGAAATTCTGGCCTTTCATTTCCGGGGCGCTGAACCTCGAGAAGATCGACCGCGATATTCAGACGATCCGCAACGTCTACATTTCCGAGGGATTCCTCGACGCGGAAGTCGGAAGACGGCTGGATTTCTCCGACGACAAGAACACCGTTCGCGTGACGTTCGTCATTAAGGAAGGCGCCCGTTACCGCATCAACAGCGTGGTGTTCAACGGGAACACCGTGTTCAGCGCCCAGGAGCTGGCCGGAAGGCTGAATTTCCAGCAGGGCACGTTTTTCACGTCCGAGAAACTTCGGCTGGACTTAAAAGCCCTGGAATACGCCTACGGCGAGTTGGGGTATATCGAGGCGGACATCAAGGCCAAGAAGCGCTTTCTCGCCCCGCAGGCGCCCACCCCGGACTGGGCGCGGGGCGTGGACGGCGGAACCCCCGCGCTGCTGAACCTGGTGTTCGATATCGTCGAGAACGACCAGTATCGCATCGGCGCGATTCACATTCGCGGAAACTCGATCACGCAGGAGCGGGTGATCCGGCGGGAATTTCGATTCCGTCCGGAACAGTTGTACGACACGGTGGCGATTGAGTTCACGAAAAACCGCCTGAAGGAAATGCGGTTCTTCGACGAGATCAACATCGCTCCCGTCGCGACGGATCGCAAGGACGTCAAGGACATCCTGGTGGAAGTGAAGGAAGCCCGCACCGCCGAATTCCTCATCGGCGTGGGCGTCAGCAGCAACAGCGGTCTGCTGGGCACGGTGTCCTTCACGCAGCGGAACTTCGACTTCCTGGCCTGGCCGAAGTCGTTCACGCAGTTCATCAAGGCCGAGTCGTTCAAGGGCGCCGGGCAGACGTTCAATATGTCCGCCGAACCGGGCAGCGAAATGATGCGCTTCAGCATCGGGTGGAGCACGCCCTATATCTTCGACCTTCCGTATTCCCTGAGCCTGAAGGGATACCTGTTCGACCGCAATTACGACAACGGATACGACGAGACGCGCCTGGGCGTGTTGAGCAGTTTCGGCCACCTGTTCCAAAACCGCTGGTACGGTGAGCTGGACGTGCGCTTCGAGAGCGTGGACATGCTCTCGTCGCGGAATTCCGCCGTGGAGATTATCGAGGACGACGGAACGCACACCCTCGTCGGATTCCGGGGCAATTTGATTCGCGACCGGACGGACAGCCGCTGGAATCCCTCCTCCGGCGACCGGTTCAATTTCAGCTACGAGCAGGTGGTCGGTACGGACACGTTCGGACGTTTCAACGCCCAGTATAAAATCTACCGCACGATGTACACCGACACGCTGGATCGCAAGCACATCCTCGCGGGGCGCGTCGCGTACGGGCAGATCGTCGGCGACGCGCCGGTGTTCGAGAAGTTCTACGGCGGCGGCATCGGGTCGGTGCGCGGTTTCGAGTATCGCGGGATCAGTCCGCGGGGGCATTGGCCCAACGGCGCGATTCACCGCGACGCCATCGGCGGCGACATGATGTTCTTCGCCGGGACGGAATATTCGTATCCGATTCTCGCCGACCAGTTGCGCGGCGTGTTCTTCGTCGATTCCGGCACGGTGGAGGAAGAGTTCGAATGCACCACCTACCGCGTGTCGGTGGGCTTCGGGTTCCGATGGGTCATTCCGTTCTTCGGACCGGTGCCGATGGCGTTTGACTTCGGTTTCCCGGTCGTCAAGGACGAGGAGGACCGAACGCAGGTCTTCAGCTTCTCCCTCGGCTGGACGTTCTGACGCTTTGTAATAGCAGAAATGATCCAATTGTCATCCTGAGCGGAGCGAGTCTTCGAGCGAAGTCGAAGAACCTTACGTTCGCGAAAAAGCAGGCGGCGGGAATCTCCCGAAGGGATCCCTGACGGGACGTTCCCGCCGCGTTTCCTATCCATTGGAGTCAGGTAAAAAATATGGAAAGGGCTGAATGATGAAATTGCGAAACTGGGTATGGGTGTTGTCAGCCGCCGCGGTCCTCTGCTCGAGCGGCTGCATGAGTCGCGCGATCAAGGAAGGCGTGGGCGTCGCGACGGGCGCGAAGGGTTCCTTCGCCGAGTCGCCCTCGATGGGCGCCCAGGGCGCCAGACCGCTGGCGGGATACCGGGACTTCCAGGTGGGACGCGTGGAGGACGACTTCAAAGGCCGCACCCCCAGGGAATTGCTTCGCAACCTCCCGCGCGACATCCGTGAAACCCTCACGAAAGAAAAACTGCCCTCCGGCAAGGGCGGGCGAACCTGCGTCATCAACGTGACCATTCGCTACTACGAACATGCCGGTTCGATGGGACAGGTCTTCGGACCGCTGGAAGAAGTCGTCGCGGAAGTGCAACTGGTCGATAAAGCCGACGACCGCGTCGTGGGCACGGCCATGTGCGTCGGACGAAGCACCACCACCGCCAACCAGGGCGTGGAGAAAAAATCCCAAGGTCTCGCCAAGGGTATCGTCAACTGGATCAAATCCCGCTACCCCGAAACGAAATAACCTTCGAGCGACACGTCCACGAAGGACACGAATTTCACGAAAAAAAGCAATTCGTGCCATTTGTGAAATTTGTGGACCTGCTCCGCGATACGAAAACAAGCCCGTTCCTGGTGGAACGGGCTTGTTTTGTTTCGTGTTCGGGCGTGCGGGTGGGTCAGCCGCCCAGTTGCAGCATCGCCAGCGCCGTCGAGACGTCGTTGGTGTACTCGAAAATCTTGTCCAGCCCCGTCACCAGCAGCACACCCCAGACCTGCGTGTTGACGTCGCAGAGAATCAGCTTCTTGTCGCTGGAGATCATCAACTTGCGCAGCCGCAGCAGCTGGGCGATGTTGGAACTGTTGACGAACCCGACCGCGGCGAAGTTCAGCACCACGTGTTTCGCGTCGGCCTCCAGCTTGTCCATCAACGCCGCCAGCTCGTCCGTGAACTGCGGATCGTCGCCCAGCTCCGCCACGAGAATATCATCCGACCATTCCTGTATTGCCATCGTCGCATCCTTTCACGACACACGAAATTGAAGCGTTTTTCCTCCGCGTACCATATTCCTTTCCCACCGCGAAATCAACACCCGACTGACGAAACAAGGAGCATTTTCACGTTGCGGAAATACATGAAGGAAGCGTGATGATTTTGTGATGCCGGAGGAACTGATTCCTAAGTGTTTTTACCCAGTCAGAAAAAAGAAGAAATCCTCAATTCCCTTCAAAGATTTCTGAGGGAATTTCCGAAGTAATCGCCGTTGGTTCTCCCAAGGGGGGGAACCCCCGTGTGTATGGTCCTTCATCCGGCCGGATACGTTCTGGACCAATCTAACTGTGGTGAATTGTCTGAACGTTGGGAAAGGTAGCATAACATGACTAAAAACACTCGAACTGCGCCCATAGTGTATTCCAAGCTCGTACTGGTTGCTCTCATTGTCCTGAATTTCTTCACGCCAAACACTCTGGCGGAATCGCAGGCGAATTTTCAGGGATTGGGGATTGTCGAATTGTATATGGGATCGAGAGCTTTGTCCGTTTCCGGAGATGGTCAAACCGTTACCGGTGGTTTACTCGTATCGTTTGAATATTACAACACAACATCCCAATGGGTTCCTGTTTGGTGGAAATGGAACGAAGATATTTCCAGATATTCAGGAAATATAACTCTTTCGCCCGTTTCCCATAGTACGCTACCGAATCGCGCTTTTCGCTTTTCGGAAGTGAAATATCCCTTAGCTTTCGAATATGTACGCCATGAAATTGTCGGTGCCAGTTATGATGGTTCCGTCATCATCGGATACGGAGGAATTCCACAATACAGCGACATATATGTTCCCTGGGATCCGATGAACATCAATCCCAATACTTCCGTGAGAATCGAAGCATATCGACACGACCTTAACCAGGGATATGCCGGATTGAATCTCGGTTTTTTGGATTCGGAGAACACGGTTTGTTTCAGTAAGCCCGCCGCCATCAATGCCGATGGAAGCGTAGTGGTTGGTGTGGGCTGGTCGGAGGATACATACGAGCCGTTTCGCTGGACGGAGCAAACCGGCATGGTTGGATTGGGACATTTGTTTTCCATTGGAGATTCGCAGCGAAGTGAAGCTACGGGTGTTTCCGGTGATGGACAGATTGTTGTCGGTTCTTCGATGTGGATTGAAGATGTCGGATATATCGGGCAGGAAGCATTTATTTGGACGGAAGAATCGGGAATGACCGGTTTGGGAATTCTTGCCGGCGGGGGAATGTCTCAGGCGACGGCGATTTCCGACGATGGAACTGTTGTGGTTGGAATGGCGGATGATCTGAGCGGATTTCAGGCATTTCGCTGGACGGATTCCGAAGGAATGATCGGCCTGGGAGATTTATCCGGCGGTCTTACCTATAGCAAGGCGGCGGATGCATCCGCGGATGGATCGCGTATTGTTGGTTACGGCTGTGTTCCCACCGGAATTCACGCTTTTGTATGGGATGCCGAGAACGGCATGCGGGATTTGAATGATTTGCTTGTGGATGAATTCGGCGTTGACCTGACCGGCTGGACTCTCCAGAACGCCACGGGCATTTCCGACGACGGAACGGTGATCGTCGGATACGGCGTCAATCCCGACGGGCAAACCGAAGGATGGGTTGTCGCGTTGCCGGAGCCGGCAACTTGCATTATGCTGGCGGCGGGCGCGAGTCTGCTTCTGTTTTGTCGGAAAAGAATAGTCAAAAAGCCTCTATTGTGACATGGCATTAAATCCCTAAAATAAACGAAACGCGGCGGGAAGGGATTCCCGCCGCGCCATGGATATGAATTCGGGAAGCGTATGATTTTTTGAACGACGCCGAACGGCAAGCCGGTTCTTGAGTCGGCTTGCCGTTTGGCGTCGTTTAAAAAAGAAGAATCCCGCGTCGAGTTATTCAGACGTTGGATACATTGATCGTTCCGTCGTTTATGAACTCTTCCTACCGATAATACCCGCGAAGCGTTGGGCGTTTTCGCCTTCGGCTCGATGGCTGGGGAACAGGTCGTTTCGCTCGATGGTGCAGACGCGGGCGGTGTAGAGGTGCATGAATCCCACGCCGGCTTGCAGGAGCTGGGAGGTGTTGGCGGCCCAAAGGTCCATCCTCCATTTGTTCGGCTGGGCGGTTTTGAGGAAAAAGTTACCCGCGTCCGGACCGAGGTGGGTTTCGGCGGCCTGGCGGACGTCGAGGCCGACTTCGTATCGGTCCGGTCCGGCCGACGGTCCCACGCAGGCGATCACGTCGGCGGGTTCCACGTTGAAATCCTTGTGCATGATCTCGATCAGGTGCATTGCGACGCGCTTGATCGTCGAGCGCCAGGAGGCATGGGCCATTCCGACGACGCGCCCGCCGGTGTCGGCAGCGAGGATCAGCGCGCAGTCGGCGGAGCGTCCCAGCACCGCCAGGCCCGGCTGATCGGTCACCAGTCCGTCCGCTTCCCCCGCACAGCCGGGCTTGCGAATTGGAAGCACCACGTCACCATGCACCTGTCGGCACCAGGCGACGTCTCGGCAACCAAGTTCGACGGCAAGGTGCTTGTAGGCGGCCGCTCCCACGTCGGCTTCGGCGGGGAACAGCGGGCCGTTGCGCGTCGTGTAGGCGTGCGTCAGGCCGGGAATGTTCTGAAGCGGCGCGAAGCGATACACTTGCCTCCCGTCGGGAAGGACAGCCGGGTGAAACGAAGAACTCGGTTCGGTGGGCATGGAGAATATTCTCAAGCGGTTTGGATTTGAATGGAGGAAAGCTCCTCGGCCGCCAGACGCGTCGAAATGCCCAGAAACTCCACGCCGACAACGCGGTCATTTTCGTCAAAATCGAGTATGACGCCGGGACGAACTTCCTCCGAATCGACGATCCGGTTTTCGTCCAGCCGAAAGTACAGCGCGTCTCCGGTTTTATCCACTTTAATTCTCATGTTGTTCTCCGAAGTCGACGATCAAAAAACGCCGTTACGCGCCGTTGGGGTGTCGCTTGCATATTCACGACAACACGTAACCAACGACCCTCGCATTCCGGTATGCTTTTAAGAAAATGTCGCGTTCCGTCGTTATGGTCTTCCGTGGTGTCCGGATTTTGAATGGCTCTGTCCGCCCATTCGATCTCGATACCACGTTCAAGAAGCATATCCATGAAGTGCGATGTATCTTCCATGATATCCTTTTTAGGGAAATCCTGTTGATCTATTTATCCTATTGATTCGTTTATTTTTCCTTCGCGGCGGGTTGGGCGTTTTTCGCGTCGCGGAGTTCCTGGATTTTCGCGTCGATTTTGGCGAGGTCCACGCCTTCCGGGGCGAGTTTCTTGACGGCTTCCAACGCCTGGATCGCCTCGTCGAATTTTCCCTGCTTGGCCTGGACGTTGTACAACGTTCCGTACACCTGCAGCGGATTCGAGAGGGTGGGAACGTTTTGTATCATTTCCATCAGCAGGGTTTCCATGTTGCGGAGCACTTCCTGGAGCTGTTCGGGGGTTTTATTCTGTCCCTTGATCATCCAGGCCGTCACACTGGCGAAGTAGGCCTGTTCCAGGAAGCCTTTTTGGTTTTTCGGATCGGAGATCGCGACGGTCTTCCGCAGCGCGTCGATTTTCGCGAGGTCGGGATTGCCCGCCTGGGTGTTGGATTCGGTCAACACGCCGTACAGTTGCGCGATGGCGATCTGGGCGGCGTCGGTTTTTTCGCCCTTGGGGTCGAGTTTCTGCAGGTCCTTGGCGGCCTGCGCGGCGAGGGGGAAATTCCGGGCCTCCAGGTAAAAGGTCAGGCAATCCTGATGGTACGCCAGGGAATTCGTTTCGCCCCTGGACTTGCAAGCCTGGATGCGCTTGTAGATATCCCATTGCTTCAGCGCCTCATCGACGTGGGTTTGGAACTGCGCGATCGGCAGGTATCCGTTGATGCGCCCCAGCACGTTTCCGTCGGGGGTGACCATCACGAGAAACGGAAATCCCTGCCCGCCGTATTTCTGCATCATGCGCAGGTTCTCGAGAACCGCGCCGGTGGGTTGTGCTCCGTCGGGGACGGTACAGTCGAGGCTGGCTTTGACGAACGGTTCGAGAACCTTTTCCCCTTCGGGGGTTTTGTAAATGTCGTTCTCGATCCGCCGGCACCAGGTGCACCAGTCGGTCGTGAAATGCAGATAGAGAGGTTTGTTTTCCTTTTTGGCGAGGGTTTCGGCGGATTGGTAATCGGTGAGAAAACCCTCCACGGGTTTCGCGACCGCCATCCCGGCGGTCAGTGCGATCAACGCCACGCTCAGTACTAACGATTTCATGCTCGTATTCCTTCCCTGAAAAGTGTTCGGGTTGTTGGTTTTCATCTCATTCTAGTCGTTCGCGGAATCAAAAAACTTTTTTTGTCATCCTGAGCGGAGCGCAGCGGAGTCGAAAGACCTCACGCCCAGCCACCCGTGAGGTCCTTCCACTGCGCTCGAAGACTCGCTTCGCTCAGGATGACAGCAGTGCTTTACCATATACGGTATCCACCGCGTCGCGGTTCGGAGAAACTCTTTCCCCGGCCGTGGGTATCCTAGCGATTTTCGATCCTTTTATCGACCAGAAACCCAAATGGTAATACGTTTCTTTACGGCGGATTATTGCAGATTGGTTTTGTCGGGCGGTTTCGGTGTTCTCAGCGGCCGGCGCTGATCGTCGTAGGCGGGTTCGCGACGGCGCATCGCCAGGGACAAAATCGCTGCCGTCAGGAACACCAGCAGGAAGCTGCATCCCTTCAGGCCGTACGCCTGGACGACGTCCGAGGCGTTTTTCGCCTGCTGCTTGGCCATTCCCGTCATGCGACACAGCGCGACGGTAGCGTCGCCCGCGGACACCCACAGCAAAATACCCGCCCAAAGGATCATCGTCAGCGTCACGGCCCGGACCGCGCGGGACATGTGTCCATACGCGATCGCGTACCACGCCGCGATCATCGCCGGCAAGAGGACCGCCGCGTGATGATCCCAGGTGCGCTGGTTCAGGAGCATCATCCCCGCCAGCACCATCGCGTAGTGCAGTCCCCGTCGCCCGTCGTCGCGCGGACGCTTTCGCCAGCCGATCGCCAACCCCATCAGCAGCACGATCCCAATCTGCACGATTTTGATGATCCCGCGCACGGTGGTTTCCGGCAGGGACGCGACGGCGATCCAGGCGTGTCCGCCCATGGTTTCGACGGCTTCGTAGGGGAAATCGTCGGGATTCCAGTGCAGGTCGCCGCCGGGTCGCCCGCCCAGGAGATATCGTCCCAGGATCGCCGGGAGGGACTGGTTGACGTGAATCGGATACCACGCGCCGCCCAGGCCTTGGAAAATCAGGTTGTCCAGCCAGGTCCGCGTCAGCGTGATGTAATGTTCCGTCCCGAGGATCGCCGCGGGGAGGATCACCGCCAGGAGCAACCCCGCGAGCACGCATCCGCCCAGCAGCCTCCAGTTCCGCTGGTACAGCCAGTACAGAATGAACAACGCGGGAGTGAGTTTCATCGCCACCGCCGCCGCCAGGGCGGCCCCGGCCCACAGATCATTCCCGCGACGATACAGCCACAGGTGCAGCACGATCGCGCCGAGCACGAATCCGTTGGTGTTGACGTGCTGAATGTCGCTGATGGCGAAGACGATCCACCACGCCAGTCCCAGTCCCACGATCCAGTCGGGCATGCGGCGTCGGCCGTCGTTACAGACGCGCACCGCCGCCCACGCCGACGCGAGATAGACCATAACTTTCAGCAGGCTGAAGACCAACCCCGCCGCGGACGTGGGCAGGTAGGCGAACGGCGTCAAGAGCATCACCATGAAAATCGAATTCGGGTGACGAATTCCATTGTCCTTCCGTCGTTGTTCCGGAGGACGGTCGGAGTTGCCGGCGACGTATTGTTCCGGCGTGACGTAGATATTCTCCCCGCGCCAGAACGCCCGGATGTGAGGGCGCCACCGATTCAGCGCGCCCTTGTGTCCTTTGGGGCGTCCCTTGTCCTTCGCGGCGGGGGTCAAGGTTCCGGTGATTTTCTTTTGGCGATACGTTTCCAGGCGGCGCTGGTTGCGCAGAATTTTATGCTGGAGCTGGAACACCGGGATCAGCAGCGCCGCGGCGAGCAGGGCGACGGCGGCGAGGCGCGCGATCCGAACCGCACGCCGGCGCTTCGGGTCGTCCGGCTGGGGGAGCGTGAAGGGCAATTTCTCCGCGAGGAGGTCTTGGGACATTTTCATCATCCGAACACTGTAGCGGTTGCGGAGACAACTTACTACCGGTATTCTTCACGTACCATGAAACGATATCCCGCGGTTCCCGACGTGACGATCAGCGCCCGAACGAAGGTTTCGCGAATTCCGCGAAAGCGGATCACGGCGCTGGTGAGGTTTCTCGCGCGCGACGAACAGGCCCGCATCCGCGAAGTGGACGTGGCGGTCGTGGGGGATCGGGAGATGGCGCGGCTGAACCGGACCTATCACCACGTGCGTGGAACGACGGACGTGCTGAGCTTCAATCTCGCCGAACCGGACGAACCGATCTGCGCGCAGATCGTCGTCTGCGCCGACGAAGCCGTCCGCCAGGCGCGACGACGGGGAATTTCCCCGCAACGGGAACTGCTTCTGTACGTCGCGCACGGCCTGCTGCATTTACTGGGGTACGATGACGCCACCGAAGAACAAACCCGTCGGATGCACCGTCGACAGGAAGAAATCCAGAGGATTTTACATAAGGGTAAACCCTGAAAAAAAAGTTTTTTTTCCATCGAAAAAAAATTTAATATTTCGCAATCCATACAAACCCTGATTCCGATAGTTATATAATAATACGAAAGAACTTTTTGGGGTATTTCACTCATTTTTTTTAGTAGGTTGATCTTTCTAAGTCTTTTTCTTACAATATCTAAAACGGAATGTGCAATATGGGTGATTCCTGTTTTTCTTTTCGCTTGTGCGATAGGCCAATAGATAAAATAATCTTAAAAATTTTAAGGTGAATACCTGAATTTTCTTGCAATAGCACTCTCATTTGTTATAATCCAGAGCATGGGTAGGCCGAATCGGGCATTGACTAATTTACCAAGTTAGAGTAGATAGTGAAGCTCCGCGGTAATTCCCGGAATTACAATTGAAATCCTCTTTTCGAATCGGTTCCCCCCCGGCCGATTCGAATGTATCGGCGGCGCCTGCAGTCCCCCCCCGCTGCGGGCCCGCCACTTTTTTTTGCGCCGAGATCGTAGGCTTTGCCATGTTTTTTCCCAAAGCGGGGAGTATACGTATACGCCGGTTTGCCCGCGTGTTTTCCCTGTCGTCGGAAAAGTGGTTTTCGGATTGATCTTTTCGGGGGCCTGGATATGATCCCGGCATGAATCCTGATTCCATGGCCGCGCCGCGGGAACGTGTCGGACTGCTCCTGGGCGGGTTGGCGGTGTTGTTCTGGTCCACGACGGCTTCGCTGATCGTCCTGGGGTGTTCGCGCATGCCGGTATGGCCTTACGTTTCGCTCTCGGCGCTGATCGCCTGCGCGACGCAGTTGACGATTCATCGAACGCGGAAAGGACCGTGGCGAATTTGTTTCCTGCTGCCGCGACGTTTGTGGGTCGGCGGGATCCTTCCGTTCGTCGCCTACGGGTTGATGTATCCTCTGGCGCTGGTGCTGGCGGCGCTGCCTGCGGAGCGATTGGCGGTGAACCTGCTCAATTATCTTTGGCCGGTGCTGACGGTGGTGTTTTCCCTCCTCTGGGTTCCGGGGATTCGCGTCAGCGCCCGGCTGATCCTGGCGATCGTTTTGGCGGTGCCGGGATTGATCCTGGCGAATGTGTCCTCGGTGTCGGCGGTGCTCCGGGGCGAAGGAAGCGGCGCCTGGCCTTTTGTGCTGGGGGGAACCATCGCCGTCCTGTGGGCGGTGTATTCCAGCCTGCTGGCGCGGTGGCGGTCCTGGGCGCACGCGTATTCGACCGCGCCGATGGGATTTGCCCTCGTCAGCCTGTTCGCCGGAATCATCGCGCTGGTGCAAGGCCAATGGGCCTGGCCGATCGGGAGTCAGTGGTTCGTGGTCGTGTTGAACGGCCTGTTTCCCTGGGGACTGGGATACCTGCTGTGGGAAAAGGCGTTGCATCGGGCGCACGCGGGGATGCTGGGCGTGTTCGCGGCGACGATTCCCGTGACCTCCACGCTGTTGTTGTGCCTCGTGCAGCGGCATCGTCCTTCCGCGACGACGCTGACGGCGGCGGCGGTGATGGTGGCGGCGGTGCTGCTGACGATCCGGCGGCGCGACGGTTCTTCCTCCCCGGCCGCGGGGGAGCGAATCGACTGACCGTGGAGGGCTAAGAGCCTGTAAGAAAACGTTCTTTCATGTGGCTTGGGCCTCTGGCCCAAGCGTCCCAGGGGCATCTTGCCCCTGCAAGATGGGGATATTCACGGGCAA
>JAFGJE010000261.1 GCA_016929245.1 Phycisphaerae bacterium
ACCTTCGTCGGAAGCGTTTTCCAGCAGAAAATATAAACCGATCGGAAATAGATATTTCCCGTTGGCCTGAATCGAAGTATTCCAATCGTATCGAACAAAGTTCTCTATCTTTTTCAACACCTTGAATGAAAGAGAAAGCAGTTCCAGTTCTTTGTCTTTTACGATAATCGTATACTCCCCCTCCGCCAGGCCATCCACCTGGACAATTTCAGGATCATCAGAGAGTGTCGTTTCCCGATTCCAGATGGCCTTATCGCCGTCTTTTTTGAAAACGGATATCTGTACCGGTTTGTCGGCCTTGGTTCGATTCGCAATTCTGAAGCGAGCGGGTTCTCCCGTTAAAAAATAATTCCATTCGCTTCTGATTTCAAATTCCGGCGGAGAATAAGCTACCTTTTGTTTCTTCGAAAGGACGATGTTGTCCACGTCCAGGCTATAGGTTCCCTTTGTAAGACCCCAGTGCAGGCCCTGATAAAATCTCATACCGCGAAAGGCACCCGCCAAACCGGCGTTTTTCAGATCAATTTCAACATGCGCCCATCGGCCGGGTATGACGGTAGGTTCAAACGAACTGATGTTGTCCTCAACGGACACACAGCCGGCGGTCGAGTTCAGGCCGACGGCGGGAATGACATTGCCTGGGCCTGGTTTGACATCGAACGAGAGACAGTCGTACTCGTCAATGTTCACCGGGCGATCCAGCCTCATCTTGAGGATACTCCAGTACTGTTGCGACGTGTCTTTGACCACCCAACGGATTCGCATCGCCCGGCCGGTTGGCCCCGGAACCAATTCCAGTTTTTGCTCGCAAATCCGATCACTTTCAACCGTCCAATCCTTCAGTTGGGCGCGGTCTGTAAAATCATATAACAATATTTTCTTCTGCGGGGAGTTCACATCCGTCGGCGATGCCGCAATGATAAAACCACTGCTCACAACAACGAAAATAAAACCAAAAAGGTAAATGTATGATATTATCTTCATGGCATTTCTTTCATTATAGTTGATATTAGGATATAGCGATTATAATCCGTGAATATCTCGGAAAAGCTTAAGGAACAGGCTGCTTTCTACCAGCCAAAATTATCGCCAGCCCAGCTCTTCGCGGGATTGTGTGTTTTCGAACTCGACATGCGTGTCCGAATAGCCCAGCATAATTCCCGCATCGGCGTCGGAGTCGAAGTGGTGTAAACACGCATAAAAATGGGCATCCAGAGGAATGTCGTGGAGATTGGATTCCACTTCCTCGTATGTCGATCCGCCACCGACGTAGAGGGCATCCTCCACATAACGTGTTTTGTAGGAACCGTCGTACCATGTTTTATTTAAGCTCGGATTAAATATCGCTGTTTCGGGATTGGAAGAGGACAAAATCAGATTCCATCGCGTTTCGAGATTCCAATCTTCGTGCGAGGGGCAGTAGAAAAGTTCCGGCTGTTCTATGTAGCCGCGAAACCATAAGCGGGCATAATTGGTCACGATACGCCATAAGCCGGATTCCTTGCGATAAAACATCATATCGCACGGCCATGTGACTGCGCCGGTGGGGGGTGGATAACCGGAATGATACTGCCCGTAGGCGCCCGCGACGTTGGGGATGTGGCCGTCGTTCTCGTCGGCGCAGAACTGATAGCCGCCCAGAACCTGTCGCATCTGCGTCATGCAGACGGTCTGCCTGGCCAGTTCCTTGGCTTGTTGCAGCGACGGCAGCAGGATCGAAACCAGCAGGGAAATAATCGCGATCACCACCAAAAGTTCAATCAGCGTGAAACCGTCGTGTCTGTGAGAGCCAGGTTTCGGCATGCGCACATCCGTCAATCTAGTGCCCAGGGAACACCCACAGCCGGCAGTCGACAACCCGGCAAGAGGCTGAACCTCTCTTCCAGGCTGCCGACTTACCGGCCGGGTTTCATTTTCTTTCACTATTATATCGCGTGGGAAACGCCGACATTTGAAGATTACTTCCTTTTTCGAACCATGCACAGCACGCCACCAAGCGACAATAACAGACAGGTCATTGGTTCGGGAACGGCATCCCAATACACAGGCGAATAATTATTCAAGTGAGTCAACGTCATCTTATCAAGCGTCGTTCCCCCGGCGAAATGAGTCAACGTACCCGAGGAAGTTCCGTCGAGAGTAATCTCGTAGCTGCCGGCGTCGATATCGTAGTCGATTTCCCACTTCTGCCACTGGTTGTAGGTTATGTCCAACCCGGAATCAACAAACGCACTCCCATTGTAGACATAGATATTCTCTTGTGGATTGTTCTTGAGGCCGGCGCCAATGTAAATGACGTCCGCAAAGTCCATGCGCGGTTTTCCGTAATAGGTTCCGTCCTCATACTTAGTGTAGACCATGGCCTCAAAGTGCAGGGTGCCGCCCAATGCCATTACGTCTGTGAAGTTGGCGGTTACTGTTGCAGCATTCGTTCCGCGGTACGAGTATAGGTACTGACTCCCTGAATAAGGCCCGGGCGAGGCGTCGTTGACAACCTCAACCAAGGCCGACCCAGCATCTACGGTAGTCCAGATATTGCTATCGGGATCACTCCCCGGTCTGACGCCCTCGAAACCATCGCTCACCAGCGTCCCGGCCGTGCTGTGAGTGATCAGAACGGCTTGGGCGCTCGAAACACAAACTAGAAAGACGGTCATAACACAGCCAATCGCTAGAACTTTGCTTCTCATAATGATTCTCCTTTACTTCAATTCCTATCCTGATGATTCTCCGACAACCACATGAACAATCGGACAATGATTACCAAGGTAATTAATATCCTATCATCCTACATCTATTAAATCAAAAAATCCTTCTTTGTCAATGGCTATTTTTATTTTTCTCCAAACAGAACAGGAAGAACCAGAACCTCCTACATCGTTTTTTGCATTGGTTTTGCAAAATTACTTATATATAAAAGGCTTATGAGATAAGATGTCCTGGGGAATCCCAAAAAAATGATTTTGCCGCCAAAACATCTTGACAGCATCCTTCTTTTGATTTACCATGATGGCAAAGTTGTAGGATGAATATTCACATGCTTCAAATCAAAAGCGAAAACAACAAGACCGCCGCGGCACGAAAGTACATCTGGACGGCCATCCAGCACGGCGACTACAAGGTCGGGGAAAAAATCCCCCCGGAAGCCGAATTGCGCCAGCGGCTGGGCATCTCCCGCAATACCATTCGGGAAGCGGTCGCGTCTCTGGTGCACGGCGGCGTGCTTGAAAGACGCCAGGGCAGCGGTACGTATGTCGTGACCAACCAGGCCGGCCCGGGAGACTCTCAATTCAAAAAAGCGCCCGAAAAGGTGCAAATCGGAATTGTGTTGCCGGAAGGCTTTTACGGATCCAAGCCCAGTCCGTATTTACTGGGTCTGATGAGAGGCATTCACCACAGTCCCTCGCCGGAAACGGTCATAGAAACCCGGCTGCTTTCCTCGGATATCTCGTATCAGAATCTCGGCGGTACTTATTTCAAAGATGCGATTCAATCCCAGATCGTGGATGCCATGATTTTGACGTCTTTCGAGCTGGCTTCCACGGATGTTACAGAGTTAGTGCGGGGGGAGATTCCGGCGATCTTCCTGGGCATTGAGTCGCCCTCGAAGGAACTGCCCTTCGTGGAGTACAACCTGGCCGGCGGAGTGCAGACGCTCATCGCCCATCTGTTCGAGACGGGACGCCGAAAAATTTCTTTCTTGCTGGATCATTTTCGGGGACGCACGACGTCCGCATTTTTGTCCGGTGCGGTGGGGGCTTGGACACGTCTCGGCTGCCACCCCGACATCACCCGAACCGCGTTTATGGAGCGGGATTTCTCACGGATCCCCGCAGCCGTGGAGCAACTGCTGGCCCGGGAACCCGACGCCATTGTTTGTTGTGACGACGACGTCGCCATCAAGGCCTTGGAATACCTCAAGCAAAAGGGTATCTCCGTGCCGGAGACTCTGGCTGTAACCGGCGCGAACGACACCCTAACGCCGGAGGACTATCCCGACCTGCCGTCTTTAACGACGCTCCATACTCCATTGGAGCAGATGGGAAACACGGCTCGGGAGCTGATTCTGGACGCGTTGCGTTTGCGGACGACACAGGCCACGACCATTTCATTCAGACCCGAACTGGTAATACGGGAAAGTTCACAGCCGTCGCGGTTGGCGTGATCAACCGGACCGGCGCGGGGGAAATCTGGAAACCCGTGTACGTAGTCTATAAATAAGTTTCCTGAGACTATTACACTCTTATGGTTTTTCGCGTGGCGGGAATCCCTTCCCACCACGGAATAACGATTCATCAACGATCAAGGGAATTTTTTACCGAGATTCGTCAAATGTGGCTATGTTTGTAACCTCATTTCAATTAAGGACTAAAGATATTCCACACACATATTTCGCATTCTCGCCATTCTCCCGTATTTTTCTTGACGTTGGTATATGATTATGGTAAAAGGTAAAGAAGTTGGAAGACGTTTGTTTGTCGCCGATTGGCATTTTGCTCAGGAAAGGCAGCTTTGGTTCGAAGGCCTGCTCAATGATCCGATCCGAAGCTGTAACGGTACATGAGCACGACAGTAACAGAAATTGCTCGGATGACGGGAGTTTCGGTAGGCCTGGTTTCCCGGGTGCTCCGAGAAGATCAGACGCTCCGCATTTCCCCGCGGCGGAAGCAGGACATCCTCGCCATGACCAGGCGTCTGGGCGGAGTAAAGTCCAGCCGGGGTAAGCGAACCAACGCGTATCATGTCGTCGCTCCCGTTCGGCGGGGATACGAGGCGGAATGGCTCAATCCGGAACTCTACGGAGGGGCGATCGTTCGGAATTTTGAAAAGGGCCTATCGGCTCGCAGCTATCGCTTCAGCATGGTTTTCTTTGACCCCGAAAGCAAACTCGATACGTTCAAGCGGCTGGTAGCCGATACCGATTTTTGCGATGGGATTTTGCTCCTTTCCAAGGTGGTGGATGAGCCGTTGGCCAGACTGCTGCTGGAGAACGAATATCCCCACGTCAGCATCGACTATCGTGCGGAGCGATTCGGCGTCAATACCGTGGACACCCACAAGTTGAATGGGTATCGGCTGGGCGTGGAGTATCTGGCGTCTCTGGGGCACAGGAAGATCGGATTTGTCGGCCCGAAGGACAACAATCACTACAGCCTGTTCCTGGCGGCGATGGTGGAACATCAACTGGACGTCAGCGAGAACCTGAGCTGTTTTTTTGACACGCCTCGTGATGCGACGGAAAACAGCGAAGCCTGGACGGCAGTGAGTCAGGAGAATTTCAGCCGGTTTTTGGATCAATCCCGCCGGATCACCGCGGTTTTTTGCCATAACGACATGACGGCATTGGGCGTCGTCAACGCGATGAAGCCGCGGGGAGTAACGCCGGGCGAGGACATCTCCGTCCTGGGATTTGACAACATCGAACAGCGAGGCAGAAATCCCGTCAAAAGCCCGATTCTCACGACCATTGACAATCCACGGGGTGAGGTCGGCGTCCGCGGTGCTGAGCTTTTATTGAACCAGATCATGCACAGGCAGAGAGGGATTGTGCATGAGTACGTACCGGTAAGCCTGATTAAGCGCCAAACAACCGGAAAGGTTCCGGACAATAAGTGAGTTGGAGTGAAGTTTAGAGAGTTTACTTCAGAAAAGGAAAGGACAGAAGAATGAGGAACACAGGAATTGGACTACTAATGCTGGTGATGTTGGTGTGCTCCGTCGCGTCGGCGGACACGATTACGTTCCAGAACGGTGTGGGCGGGTATAGCGGCCTGGTGGACGGCAGCGCCCGGTCGGAAAGCGGCCGTGAGAAGTATAACTTTGGTGCGTATTCGCAGGTCAATGTCGGCTGGGAAGCCGCGGGTCAGGAGTTGGTTGGTTTTGTTGATTTTACGAACAGTATCAACCAGATCGCCGCGGGCCAGACCATTACCTCGGCGAAGCTGGGCATGTATCTCGTGTCGGCGGAAGACCAGAACAGCGTCGGCGACAGAACGATCAGCGCCTTCGCCATGCTGAAAAGCCTTAACATGGGCACCAAAGTCGCTTCGGATGCGGCCGCAGGCGAAGTATGCTGGTATGAACTCGCTCGACACCAAACGAAGTGGGGCAACGATACCAGCAATGCCGGTCCGGTGTCCGGCATGGATTATACCACCACGTACGGCGGCAGCCTGGTCATCAACCCGTCCCAGAACGGCAGCTATGTGGAGTTCGACGTTACGTCGATCGTGAACGCCTGGTATACCGGCGCGCTGACGAACCGCGGATTCCTCCTTCGGGAAGTGGATGAAGTGAACAGAACCCGTGTGAATTTTGGTAGTTCCGAGGGTTCTTCGACACCGTACCTGACGGTTACGTATACCCCGGAACCGGCGACGATGAGCTTGTTGCTCCTCGGTGGTGCGGCGTTGCTGAAGCGAAGGTCGGCATAACGAAGTATTTCTCACCTGGGACGTATGATTCTAACAATCGTATGCAGGAAGAGCCTGCTCTTCCTGCACACGATCCGGAGAGGTCTTTGCCTTTTTGCCGCAGAAGTGATAAGCGATGAATAAACCATTGAGCCAAATGGATACAAGGAGTGGAAGCTGTATGTTGTCTTCACGTCAAAATCTGGTTTTCCTTTTTCTGGGGATCGGTATTTTTGGTTCCTCCGCCTTGGCGGAAGAACCCTTACCTCGCGTCCTTCTGTTGGGTGAGAGTACCAATACAATCTTCGGCAGATCATCGACATCATGCAGGCCCATTCGCCGGATGCCGCTTTGATCTGGGCGACCACGACGGTCGTTCCGCCGGACGGCAACCGTCTTCCGACGGACCCGCCGATTTACAACGCCGCCGCGGCGACGGTGATGGCTGATTACGGGATCGTCACCGACGACCTGTATACACTCTCGGTGGAATTGCGACAGGATCCGGCGATGTATCCGCCGGGATATGACGTTCACTACACTGCGCTGGGATACCAGAACCTGGCGGACCATGTGTCGGAGTCCATCCGGACGGCTCTTTCGCCCGAACCGGCGACGGTGAGTTTACTCTGCCTGGGTGGATTGGCGCTGTTGCGACGTCGAAAGTAGTTCTTGGAACCGGTATTGTTTTTAGGCTATCCATCATGCAACGGCCCGTCCGCCCGGGCGGGTCGTTCCATGAGAGTGTAAAGTTTTTCTGCAACAGACAGGCGACAAAGAATATAATAGTGTCAGATCGGGAGATAAAACAATGAAGCGAAGCAAGGCTGCCTTCACCCTGATTGAGCTGTTGGTCGTGATTGCGATCATTTCGCTTCTCGTATCGATTCTCCTTCCTTCCCTGCAGCAGGCGAAGGAGTTGGCGAAAACCACTGCCTGCATGTCGAACTGTCGCAGCCTGGCTGTGGGGTTCGGCATGTATGCTTCCGAGAGGGATGGAGAACTTCCGAAGGAAGTCGGGTTGTACATCGGCTCCAAACGGGCTCCGTGGGCCTACTGGCTGGTGGCGGGAGGATTTATTACCGAGGGCAGAACATTTCTTTGTCCCATCGGGATGGATAACAGCTACGCGGATCACTGGCCTTCCGTCGGCAGTGATACATCGTTGCATAGTTTTCCATCCGGCGCCTCCAATTGGGTCTGGACAAAGACGGAATATGGAATGAACTATATTTTATATGTTCCGGCTGCCTTTGGACTGCCAAAAGACACGAAACTGGACTCCATCGCAACGTTGTCCGAGACGATCCTGTTGACGGATTCTGTCGGAGGTATCGGCGAAGACCTTCCCCGCGAGTGGGTGTATCCGTATTGGCGCTCGGACCGAAGCGGCTTGGCGCACCCTCGACACAACAACTACTCCGGCACCAATGCCACCTGGGCCGACGGACATGTTTCCTACGTCGAGGCGTCCGATTCTTCCGATCCCGAGCGAAGCATATACGATCCCGACGCCCTGACCAATTGGAAGTATGACTCTCCAAATTTCTGGGATATAGAATAAATTCTCTCTCGAACGACTCTTGTAAGACCAATCATCAGGAAACTCCACATGTCTATTCGATCAAAGAGTATCGCCGTCTTTATCGCAGTTCTTGTCACCGCAATTACCGGTTTCCATAGGGTTGTCCTGGCGGCTGACGCTGGCGCGAAATCGGGGGAAACAGAAAATCTGCTGCCCAATCCCGGATTCGAAGAGCAAGGCAAAGGCTGGACTTGGGCATTCTGGAGCGGCGAGGAAACCCGGGGAACGTATCAATGGACAGCCGACGCTCATTCCGGCAGGCAAGCCGTCGAGATCATCGGACAGGAAGCGTCCCAGGCGGGGGAAAAACCCAGAGGCTTGTTCTATTCCCCGCCGGTGAAATGTTCGCCGGGAATTTATGAAATCAGCGGTTTTTATAAAACCAAAGGCGATGTCGGCGTATTTTTACAGATTCAAACCTATGACACGGAGGATCCGAAAGACCTGATTCGGAATAAAGCGAATGAGAAAAAATACCATCGAATGAAACGATCTTCGGATTGGAAATCTTTTACATGGCAACTCAACCTGGGTAAGGAATGCAAGCAGCTGATTGTGATGTTGCGTGGAAAAGGGATTGGTTCGGTATTTTTCGACGATCTGAAGCTCCGGGAATTGAACGAGCCGGTCCAGGCGTTCCTGTTTCCGGGACGCTGGGCCTACGGCGAGAACAGGGCGTATATCATTGACAAAAACGTCGCGCCGATACAGTTCGGTTTTGCCGGGGATGTCGGCAAATTCACCTTTCCGCTCCAGCTTGAAATTACAGCGCCGTCGGCTGTGAAACTGTATTCCGTTTTACCCATGCATAAAGTCGATGCTTCCGCTGACGTGAATACATATGTCGTTACGATTGAAAAACTGGGAATAAAAAGGAACTTAACTCACAACGCCTGGATTACGCTCTGGGCCGAAGTCAATGAACCGCTCGCCGAATCACAATTACGCTGGCGGGTGCATTCGGGCGAGGAAGTGTATTCCCAGAAATTCGCCAAACTCCTTGTCTTACCCCCTTTGCCGGAAAAACAGTACGCGCGTAACTTTAATGTTCATTTCCAATGGAGCTTATATACCCAGGTTCCCAAAGAGCTTTGGGAGCGGGTGTATCAGTTGTATCGTTCCTGCGGGATCAACTGTTATCTCTTACGCCGCAAACCGGACGTCGGCAGTTGGAATGAGTATTGTTTTAAGCGCTATAAGGAAGACGGTGGGAAAGTCATCCTGGACGCTTCACCGGGTTGGCACACCGGCGGCAATCCAGCTTTTTCCAGGAAGTTTGGCGAGAATTGGTTGGTCGAAGTGGCCGGCGGAGGCGCGGATGCGTTTGAGAAACTGGACAACGGTTTCAGCGCCGCGCTGGCGGACAAGGTGGACGGTTTTCTCTGGGACGCGGAATTCATGCCGCACCACCTGTCCTATGACAAGAACACCCTGGCCGGCTTTGCCGAGTATATGGGGCTGGACGAGGCGCTGGTAACCGAGGAACTGGTTAAAACGAAGTATCCCCGGGAATATCACACGTATTACAACGACTATCTCGGCGGCAAGGTGATCCAGAACTGGGCCGCGTATCTGAAGAAACTCAAACCCGACGCGCTGCTGATCGCCCAGCAAGGCTGCGGCGCCGACGGACGCTATCATGATATCGCCTATTACGATGTGGAAGGGATCACGCACTCGTGCATGACCTATACCTCCGGCGCGAAATCCTGGGCGGATATGATCGAACAAACCTCCGACTACGCGATCCAGCCGATGATGCCGACGACGACCACGGGCCTGCAGCGGGAGAGAGGCAACTTCGCGCAGCGATCTCCGGAATCGATTCGTCTGGATATCCTGACAGCCGCCATGCTTCAGGAACCCGGCATCTGTTTCTGGCCCGACCTGCAACGTCAGATGGGCACGATGTATCTGTGGCAGATGGCCCGGGCGTCGGCCAATATCCGATCCGTCGAAGAGTTCTTCACAAAAGGGAACCGAATCGATCAAAAAGTGACCGTGGAAGGTCTGCCTGAAACGGAATCGGAAACGATCATCAACGGCAAGCGTCACATGATTCGCTATCCCGAATGGCGGGATCATTTAACGTTCCGCGCGTTTCAGATGCAAAAGGAACGCCTGATTACCGTGTTCAACATGAATCCGGAAAAGACGGCCTATGTCCGAATTTCCGCGAAGATCCCCTGGCCGGAAGACGGATACAAGGTGTATGACGCCGTTTCCAACACGCGGCTGACGCCTTCCGCACAGAGCGATACATGGAACGCCGCTCAGCTTAAGCAAGGTGTACTGGTAAAAATTCCCCCTTCGGAGGTTGTTTTTCTCCGAATAACGCAGGAAAAGGAAAACCTGCCCGAAAAGACCGTTTGTGTTAAAGATACGGAAAAGGAATATAAGCAACGGCGGGAGCAGTCCAAGGCCTCGAACCAGGGCGGTGAAATCCGGGAAGGAAATCTGAAGATCGCCTGGGATGATATGGATAATGACGGCGGCCTGGAAGTCGTGATGACCTCGCCGGTGCAGAAAGTGTGGATCACCCCGTCCGGCGGCCGGTTGTGGGGCTGGAAAACGGGCGGGAGCGATAAAAATCTTATCCGCCAGGGCGAAACCTTCGGCGGGTGCATGGACCTGTTCTGGATCCCCGAGGGCGCACGCTGGCAGACTTCCCCCACGGCTACCTACCGCGTGGCCGAGCGCGGGGTCAAAGACGGAAAGGCGTACGTGACGTTGCATCGAAACATATCCACTCCCGCCATCCCCGGATTGGTGCTCGCGAAAACCTATTCCATCGACGAAACCACCGCGGATATCACCGTGTCTCTGAAAATAACCAACGAGTCTCCCGAACCGGTGATTCGCTTCTCGTACTGGTCGCATAACGGCCTTTCTCTCGGCGATTGTGACAAACTGGTTTATCAAACCGACAAAGGCGTGTTCGTCCAAAAGGAACCGGCTAAAATTTTTATCCCTCGCGCCGGCCTGCCGAAGGATATGATCCGGTATCTGTCAAAATCGAATCACGCGCCGATCACCGGCGATTGGCTGGCGACCTGGGATGAACAAACAAAAGAGGCGATCACGATACGTTTCGATAACACCCCTCTGCTCCAGATATACAAATGGTCTTCCGATAAAGGCGACAAATACACCATGGAATGGATGTACCAGCCGGTCGACCTGAAATTGTTCGACAGCTGGAAGGCGACCTTGGTATTTCGTTATCAAAAGAATCAGCGGATGAATGAGAAACAACCATGATGTTCGGGGAATTCCGCCCGATATTTCGGCCTACCGCGTCCGCGCTCGTGAACCACGTCAGGGATGCATGTGATTCTTTCGCCAATTACGAGGACATGTCCCGTGGGTTTTTTGGAATTGCCGGTTGAAATTGGACAGAGTCGGATAACCTGTCGTCAGGGCGATCTCGATAACGGGTTTGGTCGTATTCTGCAAAAGGGAAGCGGCGGCTTTGAGTCGTATGTTGCGGATATACTCCTGGGGGGAACAGCCCATGGCGGCATGAAATACTTTTCGGAAATTGGAGACGCTCATATGGCAAAGGCCGGCCAGGGTGGTCATTTCAATCGGGGTGGAGTAATTTTCAAGAATATGCTCAACGGCCGAACTGATTCGCGAGATTTTCCTCCGTTGCGGAACGGGCCCCTCCACGGACGCGGCCCCGCCGCGCCGATGCAATTGAACCATCAGGCTCCAGACAAGCGCCCTGACGCGCGATCGGTATCCGTCCGGTTCCTCTTTGATCTCATTGATAATCTCCAGGATGGTATGACCGATCTCCGGGCTGGTTTCACTTCGAATCAGATTTTCAAAAGACGCACCGCACAGCGATTCCGTTTCAAGGCATTTCTCGTGCAGGCCGATATGCCCGGACAGCAACGCCGCGGGATCCAGGTTCAGAAAATTCCATACCGTCACCTCGTCGGAACGGCTGGATTTCATGATGTGAATTTCCCTGTGATTGATGATCACGGCATCGCCCGGCCGGAAGGAAAAGATCTTGTTTTCGATGACAAAGATTCCCGTTCCTTCATGGCAATACCCGATTTCAAAACAATCGTGAACGTGCGGAGCAATCGGCGAAACGTTCGTTCGCCTCGTGTAATTCAACGGCGACAAAGGAAATTCCGGATGCAATGGAATCGGAACGTAATCGCCGCGGGAGGCTTTTTTTGATTGTTTACGCATACTTATCCACTCGATAAGAGGTAGAATGACTATGGTCAATCGGTTACGGTGACTATAGCAGAAAATGTCTGTTTTTCAATCCCAATGGTTTAGAATCCATACTCCGGGTGAATATAAATGTTAACGGCGTATTTAACGAAAGACGGTTTTGATCTCCGAGAGCGGGAGATTCCTGTTTGCCATGATAACGACGTGCTGATTCAAACGGCGGCCTGCGGAATCTGCGAGGGAGACGTATTTTTATACACGAATCGAAAAGAACTATCGGAATCCGTTCCCATGGGACATGAAGGCGGCGGCGTCGTGCGGGAAGTCGGCAAATCCGTGAAGAATGTTTTCGTCGGGGATCAAGTCACCTCGATCAAAGGTCTCGCGTACGCGGAGTATTTTACATGCCGCGGCGACTTTGTCGTTAAAGTTCCCGACAATCTCGATCTTTCGTACGCGATCGGCGAGGCGATCTCCTGCTTTGTCCACGCGTCGCGACGGTTCGGAATCCGGAAGGGAGATCGCGTCGCGGTCATCGGATGCGGGTACATGGGCATGGGATGTGTTCAGATGGCCTCCATTCTGGGCGCCGGTGAAATCCACGCCGTCGAACCGATCCAATGGCGAAGAAACACCGCCCTCCTGCACGGCGCGACACATGAATACGACCCGACGGGAAAAACACCGGGGCGGATATTGGAGGAGCTTGGGGAATTCGACGTCGTGATCGAAGCCGCCGGCGTCGCTTCCGTGATCGACCTGTGCACCGTTTTGGTGAAACAGCATGGAAGGATCGTTCTTGTCGGTTATCATCAATCCGATAACGGCATGAGAAACGTGGACATGAAAACATGGAACTACAAGGCCATCGATGTCATCAACGGCCACGTCAGACGGCACGACGAAAAAACGCAGGCCATGGCCGAAGGATTAGCGCTGTTATCGGAAAACAAACTCGACTTCCGCGGAATGATCGAAACGTATCCCTTGCGGAATATCCGGAAGGCTTTCGATGATCTGATCGGCCGAAAACCGGGATTATACAAAGCGGTTCTGACATTTTAGGGGATACATATCCGGCGTACTTGAGGTAAACTTCACGGATGCGGAGTAATACGCGGAAGCTCCGGCGAAAGAACGGAAGAATAAAATGAGCTATCGAGACGGTGCGCCGATGGACGTCGGCGCCACGGAACAACTCCTCATCGACGATCATATTCTCGAAGACATGTGGGATATGCAGCGCGTGGTTTGCCAGCCGCGACGGCATCCGACGGGCAGGCTGATGTGCGGGGATCAGCCGTGGGAAGAGTGGATCGGGGCGCCCAGGGTGCTATGGGACGAACAGGCCGACCTGTATCGCATGCTCTACACCGCCCATAGCACGGAGGCGTGGCAGTATCAGTTTGTCCCCGAATTGATGGACCAATGGAGCATGGAGAAGCATGGACCGTCGTATTTTACCTGTTACGCCGAAAGCGGGGACGGCATGGAATGGACCAAGTCCGCGCTGAACACGCACACCTGGCGGGGCATGACGAACACGAATATCGCGGCGACCGGCGCGACAAAGGCCCAGGCCCACACCGTGGTTCTCAATCCCGACCCAAGCGATCCCTCTCGTCGGTTCATCATGATGTATCGAGACCGCCGGCCCACGCTGCTTGACGTCCAGGCCCACTATCTGCTGTACTCGCCGGACGGGAAGACCTGGACGGAGGATCCGGGAAATCCCGTCGTGGCGCCCGGCAATGACGGGTCGGACACATTGGTCTGGGATTCGGCGACTTCGCGATGGTTTCTTTTCGTTCGGCCTCGGGTTGTGCCCTTTTACCCCAAAGCGGCGGACCTGCCCCGCATCGGCAATCCGAAGCGCCGCATGGCCGTCATGACAAGCCCCGACCTGCACAACTGGACGTTCCCGCGGACCGTGATGTTCCCGGATGAACTGGACTCCACGCCAATGGATATGGACCTGTGGACGGTGTTCAAACACGGCAGCCACTTTATCACGATTATGTCTCACATGGACGAAACCCAGGCCGGGTTGACGAAAAGTGAAATCATGTCCAGCGCGGACGGGTATACATGGTCTCGTCTGCCCGGTCGGCCTACATTTTTCGAACGAGGCCCGGAGGGCAGTTGGGACGCCGGACAGGCGTTCCTCTATACGGCGGGAAGCCCTGTGGAACAAGGCGATCACTGGCTGTTGTACTACACCGGCACACCGTACGGCCAGAAGGACCGCCGGGAGAATCCCGGCGGTATAGGCGTCGCTCTTTTGCAGAAGGGCCGTATGGTAGGCCGATTTGCCGGGCAGCGCGACGGTTTTCTTCTGACGAAAGAACTGATCGTCGGCGGCAAATATCTCGAATTGAATTGCGAAATGCGTCAGGCGGGTTCCATACGCGTGGGGTTCTCCAAGCGATCCCATCGGCCTAACGAGCAGTATGATGAAGGTTGCTATGAAGGCTTCGATGTGACAGACTGCGACGTGGTCAACGGCGATGGCTATGCATTGCGTGTGAAGTTCAATGGCAACGACGACCTGTCCGCGTTGAAAGGGAAGCCCGCGTATCTTCGCTTCCATGTACGCAATGCGGGCGTATACAGTTTTCGGTTCACCGACTGAAGAAAAAGAACAGGACAAAATGGAAAAGAAAACGTATAGTCCCCTGGCGTGTGACGTGGAATTTTTCGAGAGAGAACTCGAATCGTTCGTGCCCGACCGCGTGTATGACGCCCACGCCCATTTTCATCATCCTGATTTTTGTCCCTCGGCGCTTTCGACGGCGCCCGCGACCGCGGGGTACGAGGAATATCAGGAATGCATTGGATGGCTTTTACCCCGCCGCAACGTGGCTGCATTGTTTCTTGCCTACGCTGATATAGAAGGCAAAAACGCCCAGGCAAACGAATGGACCGCCGCACAAATCGCCAGGGATCCGTTGTGTCGGGGAGAGTATTTCGCCGGGCCTCAAGACGACCCGGAATTTGTCCGCCAGGAAGTCAAGCGACTCAAGCTGCACGGTTTGAAAGTCTATCATTCCCTCGCGACGACGACGCCCACCTGGGAAGCGAACATTCCGGACTACTTTCCGGAACGCCTCGCGAAAGTCGCACATGAAGAACAATGGGTCGTCACGCTTCATATGGTGAAACACCGGGCCGTGGCCGATCCGGACAACCTTCACTGGATTCGCCACTACTGCCGAACTTATCCGGGCATGAAGTTGATTCTGGCCCATTCCGCCCGGGGTTTTCAGCCGGCCCACAACCTGGAGGGACTGGCCGAACTGAAGGGTCTGGAGAACCTGTATTTCGACATGAGCGCCAATTCCGAGGCGATGGCGCACCTGGCGATCCTCCGATACTTCGGCCCGCAAAAACTTCTGTACGGTTCCGACGCCATACTCGCCGGCTGTGCGCGAGGCCGTTGCGTCGCCGTGGCGGATTCCTTCCTCTGGCTTCACGATACCATGCCGATCTGGAACTCAGCCAGACACAAAGCCCTTTCTCCGGTGCTGGTGGGCCTGGAGGATCTTCGCTCCCTGAAGTGGGCCTGCTGGGCGGCGAAGCTGAAGGATTCCGACGTCGAGGACATTTTCTGGAACAACGCCGCGAGACTGCTGCGGCTGCAGGTGTGTGTTTCCGCCTGATTTTTAAGGACGAAATCGATGACATTACGCGAACGATTCCACACGATCATGCGGTTTGAACCGCCGGATCGGCTGCCGTTTATTTGTGTACAACATTTGAAATGGGTACACCAGCACCGTTGGGTAGACCAGGGGTTACCCGTGGATGTGAATCCCTTCGAGCATCTCGGCTTCGACGAGGCGGGCAATGACCGCGCGACGAACTGGCTGGATGTCGGCAGGGGCGTGGAGTGGATCGAGCCCGACATCTATGCCGTGCCCCGTTTCGGGAAGCGGGAGATCGAGCCGAAGGGGAACTATCATTACACGTATGACGTTCGCACCGGAACGGTTTTAGAGCGGGTTCACGCCAGAACCAAAGGCGACCTGTCCGCCAAGCGCACCGTGGAAACGCCGGTAACAACCCGCGAGGATTTGGAAGCGATCCGGTTTCGATACGATCCCCACTCGCCGGAGCGATATCCGCGGACGATACAGGATCCCGGAGGATTGACGGTCTATCCGCTGGACTATCCCAAAACCTGGGAGCAGGCGGCGGAGGATACGAAGAGCGCGTCGCATCTCGTGGCGATCTGCATGGTTCACGGCTTCAATCATGCCTGCGAGGCCATCGGCTTTGAACGAATGCTCACCGAACTGTTCGACGATTTCGATTTCGTCAGGGACATGACGGATTTTTTCTGTCAATTCGCGTGCGAACTGCCACGGCGGGCGTTTGAAACCGCCCGGATCGACTTTGTGGACATCGAAGGCCCGCCGCCGCCCAGAACGGTCCAGGGCGAGATGATGATTTCGCCCAGGATGTATCTGGATCTGACGGAGAAATATTATGAGCAGTTCCTGACGACGGCTTCGCAAAATGGGGTGAAATATGCCCTTGCTCCGCTGTCGCGTCATCGCGGTTTTGACGACAGGATGCGGAGCCTGATCGTGGAAGCGGGCTTAACGCCGATTCTTCGCGCGGATGCGACGGGAGAATTTTCTCTCGTGGAGCGACGGCGGGAATTCGGCTGTGAATTTCCCCTCATCGGCGGGATTGAAGTGCGTCAGATGCTCCAGGGCCCAGCCGCCATTGACGCCATGCTGGCGACGGTGGCGGAGGTCGCCTCCCAGGGCGGCCTGTTCCCGCTGATCGTGGATCGGTACGGCGAAGTGCTGGAAGTGCCCCTGAAATATTTCGAGTACTACGCCCAGGCCTTCAAGGCGAAATTTCACATTGGCAACAGTGCATAGGTTTTCAAGAATGTTTTCCAACGAGGAAAAATAGTTTACCGCCCGTCGGCCTGCCGGGCAGGGAAGGTTTGGTTATGCGGAAGAAAGTGACATATTGTCGGGAAATTCCGGTCCGGTATGACGTGGATGTATTGATCGTCGGCGGCGGCCCAGCCGGCTGTGCCGCGGCGATCGCGGCGGCCCGGCAGGGCGCGAGCGTCCGGCTGATCGAGGCGCACACCTGCCTGGGCGGTATGGGAACCGCGGGACTCGTACCGGCGTTCATGCAGTTTTCCGACGGAGTTAATTTTCTCGCCGGCGGCGTCGGCAGGGACATTTTCGACGCCCTCGGCAGCCAGGGCGGCTGTTTCCCGCCGCCCGACGGCAGGGGGATTCGCGCCGAGGTGCTCAAGCGGGTGTATGAAATCCTGCTCACCGAGGCGGGCGTCGCGTTTACCTTCTACACCAAACTGATCGACGTGACCGTGGCGGACGGCTGTATTCAGGAGGCGATCTGCGCGGGTAAGAGCGGCGTGTATGCGATCCGGGCGAACATGATCGTCGACGGCACGGGCGACGGTGACGTGGCCGCATTGGCGGGCGCCCCGTACAAGAAGGGCGACGATAACGGCCTGATGATGCCCGGCACGCTGTGCAGTTTGTGGACGGAGGTGGATTGGCCGACGGTTAAAGCCCACAACGTGGATAAAGGCCGGGCGGCTGCCAGGCTCGAAGAGGCATTCGAGGCGGGTGTCTTTACGCTGGAAGATCGTCACCTGCCGGGCATGTACCAATTGAGCGAAACTCTCGGCGGCGGCAATATCGGCCATACGTTCGACCTGGACGGCACGGAGGAAGAGTCCTTAACCCGCGCGTACGTATGGGGCCGAAAGTCACTGCTGGAATATGAACGCTATTACAAGGAATACCTCAAGGGGTATGAAGCGATGGAACTCGTCGCCACGGGCTCCTTGCTGGGCGTGCGCGAGACCCGCCGCATCGAGGGCGATTACGTTTTGAATATCGACGACTTTCAAAGCCGCGCGATCTTCGACGACGAGATCGGCCGGTATTCCTATCCCGTGGATATTCACGTCGCCCGCCCGGACAAGGAAAGTTACGAAGCGTTTCAAAAAGAGTACACCACTCTCCGACTGGGCAAGGGTGAAAGTTACGGCATCCCGTATCGCATTTTGACGCCGCGGGGTCTGAAGAATCTTCTCGTCGCCGGGCGATGCGTCTCCACGGACCGCCAGATGCAGGCCTCGATTCGCGTCATGCCCGGTTGTTACATCACCGGCCAGGCGGCGGGCGCCGCGGCGGCAATGGCGGCGAAACACCGTCTCGATACGCGCGGCATCGATATCCGCGAACTCCAGAAGACGCTCAAGGCCCTGGGAGCGTTCCTGCCGAACGGCGAAGATTCGTAGTTGTCCCTCCCGATCACGTTTTGGAGGAATGGTTTCATCAAGCTGTTTTGCCGGGAATGAATGGTAAATCGGCCTTCCCAAGCCGCGAGGATGCCGAATGCGTGCCGGCCTTTCCCTTTTTTAAAACCACAATTCATGATTATGGACTAATGTGCCGTGAGCGGTTTTGAAATCCCATGGTGAACGCGGTAACGTATTCCACAAATCGAGATATTTCCGTTCCTGATACGCTTTTCCCGCGAAGAGCAAACAGGAAGGCTTGTTCGGCCAGGAGTTCCAATATAATATGTCCTTCGGGTAAGGCCAGGAATTCTTATCCACCAAATACGGATACATAAATTCGATTCCGTCGCGAAGACTCAATCCCCGCGGGGTTCGGAAATGAAATAAATTGTCTTCCGGGGTCGTCAAAATCCGGCACAGCGCAGCCATGCCCTCAAGGTTGAATATCGAATAGCCATAGGGTCGGGTTCGCGCGATCTCCCGTGGGAAAGAACCGTCTTCCGCCATCTGTCCCGGTAATAAAACCGTTTTATAATCTTCACGACACATTTCCAGTATCGGTTGATTCTCCGTCAACAGCGCGAACGCCGCCGCCTGCACATGCCAATAGGTGCCGTGGTTATTCGCCTCCGCCTTTTCTTTCAAACCGAATTCGCTTGTCGAAAACCAGTGCAGATAGTCCGCGAACCATCCACGAAGCGCGCCGAATTGCTCCTGATCGAGCGCTTCGAGTTTTTTCAGACGGAGAATCGCCAATGCCGTCTCCACCAGATAAAACGTGTCGATCAAACCGATACCGCGTCCCGTGCAACGGCCGGGAATCGCCTGGGCGTACTGTAAGTGAGGCTGCATTTTGGTTGCCGGTTTGACAAACCAGTGATGCAGAACGTCCCATGCCTGCCGGGCATATTTCCTATCCTTCGTCCGCTCGAATTTGAGAGTGAATTCTGAAGACAACCAAGCCATTTTCATCATCAATTGACGATGACCGAAAAAGTTGTCCGGATTGCTCTCGCCGTCTTTCCGGATATACGGCAGACCGTCGGTTTTGGTTTCGTCAGGCCACCAGTAATCGCCATTCGAATAATACTCATTGGGACTGCCCGGACTGAGCTCACAAGGGATATCGACCAGGCTGTAGAGTTTGTTGAAGGCAGGAAATTCCTCGGGGGAATTCGAGAGGGAAATTTCGGGATTCATGATGTTTTCAGTTTGTTCTGCTGTTGAGGTTGTTGCAGGAATCACCCCAAACGGACAATCCGCCGGGATACCGTTGAAATAAGTTTATACCATGGAGGAAATATAGGAAGCCAGTTTTTTGGCCGTGAAGATTCGAGCGTCGCGGATGGACAAATCGGTGCAGCCTCCGATATGCGGCGTGAGAACAACGTTGTCATGATCCTGGGCGTATCGCACGACGGGACTTTCCCGCATGTCCGTTCGCCACTCGTCATGCAATACATCCGCCCCGAAGGCCGAGAGCGTTCCGGATTGCAATGCCGCCAGCAACGCCTGCTCGTCAATGATATCCCCACGCGATGTATTGACGAGCACGGCGCCGGCTTTCATTTTCCCCAAAACAGTACTGTCAAAAAGATTTCGGTTTTCCTCCGTTAAATGAATGTGGATGGAGATGCAGTCGGATTGACGAAGAAGGGTTTCGAAATCCACTTTTTCCACACCGGGAATGGCGATGTCCTTCCAATCGCAGCCGAGGACGCGCATGCGAAAGGCCTTGCCGTATTCCACGACCATTTTACCCAGCCGTCCGAGCCCCAACACGCCGAGAGTGCGTCGCGAAAGCTGTCGGCCGATGAAATCCTCGCCTCGGAATCGTCCTTCATCCAGTACCGCTCGATGGGCGGAGCGAAAATGACGCATGCAATTCAATAAAAGCATCCAGGCGCACTCGGCTGTGGCGGTGAACGTGTCCAAAAGATCGTAGTCCCGCGTGATGGACAAGACTTTAATTCCCCGACGTTGACACTCCGCCTTATCGATATGATCCGTGCCGGTCGAAGCCGTGGCGATCACTTTCAGATTCCCGGCCCGCGCGAGCACCGCCTTGTTGAGCTTGCAATCCACGTGTCCCCAGAAGGCATCATACCGGCCGATCAACTCCGGTAATCGCGAGGGATTCGCGGGCATGTAGTCCACATGGGCAACGGTTTGGATCTCCTGCCTGGCCGTCGGGACCAGGGAAAGATCGGCCATGCACAATACGCGGGGTTTTCCATTGTTTGAATTCGACATGATTGTTTTTCCAAAATTTTTTAAAAAATTTCCAAAATAGTTCAAAAAAATTCGATCAAAGCGATCCTGGAGCGAGAAAGATCATAGGCCTGCCGTCACCGAATCATCGGGCGTCGGGCAACTCGATACAATTCGACCCGCCGACTTTAGGAACCCGCCGCCGGGCCCAATGGGTATTCGGCGCCGAAGGCATTGAAAGCGTCTTCCTCCAGGATTCTTGTTATGCGTCATGGTACTTCCGATTATACAGCCAATTGTTTTAAATGATATATAAATTATAAATGCGCATATATATTTGTCAAAAATATTTGCACACATTCGATCCCATATTCAGTTTTGCATGAACAAAAGGGATTGTGTTTTGGAAAGAAAT
>JAFGJE010000262.1 GCA_016929245.1 Phycisphaerae bacterium
ACGCCGCCGTTTTCCCAGATCACGCGGGCGTCGGTCCACAGGAATCCCTCCCGCCCGTTGGGGTATTTGTCGCGGAGGCCGTACACGCTGATGCTGACGGGCTTCAGGCCGGTGATGAAGGCGACCAGGTCCACGTAATGACAGCCGATGTACGTGAAAAAGTCGCTGTTCTCGCACGTGCACCAGTTCTGGAAATTGCTGTCGCGGTAGTACCACGGTTCGTGCAGGTGGGCCTGGGCGAGGCGGAACTCGCCGAACCGCCCGTCGCGATACTCCTTCCGCGCGATCAGGTTGCGGTAGTCGAACCGCTTGTGATACTCCACGCCGACGAGCAGGCCTTTCTCGTAGGCGAGTTTTTCGATCTCGACCGCCTGGGCGTGCTGAAGCACCAGCGGCTTGACGACGCAGACGTGCAGGTCGCGCTCCAGCGCCGACTTGACGATACGGTAGTGCAACTGGTCCGGCACCGCCACCACGGCGATGCTCCCCTCGGGGGCGGCCGCGAACACTTCCTCGTACAGGTCGGGGAACATCTCGTCGGGTTTGACTTTGGCGGGATCCGGATGCGGTATGAACCCCTGGCCGGGGAACGCCTTCGCGAGCGTCGGATCGTCCCGCAGTTCCCGAATCGGCGGGCTGTTCAGCGCCGTGACGTGAATCTCGCCGATCACGTTCTGCTTCTGAAGATAGTACAGCGTCGGGAGGATCTGGATTCGCGTGATCATCCCCCCGCCGACTAAACACAATCGCGGTTGGTCGCTCATGAAAGGATTCCTTGTTTTCTTGCGGATTCCGACATTCTCCACGGATTTCCTTTTAAGAAGAATCCGTGTAATCCTTCTTTCATCCGCGGAATCCGTGGATGATTGTTTTTTCGCATGGGTTCCATTATTTTTTAGGCGTTTTGCTTTCGTATCTCACAATGTGATCCAGGTGCTGTTTCAAGATGCGTCGGGCGACCGGGGCGTCCTTTCGCTTCAGGGCTGACAGCAGTTTTTGGTGGAATTCGTAGGCGGCCTCCTCTTCGCCCTCGTGCTGGGAGGTGAACACCGAGGAGAACCGGTGGTAGTCGTAGATCGCCAGGAAGGCGGTTCGGAGCACCACGTTTCCGCTGGCCTGGACCAACTGCTGGTGAAACTCCATGTCCGCCTGCAGAAACGGTGTCAGGTCGTCGAGATTCTCCCGCATGCGTTCCAGCAGGAATTCCAGCGCCTGCACGTCGGATTTTTTCAGGCCTCGGCAGGCCTGTTCGACGGCGGCCAGCTCGATCGCCTTTCGGGCTTCGATAATGTCGCACAGCGAGGCGCTCTCGAATTCCGGGGGGAGGTACGTTCGGGGCATTCCCTCCGGGGAGGGATTTTCCACGAAAATCCCCGAGTTGGGTTTGATCTTCACGACGCGCAGTTCCACCAGCTTCGCCAGGGCTTTTCGCAGCGTGCCGCGGGAGACGCCGAATTTCAGGCAAAGCGTGCGCTCGGCGGGAAGGCGCTGCCCCCGCTGATACGTCCCGGAGGCGACCAGCGCGATGATTTCCTTGGCGATCTTCTTGTGCAGGTGTTCCTTGTCCAATGATCCGTCCATCCAAAATTGGTGTATGGAGTGTACCAATATTTTGGTCCACGTCAAGTACCAATTTCCCCTCCCCCGAAAAAAAGGACGAGACGGATCATCCATCTCGTCCTGACCTCATTTCGCGGGTTCGATACGCGAAAGGAACTTTACTATTTCATCTTTTACGATATTACTTTTTCCGTCGTCTCAACATCGCCAACGCGCCCACTCCCAGCAGACTCATCGTCGCCGGTTCGGGCGCCCCGCCGGTGGAAAGGTACAGGAAGTCCGAATCGTAGGACATTTTCCCTTCGTCGTCCTGGATCGCGAAGTTGTAGCGAACCCACTGGTTCGTCTGGATACCCATCGCCAGCAGTTGGTTATAGGTGCGCTGGTCGTAGGGATCGTTGTCCACCCAGTCCCAGGTTCCGTCGTAGTCGTAATCCCAGTAATACCCGACCACGCCTCCGCCGTTGTTCCAGTAGGTTCCGTTGCTGCTCCAGTTGATCGAATCGGGATCGTAGGAGTCGGAGGCGTTGAATTGTTCCGTCTCGCCCGGGCTGACCATGTGATCCCCGCCGGCGTCGGCGACGGGACTCTGCCTGGCGAGGAAGTAATCCACGATGACGGCCCGTTGAACCATCAGGGCGAGTTTCGTGCCGTTCCAGCCGGCGTCGTGGTTGTCTTCGGTGCCGTGAAGACCTAACCAGTTCTTCGTGCTCTTGAACCACGACGCGTTGTCGAGAACGGCGCTTTGGAACTTGCTCATGAAACTGCCGCGCGTGCCGTCCAGGTCCCAGGTGTTGTTGGTTTGGCTGTGCGTGTAGTAGGTCGTGCCGGAAACGGACGGGTACGTGCCCCACAGGGAAACCTGCGCCTCCAAGATCGCCTCGGCGATGGTGTTGGTATACACCTGGTTGGCCGGGGCGTGTCCCAGGGGCACGGCGCAGTCGGCAGCCGAGTGGGTCAGATACTTCAGACGCGTGGTTTCGTCAAAGTCGTCCCACCAGTCGTATCCGCCGACGCTTCCGGCGCTTTCGATGTAGTATCGATCCCTCACGGACGACCATTGCGGCAGGTCCGTGGGCGGTTCCCCCGTCCAGCTTTCGATCGCGCTTTGATTGATCCCGGATAGCAGCGGAGCGACGACGGGATCGTCAAATGTGATCTCGGTCAGCGCCGCGTGCGTCGGCCCGCCCCAGCCGAAGGCAGTGTTCCCGATCATCAAAACGGACAACAGTACGACCAGACTCCAAAATCGCTTGTTTTCGGACATAGAAGGCTCCTTTCTTGTCCCGTACCGTGAAAAACATCTGCCGACATCAGCCGTCACGGGCTACACCGCCCGGGAGGCCTTTGAAACTCGCTTCCAGAGAAATGGATTCATCGAAAGCCTTTCTTTTTCCATCCCCCCAACACCCCTGAAATATCTATAATTATAAAAAACTATCTATAATAATTAAATTATATAAATAATATGACAAAATTAAAGAATAAATTGCAAAATAAATGATAGCGTGACGTATCCTATTGATATTATTGGAGTTAAGAATTTTAGATTTTTTGGCTCTACTTGGCGAAATGGGAACGACGAACGATGCGCAGGCAGCGAGATTACGGCTTGCGGAGGAGCAGTTGGAGAGATTCCTCAAAAAACGCTCGATGAATTTGCGGGCATCGACGGCGGATCAGGCCGGAATATCGTCGATCCGAACTGAGTAGCCGGCGAAAGAGGCGGGGGAGATTTCGCCGGCGCAGAAATTCATCCAGCCCGCTGACGACCTGGAGCGACTCGGCCGGCGCGATCGCCAGCGCGAACTCGTGAAAACTCACGGATCGGCCATAACGACAGAGCGATTCCTCGTCGCCGTCCGCCAGCGCCCGACAGGAAGGCCGGGAACTTCGCGCCGCGAAGGGCAGCGCGATCTGACTGGGCAGCCAGTGATAAAACGCCAGGCGCGACGCGTGGGCGTCGAAATCCCACAGGCGATTGGGGGTGTCGATCACACCCAGCAGGCCGCCCGACGACAACAAATCCCATGCCTCCCGGAGGGACGCGATTCGCTCCGCGGGCGTCATGTGCTCCAGCGACGCCCAGAAGAGGATCATGTCGAATGATTCACCCGCGAAGTGCGTCGAGAGTGTTTGGGCGTCGACGTTCATCAGCCGGGCCGAGAGATGTTGCGCCGCCAGGCGCGCCTCGGCGACGCGGAGGGAATCGTCCCGCAGATCCACACCCGTGACCTCCGCGCCCTGCTCCGCGAGTGGAATCACACCGCAACCGGTACCACAGCCGACTTCGAGAATCTTCGCTCCCGCCAGCCGACGTGCGGCATCCAGCCAGGGAATTACCAGGCGGCGGTTGCGCTCGGTGCGTTCTTCCAGGTCGCGGAGCATGCCTTCGGGCTGTTCGTCCTCCCCTTCGCGGTCGATCGCGCCGGGTGAGCGCCACTCGTCGCGCAGCAGCGTCAAAATCCCCTGTCGGCCTTGCTCCTCCGGGGCGCCGAACCGACGACGAAGCCGCGAGGAAATCCACGGCGTGGACAACGCCGTTTTCATGCGAAACCAAAGGGAAGAAGGATTCCGGATCGACATACGCGCATTGTGTCCGGAATGCGTTCCATACGCAAGCGTTCCCTCCGGGAAAGCCCGTTACGCCTCGAACATCCGCAGGAATCGCGGGCTGGTGTAGTCGGCGACGATCATGTGCGTGCCCAGGGAAACGTGGAGTTCGCGCTGGCGCGCGGCGTCGGCGGGCAGACGGCTCAGACAGACGGCGCCCATGTCCGCGCCGGCGGCGATTTCGCTTCTGCCGTCCCCGACGACCAGCACAGCCGCCGGATCAATGTTCTCCTGACGGCAGAGGCGCTTCATCACTTCCACCTTGGGAATCTTTTCGTCCCAGGTGGAACCCTCCAGCGCTTCGATATCCTTTCCTTCGCCCACGTCAAATCCCACCGCCAGGACTTCCTCGTGCATACCCGCGGGCGCTGTACCCGGTTTGATGTCCACCACCGCGCCGGTGACGAAGTAATTTTTCGCGCCGGCCCGCTTGAGCCGGTGGATGAATTCCATCGATCCCGGAACGCGCCAGGCGGCGGGGTCTTTCAGGGCGGCTTGGAGGTTCCGGTCGCGGCAGGCGCCGTTGAGCACCTGTTCGTAGAGTTTGAACAGGCGCGGGGTGTTCTCGCGTAGAAACGCGCGGAACGATTCGGGTTCGTCGATCGCGTCGAAGAGTTCCTCGCCTTGCCAGATTTTCCGGATGATTTCGGCGTTGGTGTTTCGGGCGACTTCGTCCATGCCCAGCGAATCGGGATCAATCGAACCGGCCTGGACGGCCC